>NZ_JAELUC010000030.1 GCF_016429155.1 Pedobacter sp. ASV12 | reverse complement strand
GTTCGTCGGCAGCGTCAGATGTGTATAAGAGACAGCAATATCTCCTCCTTTGAATATCTATATTCTTTTAAAAATTCAATTTTTTGGTTTATATCGAAATAATAATAGAATCCATCTACTTTATAAATCAACCAAGTTGACGTTAAAATACCGGAGCGTTTTTCAATTTGAAACCCTTTTGACTTGCTATTATTTAACTTATTAATTACTTCCTCTATTTTCATATTTGGGTTATTTTTCAGCCCAAGTAGTCTTTAGATATTTAACCTTTTCTTCTGCAACTTTTAAAATGCTTAGGTCTGCTTCTTCATCAAGAATTTTATAGGCAATTTGATCGCTTAAAAAATTATCAAGCAAATCCTTTTCACTGACTTTGAAATACACTGCAATTTGTTTAATTATTTGTTTGGTGGGTTGCCTCTCATTGCGTTCAATTTTAGCCAGCAAAGAAGTATCGACATTAATCTGCTCAGCCACAGACTTGAGCGTTAACCCTGCTTCTTCTCTTAGTTCTCTAAGATGTTCTCCAAAAGATTTTATTCTTTCAACCCTAGCCATAATATGTCCAAAATTAAAAACAAAAAATAATTGGACAAAAAAAGTCCAAAAAAGTTTTTAACATTTTTTTGATTGCCATGGAAATTATTTAAAAAACAAAAAGAGGGCTTTCACCCTCTTTTTTCATTTCACACACAACGTTATTTTTATACTTATTGTTGCAACTTGATTTCTCCGATATCAGTAGTGGCACTGTCTGTTACCGCTACGTTTTCTACAGAAGCATCTTTATAAGGCGCATTGGCTTTTACCCAAACCGTATAGGTACCTTTTTTCACATTGCCAAATACAAACGAGCCGTTGCTCATTTGGCTTCTCAAGGTATCTGAACCTGCAACCGCCACTACTTCCTTGGCGCCTTCGGCTGGGGTTACTTTGCCTTGTATGCCACCTTGCTTAATGGATCCGAATGCAAATAATCCTATAGAAAGGCCTGCAACGGCTAAAAAATTTAAACTCGCTCTTTTCATGATCATCAATTTTTAATTTAACTTGTTACCTGAGCGTAAGTTTGTTACCTGTTAATCTCTTTCATTTAGATGGTCGCCCCTAAAAAACATTGCCTTCTAAAAATTGTTTTAAAGAATATTTTAATTCTTTTTGCGTTTCAGCTTCGGATGCCAAGCATAAGGGCAAGAATAAATTAATTTGTAAATTTTAAAAACCAAATCGTTTTCGGTTTGTTGATGAGAAAGATGAAAAAATTAGTGCTTTCATTTATAGTTATTTGCATAGTTGTAACAGGTTGTGCCACCGTGCAATCGATTATTAAGTCTACTTTTCCATACACGGCAATTTTAACTATTCCTGCCAATACGAAAAGTAATACTGTACAAACGGTGAGCAGCAGCACCAGCAGTTTCGACGAGATTTTTGGCAATCAGAACGGAACGTCCTATATCAAAGACGTAAAAGTGGCCTCGGTAAGGTTAGACGCTAGCAACCCAACCAGACAAAGCTTGGGCATTTTCAAGTCGGTAAAGCTGTTTGTGGTCAATACAAGCGGCTCGGAAGTCATGGTAGCGTCAAGAAGTGATGTATCTGAAAATATTGGCAACAATCTTGTACTAGATATAGACAACTCACGTTTTGTAGATGATTACATCAGAGGAAGTAATTTGAAAGTGAGAATGGAATATGTGCTCAGGAACAGTTTAGCCAGCGAGGTGAGCGTGAGAGCGGCGGTAAATTTTAGTGCATCGCCTAATCAATAGATCTAAAGCATCCTCGGCAAGTGATTTGCCCGAGGGTATTCTTCATAAATAGTTTGTTTGGTTTATTATCCGGTAGGGGTTGTTCCCTATCGGATTTTTTGTTTTATCCCTTCGTCCATTAGTTTTTTCCCCTCGTTATGGATTAGAACGGCTTTCTGCATCATAACGATGTAGCAAAACAGATCTGCTATGTCCTAGGCTGTAACCAATGAAGAAACACCTACTTCTACTGATCTCTATTTTCTCTTTTCTCCATCAAATTAATGCCCAAGAAAAGACCCTGTTTAAGGCTTGGGCGGGCAAGAATTTGGAATATATCAAAATAGATTCTGATAGGGTTTACTTTGAAACCGCAGGAAACTGGCAGCCAGCAAGACCGTATCATCTGATTGGGGATACATTAAGGCTCTACGACAGATATTTCCTTTCGGGAGACGACTTTTCGAAAGAGCATATTAACAATTATGATTTTTTGATCCGCAAGCAAACCGCGAACAGACTGATCCTTATTCCCCTCGATTCGAATTCAAAGCACATGTCTGGCGGCAAAAGAAGGTTGGTATATATTGACAGAAAAAATGTAGTCGACAAGAACTTCGTTTTTAAACAACTTAAATTCAATGTTTATGGAACATCTTGGAACCGGCTTGTAAATTTTTCGGTTTTTATAGACAGCGCCAAGAAGGTGATGTATACAGACAGGGGCGAATCACTGCCACGCGAATATGGCATGGGTAAATTTGATGACGACACCTATGCCGAATTCATCAAAATCATCAAGTCGTCTGAGATAGACAAACTCAAACCAGACAGTCAAATAGTTTACGATGGCGATGAATACACCCTGCAGGTCGACTACAATCAGCAATCGAAACAACTCAAACAAGATATCTTACCGCCAATTACCAAGGAGCTGGTTAATTTTCTCCTTCAAATCAAAAAGAAGGTCAAGTTTAGCCAAGTTGCGCCTTTTGTAATTAATTTGAACCCATCAAGCGATTTATAATATCTTTGGGTATGCTGGTATTGGCCAACGGACTCATCGAGAGCGTAAAACAGTTCCTTTTCGGAACAAGCCCACTGGAATGGTTTGGTGTGATTACGGGACTGCTTTGTGTTTGGCTGGCTGCGAAGAACAACATCTGGAACTGGCCTTTCGCCATCGCAAGCGTACTCACCTACCTGTTTATCTTTTTGGAGCGCAAGCTCTATGCCGACATGGGCCTGCAGGTTTACCTCTTGCTGATGAACATTTATGGCTGGTATTATTGGAGCGAACAGCGGAAAAACCCGGGCGCGCAAAGACCTATTAGTCAGATTACCCGGCAGGAAGTCATGTACTCCGTTTTAGGCGTTATCGTATTTACAACAGGACTCGGTTTCTTGCTGCACAAAAAAACAGATGCCTCTTTTCCCTTTATAGACAGCTTTTGCACGGCAACGAGCATTATTGCACAGGTTTTTCTGGCGCGAAGGGTATTGCAGAACTGGCTCATCTGGGTTTTTGTAGATATTATTTATGTAATTGTTTATTTTTCTAAAGAACTTTACGCCACTGGATTGATGTATGCCATTTATATGGCCATCGCGCTGATAGGCTACATCGATTGGAAAAAGATATACCGTGAACAAGCAAATTAAAAAAATAGCCATTGTTGGCCCCGAGAGTACTGGCAAATCGACCATATCTTTGCAATTGGCCAAATACTATAATGTACCATGGGTGCCAGAATATGCCCGTTATTATTGCGCCAACCTTACTACGCCTTGTACCCTACAAGACGAAACCAACATGTTTCACGGACAGGTAGCGCTCGAAGATTCGGTACTATCGATGACAGAAACCGATTTTGTAATCTGCGACACCACGTTTGTTACCGTTAAGATCTGGAGCGATGCCTTTTTCGGTGAAACGCCACAGGTGGTTTTAGATGCCCTGCCCCAATACTGCTACGATTTTTATTTGTTGCTGGATATAGATCTACCTTGGCAAGATGATCCCCTGCGCGACTTCCCTACCCAGCGTGAACATTTTATGCAGGTTTGGCACCAAGAATTACTGGCCTTAAATGCCAACTACAAAGTGATTGGAGGCCTTGGCGAGGCGAGGCTTAATAATGCCGTGGCTGCCATCGACGATTTCCTGTTGGATAGCGCCAAATAACATAGACGAAGTTTTAAAAACCTCGTATGTTTTACCGCCAATTTTGCATTTCGAAAAAATTTATACCTTTGTGCCATCAATAAGGGGTGCCTTGTTTTGTAAAAACACAAATACAGGCTGAGAACATACCCATTTTAAGGCTGAAGGCAAAAGGCGACAAGGCAGAAGGTTTACCCTCCCGTCCTCAAGCCTTTCAACCCTCAACCCTAAATACACCTGATCCAGGTAATGCTGGCGTAGGGAATGGTTTATGGAGTTTAACTAAAGTCGGGAGTACCCCTACTGCCGATAGGTTTTACTAAAACAAAAAAACAAATTGAAAAAATTAGTGATCGCAGTATTTGCTGCGCTGTTGTGCCCAATTATTTCGATGGCACAATTCAACATTTCGGGCACCGTGGCCGAGAATAGCTCTGTATTACCAGGAGCGGGCATCAAACTCAAAAACAAGGGACAAAGCGTAATTGCCGGCGCCAACGGGCGTTACGAATTTAGCAACCTCCCAGCCGGGAGCTACACCCTGGTGGTAAGCTATGTGGGTTATGCCACCCAAGAAAAAACAATCAGTCTTACCGCAAACACTGTTGTCGATTTTAAGCTCAGCGCACTTTCTTTCTTGGCCGATGAAGTTGTGGTAAGCGCCACCAGGGCCTCAAAAAACACAGCAACGACCTATAAAGACCTTAACCGGGCCGAAATTGCTAAAAAGAACGTGGGTCAGGATTTACCCTATATCTTAAACCAGACGCCCTCGGTAGTGGTAAGCTCCGATGCAGGCGCAGGCGTAGGCTATACCGGCATCAGGATCAGGGGCAGCGATGCCACGCGCATCAACGTAACGCTCAACGGTATTCCGCTCAACGACGCCGAAAGCCAAGGTAGCTTCTTCATCAATTTGCCTGATTTGGCTTCGTCGGTAGATAATATCCAGATCCAACGAGGCGTGGGCACTTCTACCAATGGCGCAGGTGCCTTTGGAGCCAGTCTGAACATCCAAACCACCACCAGAAGAGATTCGGCTTATGCCGAGCTAAACAACACTTATGGCTCCTACAATACCTGGAAAAATACCGTAAGTGTAGGTTCCGGCTTGATTGGTAACAAATTTAGTTTTGATGGCCGTTTATCGAGAATTAAATCTGATGGCTACATCGACCGGGCTTCGTCGAACCTGAAATCGTTTTTTGTAACAGGTGCCTACTATGGCAAAAATGATATTTTACGTGCCAACGTATTTAGCGGTACCGAAAAGACATATCAGGCTTGGAACGGTGTTACCGAAGACCTGTTGCAAACAGACCGCAGACACAACGATTTTACCTACGACAATCAAACCGATAACTACCAGCAAGACCACTACCAATTGTTTTACACCCGTAACTTGGCCAAAACACTCACGGCCAACGCCGCCTTGCATTATACTTATGGCCGAGGCTATTACGAGGAATACAAAGACGACCAAAGCTTGGCTAAATATCAAATAAAGCCGGTCGTTGTTGGTGGAACAACCATCGATAAATCTGACTTGGTGAGGCGCTTGTGGCTCGACAATGATTTTTATGGCGTAACCTACTCTTTAAACTACACGCCTAAAACCGACCTGAGCTTTACTTTGGGTGGCGCTTACAACGAATACAAAGGCCGTCACTTTGACGAAGTGATCTGGGCCCAGTTTGCCAATTACGATGCCAGCCAATCGGCCAGACATATCTACAACGACAATGATGCCTTTAAAAGCGATTTCAATATTTTTGGCCGGGCCAATTACCAAATTGAACAGTTTAACATCTTTGCCGACTTGCAGTACAGAAACGTTTACTATTCTTACTTCGGCAAGGACGAAGCTGGAAATCCGGCGCAACAAAATGCCAGACTCGAATTTTTCAATCCCAAACTGGGTTTAACCTATAATATTGATTCCAAAAGCAATGTATATGCGTCTGTTGCCGTTGGACATAAAGAGCCTAACAGAAGAGATTTTACCGATTCAAACATCAATACCCGCCCTAAATCGGAACAACTAACCGACTTCGAATTTGGCTACCGTACCCAGCAAGAGGTGTTCAGTATGGGCTTGAATGGCTTTGCCATGCTGTACAAAGACCAGCTGATCAATACCGGAAAGCTGAACGATGTTGGTGGACAAACCCGTCAGAATGTACCCGATAGCTACCGTTTAGGTTTAGAATTGGACGGCCGTTGGCAAATCCTTAAAAATTTGTCGTGGAGCGCTACGGCTACCTTGAGCCGCAATAAAATCAAGGAATTTACCGAGTACATCTACGACGATGCCGATGCGAGCGGAAAAACCTTTGTAACCAATACTTACAAAAATACCGATATTTCTTATTCGCCGGCCCTTATCCTGTCGAGCGAGATTGCTTATAACCCCATCAAAAATGCAGAAATTGCCTTGATCAGCAAGTATGTGGGCAGGCAATACCTAGACAATACCCAGGCCGTTACGCGCATTTTGCCAAACTTCTTTGTGAACGATGTGCGTTTAGGCTACAACACCTCGATTGTGGGGATTAAAAATGTTGGATTAAGTCTTTTGGTAAACAACGTATTTAGCACCCTTTACGAAAACAATGGGGGTACCTATCCTTACCTGTATGCCGGCGATTTGAGCCGAACAAATTATTACTATCCGCAGGCTACCCGAAACTTTCTGTTAAGCCTAAACGTAAAATTCTAAGCAACCCTAAAACAACATCTTCATACCGACCCATCAGGCCTCAAAATCTGGTGGGTTATTTTTTACCTAAAGCGATGAAGATTTGGCGATATAGCTTCCAGCCACCTGGCACCAAACAATCCATAAACCGTGACTTTAATTAGCCGATGGGCATATTTTTGCTTATATTTCGGCAATGGTTTACTTCATAAGCGGCCTTGGTGCAGATGAGCGCGTGTTTAAATTTCTCGATTTTCATGCCATCGAACATCGTTTTATTCAGTGGCTAAAACCGGCAAAGACAGAAACCCTAAGCCATTATGCACAAAGATTGGCAGTCGATCAAATCGATGTTAACAATGACGTAATTTTGATTGGTCTTTCCTTTGGTGGTTTAGTTGCCCAAGAAATAGCCAAGTTTATTGATTGTAGTCAGGTAATCATCATTTCAAGTGTAAAATCCCCAGAAGAATTTAGCTGGCAACTCAAATGGGCTAGTAAAACCAAAATCTATAAAATGATTCCCGATTGGTTGCTTCGTTTGGGCAATAAGCTTACCGCCGATTATTATTTTGGGACCAAGAATAAAGCCGAATCCATATTGTTGCATCAAATCATTAAAGATACCGACCCAAGGTTCTTAAAATGGGCCATTAATAAAATCATGAATTGGAAAAAAGAAGCCATAACAGCTCCTTTGGTTCATATCCATGGCACCAACGATCGTATTTTTCCAATCAAACCTATCAAGTCTTCAAGATCTAATCGGTTGATAGAAATACCAAATGGGGGTCATTTTATGATTGTAAATCAGGCTGCCCAGCTACAAGCGCTTATATTTGAATTAATTTCCGAAAGCAAATGAGCACTTCAACCGACATCTTGAACCTGGACGACGTAAAACTATTAGTTAACGATTTTTACGGCAAAGTTCGTGACAATGCTTTGCTGGCCCCAATTTTTAATGAGGTAATTGGCGATAACTGGCCTGTACACCTCGAAAAAATGTATGGTTTTTGGCAAACCTTATTGCTCGATACGCCAGCCTATAGCGGTAGTCCGTTTTTGAAGCATGCCCAACTACCTGTCGCCGCCGAACATTTCGATACCTGGATTCGCTTATTCAACGAAACCGTAGACGAACATTTTACAGGGGCAAAGGCCGATGAAGCGAAATGGCGCGCCGCCCTCATGAGTGAAATGTTTCAGTACAAATTAGACTACTATAAAAACAATCCGGCAAAACCGTTAATCTAATGAGCCAAGAAACGTTCTTAACCTATCAAAAATTTAACGACCAGGCCGCCGCATCCGAGCTTGCTCAATTCCTTGGCGAAAACGGATTGGCTTACGAATTGGAAGACAGTTCCATCAACTTCGATGTTTCATTTGCATACAACGAAATTAACAAGGAGTTTAGGGTGAAGCTTAGGGGCAACGATTTTAAACGCGCCGATGAGCTGTTACAGGAGCTTTCGAAAAAGAGCATCGAATTGGCCGACGAAAGCCACTACCTTTACCAATTTTCGGACGAGGAGCTGATAGACCTGCTTCAAAAGGCCGATGAATGGAATGCCTTTGATGTGGCCTTGGCCAAAGACATCTTAAAACAGCGAGGAAAAGAACTGAATAACAACACCTTGCAGCAATTCAGGTCAGAGCGCTTGGCTGTCTTAAGCGAGCCTCAAAAGGCAAACTGGGTTTGGGTTTTTACTGGCTATTTATTGGCCGTATTAGGAGGATTGCTGGGGTTTTTCATTGGCTGGCACCTCATTAACCACAAAAAAACACTTCCCAGTGGCGAAAGCATCCAGGCATACACTGATGCAGACCGAAAAAACGGCTACAACATATTGGCGCTTGGGATTATCTCGTTCATCGCCATTATTGCCTTCGGCCTTTTCAGGCATATTTGATGGGGTTTCCTTTCAGTGAGCGGGCAACTTTATATCCAGATTTTTGCGCTCGAAACATAAATAGGTTATCCATTTTTAAGCGACTTAATCTTACATTTGTCTAAAACCCATTGCTTTGGAAGCTGAACCCATTATACCCGCCAAGAAAGATCCATTTGCGGCCCTGCGTTACCGAGAATTTCGCTCTTATTTGGGCATGCGTTTCTTCTTTACCTTTGCTTATCAGATGCAAGCCGTTATCATCGGCTTTCACATTTATCATTTAACCAAAGACCCGCTCGCTTTAGGCCTCATTGGATTGTCGGAAGCTATTCCTGCCATCGGCATCGCACTTTATGGGGGCTATGTGGCCGATAAATCGGAGAAAAGGGGTCTGCTGCTCAAAATATTTTTTGGTGTATTTCTCTGTTCGCTAACCATGCTGGTGGTGACCACCAAGCAGATGCATGCCTACATCCCCACCAGCTACATTGTACCTATCATGTATGCCATGGTTTTTGGCATTGGCTTGGCCAGAGGCTTTTTTGGCCCGGCTACTTTTTCGCTAATGGCACAGATCCTGCCCAAAGAACTTTACCCCAATGCCAGTACCTGGAGCAGCTCGAGCTGGCAACTGGCCTCTATTTTAGGTCCGGCAGTAGGAGGGTTGATCTATGGTTTTTACGGCATTACGCCAACTTATATCGTCATCATTACTTTTATTCTGATATCGCTGGTGTGTATTTTCTTTTTGAAAACCCATCCGCCAACTTTTATCCCGAAAGAAAGCATCGTTCAAAGCCTTAAAGAAGGCATCAACTTTGTTTTCAAGAGCAAAATGATGCTGGGCGCAATGAGTTTGGACCTTTTCTCGGTTTTCTTTGGAGGAGCGGTGGCCTTGCTGCCTGTTTTTGCCAATGATATTTTAAAAGTGGGCTCGGAAGGATTGGGCTTTATGCGCGCCGCGGCCTCAAGTGGTGCCGTAATTACCATGCTGGCCATGACCCGTTTTTCGCCTATGAACAAGCCTTGGCGCAACCTGCTGATTGCAGTAACGGGGTTCGGACTGAGCATTATCTGCTATGGGCTATCCAAAAGTTTTTACCTTACGCTTTTTTTTCTGTTCTGCGAAGGGGCTTTTGATAGTGTAAGCGTAATTATCCGATCAACCATTATGCAGTTGCTTACGCCAGATCAGATGCGCGGGCGTGTCTCGGCGGTGAACAGTATGTTTATCGGCTCGTCAAATGAAATTGGCGCTTTCGAATCGGGCTTAACGGCCAAGTTAATGCGTGTGGTACCTGCTGTAGTATTTGGGGGCAGCATGACCATAGGGATAGTATTTATCACCTATCTCAAAACCAAAAATCTCTTGCCCCTAACGCTCAATGACATTAAGCCTGCGGATAAAATCGAAGATCAGATTTAAGGAAATTGATTAAACGGTGGCATTTTGGGCTTCACATAATTGCTACGCATGGCCAAATAAAGAATGCTTCCAATAATTGGCATCAATAAAACCAATA
The DNA here is from genome assembly GCF_016429155.1 of Pedobacter sp. ASV12. Taxonomy (GTDB): domain Bacteria; phylum Bacteroidota; class Bacteroidia; order Sphingobacteriales; family Sphingobacteriaceae; genus Pedobacter. The sequence continues at coordinate 37,363 of NZ_JAELUC010000030.1, read as the reverse complement.
GTAAAAACAGGATTCGGCTATTATTATCCACAAATTTTGCTCTAAATATATCGACCAAACAATAAATGGTTAAAATGGCAGGCACAATTAATATAACCAAGATAATAAGGACTTCCATTACCCCTAAGTTCAAAAATTCGAGCAAATTCATCGGCTTTGTTTAAAACCTAAATATCGAATTAACCCTCGACAATTCATAGTTCATCTAACTAAAAGTTATCGAGGGTTTTATGTTGGAAGTACTAATTGTCGAATCTTTCGCCTACTTGTTGCCTCCACATGGCGAAGTACAATCCCTTTTCGGCCAACAAATCGGCGTGTTTGCCTTGCTCAATGATATGGCCTTTCTCTAACACATAAATCCGATCGGCATGGCGGATGGTAGACAGGCGGTGGGCAATCAAAATCGTAACATGGCTGCTTAATACGGACACATCTCTAATTGTAGCCGTAATCTCTTCTTCGGTTAACGAATCCAATGACGAAGTAGCTTCATCAAATACCAAAATATCGGGGTTGCGTAACAAAGCCCGGGCAATAGACAAGCGCTGCTTTTCGCCACCGGAAACCTTTACGCCACCTTCGCCAATTACGGTATCCAAGCCTTTATCGGCCCTGGCCATCAAATTCTGGCAAGCTGCCTGTTGCAAAACCCGCAGACACTCCTCGTCGGTAGCGTTTGGCCTTACAAACTGCAGGTTCTCTCTAATGGTACCCGAAAACAATTGCGTATCCTGGGTTACAAAACCTATCTTCTCTCGCAATTGATCTAAATCGATATCCTTGCTGGAGGTTTGGTTATAAAAAACTTCGCCTTCAATAGGTTGGTACAAACCTACCAAAAGCTTAACCAACGTGGTTTTACCCGATCCCGAAGGGCCAACAAAAGCAATCGTTTCGCCATTGTTAGTGGTAAAACTGATGTTGTTCAGGGCGTTGTTCTTACCCGATAAGTGCTTGAAGCTTACGTTTGAAAAAGACAGGGTCTCTACTTTTTCAAGTTTAACCGGGTTTGCCGGCTTCGGATCGACAGGTGTATTGAGAATGTTCTTAAAATTGCCCAAGGAAATTTCTGCTTCGCGCCAGGCCAATATTACATTGCCCAGTTCCTGCAGCGGTCCGAAAAGAAAAAAAGAATAGAACAAGAACGAGAAATACTGTCCCGGCGAAATGGTATCGTGAAAAATCAGCATCAACAGCACCACAACCATCGTGCTGCGCACCAAATTAACCGTAGTGCCTTGTACAAAGCTCATGCTGCGCACATATTTTACCTTGCGCAATTCCAATCCGAGAATTTTATAGGTGGTTTTGTTCAAGCGGTCTATTTCCTGATTGGCCAAGCCCAGGCTTTTTACCAATTCGATATTACGCAATGATTCGGTGGTAGAACCGGCCAAAGCTGTGGTTTCGGCTACAATAGAACGCTGGATGGTTTTGATTTTACGGCTCAGGAACCAGCTCAGGAAACTGATGATTGGAATAGAAGCCGCATAAACCAACGATACTTTATAGCTTACCGAAAGCGAATACACAATAACGAAAATCAACCCGATCAAACTCACAAATAAGATGCTAATGAAAGAGGTGATAAACTTTTCGCTGTCTAATCTCACCTTTTGCAAAATGCCCAAGGTCTCGCCGCTCCGTTGGTCTTCAAACACCTGATAAGGCAGTTCAAGCGAATGCTTTAAGCCATCGGCATACATTTTGGCACCTACTTTTTGTACGATGATACTGGTAAAATAATCCTGGAAGTTTTTGGCAATACGCGATACCATGGCCGCGCCAACCGCCAGTCCTACCAAAGAGAGCACGCCCCACAAGTAGTCGCTTTCGTTGCCAAATTCGTGCCTCCTATTGATAAACCTGTCTAAAATTCTTCCGGTGAAGTAGGGGTCCATTAGCGAGAAGCCAATGTTAATGGCCGCCAGAAACAGCGCCACCACCACTACCCACTTATGTTGTTTTAAGTATTGGAGTAGTAAATTCATTTATTTTTATGTTTGGGATTGCAAAAATAAACAAAGGGAATGTAGCTGAACCACATTCCCTTTTATATTACATTTAGACTAGATTTAGGGTTGCCCTTAAACAGTCATGATATCTTTTTCCTTGGCCTCGGCGTGCTTGTCGACCTTAAGAATGTAAGCATCGGTGATTTTTTGCACTTCGCTTTCGCCGGTTTTGATTTCGTCGTCAGAAACACTTTCGCCTTTCAGTTTTTTGATTTTTTCGTTGGCATCTTTACGGATGTTACGAATGGTAATACGGCCTCTTTCTGCTTCTTCTTTTACCTTTTTAACCAGGTCTTTACGACGCTCTTCGGTTAACGGCGGTACCACCAAACGGATAATGGTGCCATCGTTTTGCGGATTGATACCAATGTTGGCCTCCATAATTGCTCTTTCAATTGGAGTTAACAAGGCTTTTTCCCATGGCTGGATAATCAAGGTGCGCGCATCTGGGGTATTGATGCTGCCTACTTGGGTAAGTGGCGTTGGATTGCCGTAGTAATCTACCATAATTCCATCGAGCATTCCTGCCGAAGCTTTACCAGCTCTTATCTTCGTCAATTCTGCCTCGCAGTGGATAATTGCCTTATCCATGGTAGCTTGTGCATCAGTCAACTGTTTCTTGATGAGGTCGTTCATATATGTAATGTTTATACAAAAATATAAAAATGGTTCGATTTAGCCCTGAACCAAGGTTCCGATTTCTTCGCCACTGGCAATTTTCATGAAATTACCTGTTTTATTCATATCGAACACAATAATAGGCAGTTGGTTTTCTTCGCAAAGCGTAAAAGCCGTCATGTCCATTACATTCAGTCCTTTGGCGTATACTTCTCTAAACGAGATTTCGCTGTATTTTGTTGCGGTTGGATCTTTTTCGGGATCGGCGGTGTAGATGCCATCAACACGGGTTCCTTTCAATACCGCATCAGCTTTGATCTCGATCGCCCTTAAGGCCGCAGCCGAGTCGGTTGTGAAATAAGGATTGCCGGTACCCGCTCCAAAAATAACGATACGTCCTTTCTCTAAGTGGCGTACGGCCCGGCGGCGAATAAACGGCTCGCAAATCTGTTCCATCTTGATGGCGGTAAGCAAGCGGGTTTTCAAACCTACTTTTTCCAAAGCATCTTGCAAAGCCATGCTATTGATTACGGTAGCCAACATGCCCATATAATCGGCTTGTGCACGATCCATTCCAGATTTTTCGGCGCTTAAGCCCCTAAAAATATTTCCTCCACCAATTACAATTGCTATTTCCAGGCCTTTGTCATGAACCGCTTTGATATCTTCGGCATACTGCCTTACACGCTCATTGTCAATACCATATTGTTTTTCGCCCATTAGCGACTCTCCGCTGAGTTTTAGCAGGATGCGTTTATATTTCATGACCCCAAAAATATTAACAATTTTTTACTTACCGGCTATTGATTTAACAATTGGTTCAAATATTTGGTTTTAAATCGGCTCTCCCTTGAAGATGACTTCCTTAAGATCCAATGATTCATCGAGCACCAAAAGATTGGCATCAGCGCCGGGCGCAATCTTTCCGATCGAAGCCCCCAAACCGATGAGCTGAGCTGGATATTGGCTGGCCATTTTCAGGGCATCGATCAGCTCAATGTCGCAATCGTTTACACAGTTTTTAACGGCTTGGAGCATGCTAAGCGAAGATCCCGAAAGGGTGCCATCGGGCATTACAAATTTATCGCCCAACGCTTGGTGCTGGTACGGACCCGTTGCGCAGGCTGTAACGGCGTCGGTAATCAAAAACAGACGCTCTTTAAGCAGTTTATGGGCCATTTTCACCACTTCAAAACTTACATGCTGGTTATCGGCAATGATGCTGGCCATGGCGCGAGAATGGTTAAAAACGGCCGCAGGAATGCCCGGTTCGCGGTGATGTAGCGGACTCATGGCATTGAACAGGTGCGTGGTGGTTTGCACGCCTTTATCGTAGGCATGGGTAGCCTCGTCAAAACTGGCATCGCTATGCCCCAGCGAAACCACTACGCCATTATCGAGCAGATACTGGAGCACCTGATCGTCTTGCAGCTCAGGTGCAATCGTCATCATTTTGATAACGCCATCGCCAAAATCCAACAAGGCTTTAACCTCGTCCAGCGTAGCTTTACGGATGTATTCGACCACATGGGCTCCTCGGCGTTTGGCATTGATAAAAGGGCCTTCGAGGTGTAAGCCCAGGCAGTTTTTAGCTATCGAACGATGGGCTTTGGCTGTTGTAATGCATTGTTCAAAAACAGCAGGGGTATTGGTGGCAATGCAGGCCAAAAAACCGGTGGTCCCGGTTTTGAGCAACTCGTTTTCAATATGGACCAAGGCTTCTACCGATGGTTCAGCTGAGAACAGCTTGCCCCCTGCGCCGTAAATCTGCAGATCGATAAAGCCCGGAACCACCAAACTGTCTTGTTTTGCGCCGTTTACAACCGAAGCAATACCGGAAATTTTACTGCCTTCCAACGTAAGCTGCTGATGGTGCACAATGGCATTCCCATTAAAATAGGTGCTGTTATCGATCTTGTTTATCATGTAACAAAGTTAGCATAACACGTTTGAAGTTTCTGCAATTTTGCTGGTGTTTATGTATAACTGTTTCAGCCCCCTATTGTTTCCTGCCACGGCTTATTTTTTAAAAATAACACAGGCCGATTGCCTGTGCCCGGACTTGGGCAGTTATGACTAACGTAAATTTTATTTTACGTCGGGCCAGAGTCAACGATTGTATAGTATATTTAGCTCATCACCTTAGAAAAACAAATTCATGGAAAAAAATCATCCCCAACAACAGCGGAGAAACTTTCTCAAAGGCAGTTTGGCCCTTGGCGCCGCCACTTTAATGGCACCAGCCGTGACCATGGCCAGTCCAACAATTGCAAAAGGTAGCGAAGAAGCGTTCGGCATTAGTGTAGGCCCTTACCTGCAAACTACTTTTGGCAACGAAATGAGCATTTTATGGATTACCAACAAAAATGCCGCCAGCTGGGTAGAATATGGCGAAAGCGCCGATGCCTTGAACCTCAAAGCCTATGGCGAAAGCAAACTAGGCTTAAGGCCTGAAGGAAGGCTCAACTGCGTTACCCTGAAAAACCTAAAGCCAGGGGTTACCTACCATTACAAGATAGTGAGCAAGGAAGTAGTCGATTTTCAGCCCTACAAACTTACTTATGGTGCAACCCTCAGCGATACCGGCACTTTTGTTAATGCAGACGGCACCAAAGAGCACATCAGTTTTTTAATGCTCAACGATATTCACGACAGGCCTAAATCCATTCCTTTTCTTTTGGAGCTGGACAAGGAAAAGAAAAATGACTTCATCTTTTTTAACGGCGATATCTTCGATTATCAAACTGACGAAAAACAAATCATCGACCACATGCTGCAGCCTTGCGTTGATGCTTTTGCCAAGCAAACGCCGTTCATTTACGTAAGGGGCAACCACGAAACCAGAGGCAAATTCTGCCGGGAATTTCCCGCGTATTTTCAGAATGTAGGCCGGACGGCCTTTACCTTGGGGCCGGTTAGGTTCGTGATTTTAGATACCGGCGAAGACAAGGAAGATGCACATCCGGTTTATGCGGGCATTGTCGATTTTGACCAATACCGTATCGAACAGGCCCAATGGCTAGCCACCGAAATGCAAAGCAAAGCCTTTAAAAAAGCTCCGTTCAGGGTGGTGATGATGCATATTCCGCCACGTTACTCTGGCGATGCGCATGGCCCTGTACATTGTACCGAGGTTTTTGAGCCCCTATTGAACAAGGGCAAGGTAGACCTGGTACTGAGCGGGCATACCCACAAATACATGGTGCATCAGCCTGCCCAAGGCAAAAACAATTATCCCTTAATTATTGGCGGAGGGCCGAAAGAAGGCACCAGAACCTTTACCAAAATCAAGGCCAACAAGCAGCTGCTGAGCGCAGTAATGTTTGACGATTCGGGCAAAGAGGTTGGAAGAGTGGAGGTAAAGCGTTAGCTTTTATCAAAACCCACAGCTTGCCGGATTTCCCATCCACCTACTGAGCTATGGATAACAAAAAAGCCCCGAAAATTTTCGGGGCTTTTCTTTAGGGTATAAGCTTCTTAAGCACCTAATTGTACGCGTTTGAAAGCAGTAACTGTTAGGCCTTTAGCCGTGTTGTCTAAGAATTTACGAACATCCATAGAACCGTCTTTAACGAATTCTTGGTTCAACAAAGTGCTGTCTTTGTAGAATTTGTTCAATTTACCAGCAGCAATCTTTTCTACCATTTCTTCAGGTTTGCCTTCTTGACGGATCACGTCTTTGGCAATTTCGATTTCACGCTCGATAGTTGCAGGATCAACGCCATCTTTATCAACAGCAATTGGGTTCATCGCAGCAATTTGCATAGCCACATCTTTACCAGCTTCAGTAATATCTGCACCATTAGCGCCTTCAAATACTACTAAAACACCCATTTTACCATTAGAGTGGATATAAGAAACGATTTGCTCGCCAGAGATATTTGCGTACTCTTGAATAACGATTTTCTCGCCGATTTTACCAGTAAGTTCAGTAATTGTTTCGGCAACTGTACGTCCGTCTTCCAAAGTAATCGCCAATAACTCTTCAGCAGAAGCAGGATTGTTGGCAACAGCTGCTGCCAAAACCGCCTGAGCCAGGTTACGGAAATCTTCAACTTTAGAAACTGGTTCAGTTTCACAAGCTAAAGCAACTAATTTACCATTTGTACCATCTGCCGAAACATGGATTAATACTTGACCTTCTGAGGTAGCATTACCAGAACGAGCAGCCGATACTTTTTGACCTTTTTTGCGCAATAAATCAACAGCAGCTTCGAAATCGCCATTGGCTTCTACTAATGCTTTTTTGCAATCCATCATACCGGCACCTGTTTGTTGACGCAATTTGTTTACGTCTGCCGCAGAAATTTGTACTGTAGACATTTTGTTTCTTTTTTTAAAGTTTTTATAAAAAGTTATGGGTTACCAGTTTTACGTTGTAAGCTAGCCTGCAACATAATACCCGTAACCCATTTTTATTTGAATTAAGCCTCTGTATCTTCCGAAGTTTCTGCTTCGGCAGTTGCTTTTTTGGTCGCTTTTTTCGCAGGAGCCTCAGGTGCATCGGCAGCAGCTTTAACAGCTACGGCTTCTTTTTCTGCTTCTTCGTCTTTCTCGCGTTTGCGCTCTTCTAAACCTTCTTCGATGGCTTTGATAATTACATCGGTAATCAATGAGATTGATTTCGTTGCATCGTCGTTAGCCGGAATTGGGAAATCGATGTTTGAAGGATCAGAGTTGGTATCCACCATCGCAAAAGTAGGAATGTTCAATTTCATTGCTTCTGCTACGGCGATATGCTCTTTCTTCACGTCGATCAAGAAAATCGCAGCTGGCAAACGGTTCAAGTCGGCAATACCACCCAATAGGTTTTCCAATTTGATACGCTCACGTTGGATCATCAAGCGCTCTTTTTTAGAAAGGATTGAATAAGTACCGTCTTTTGTCATTTTATCGATGGTAACCATCTTTTTGATCGACTTGCGCACGGTTGCGAAGTTGGTTAACATACCACCTAACCAACGCTCGGTTACGAAAGGCATGTTTACTTTTTTTGCCTGATCGGCAACGATTTCTTTAGCTTGTTTCTTGGTTGCTACGAAAAGGATCTTACGACCTGATTTCACGATTTGTTTAATCGCCGAGGCAGCTTCCTCAGTTTTAGTTAAAGTTTTATTTAAATCTATAATGTGAATTCCATTGCGCTCCATGAAAATATAAGGAGCCATTTTTGGATTCCATTTACGGGTAAGGTGACCAAAGTGTACACCTGCATCCAATAAGTCTTGATATGTAGTTCTTGCCATTGTTTTGTCTCCTTAAGATTAACGTTTACTGAATTGGAATCTCTTACGTGCTTTTTTGCGTCCTGGTTTCTTACGCTCAACCATACGCATATCGCGGGTTACCAACCCTTTAGCGCGCAATGCTGGTTTTTTCTCAGCATCTAACTCGACAATAGCTTTTGCAATAGCCAAACGAACTGCTTCTGCCTGACCTTTTACGCCGCCACCATTTACATTTACGGTTACATCGTATTTGCCAACCAGCTCAGAAACTTCGAACGATTGGTTAACGATATATTGTAAAGGCAAGGTAGGGAAGTATTCTTTGTGATCTTTACCGTTTACGGTGATCGTGCCGTTGCCTTCTTTTAAGTAGATACGGGCAACTGCAGTTTTTCTTCTTCCTGAAGTATTTGTAACTGACATTTCTTTTCTCCTTTAATTAAAGTTTAATGGTTTTTGGTGATTGTGCGGCATGTGGATGCTCTGCACCAGCATAAACAAAAAGATTGGTGTACAATTTTTTGCCCAATTTGGTTTTAGGCAACATACCACGAACAGCCTTCTCAATTACACGAGTTGGGTGCTTTGCCATTAACTCTTTCGGAGAAATGAATCTTTGACCACCTGGATATCCAGTGTAAGAAACATATTCTTTCTCGCTGAACTTGTTTCCGGTCAGTTTAACCTTGTCTGCATTAATAACGATCACGTTATCGCCGCAGTCTACGTTTGGGGTAAACTCAGGCTTGTGTTTTCCTCTGATGATCATCGCGATCTTAGAAGACAAGCGCCCCAAAATCTCTCCTTGTGCATCAACAACAACCCACTGTTTATTAACAGTTTTTGCATTGGCAGAGACAGTTTTGTAACTTAACGTATTCACTTGCTTTTATTTAATTTGTTAAAAAATATTGATTACCCTAGTTTTTAGGGACTGCAAAGATAGGGAGAATACTTTAATTACCAAATAGTTGAAGCAAAAAAATTAAGCGTTGCCTAATACCCGATTAAAAACACGTAAAGCCCATGTTAAGCGCTTGTTAGCACTCTTCGGGTTTAGCGCCAATGCACTTTGCCGCACGGCTTTCCGCTCCATCGGGTAATCGATCTGGCCGAATTTCTTTTAAGTTTTGGGTTGCCGAACTAGAACCGAATTAAAGCCGTGGCATTTTCAGGTTTTTTAGGAAGTAGGCAAGGGCGTGCCACAGCACCCCGGCCACAAATATTGCAGTTAAGGCCACATAAACGAGGTTTTCATTGCTCATAAAGCTATATTCGATGGCTGGAACAATTACATTAACCAAACCATAAACCAATAGTCCGGCATAGTATAGGCTCCATAAAGCAAATGGATAGAACCAGATTTCCCACCGATAGCTGCCCAGCTGAAAACTCCGCAGCGCCAGCCAGTTGAGCACCACAATGGCCAAAATACCCGACGTAGAAGTCAGGTTGCCACTTTTGAGGTAAACAATCAAATAGAGCATGGCCAGAAAAAGATTAAAATACGATAGTTTTTGCAACATGGCGTTCGTGCTAGTCAATCAGGTTAGTATTTTTTAGGGTACTTGAGCGATAGGCAGTTGTATTCGTTGTGCACACTTAGCGATGCTTTTACTTCATCCTGTTCCAAATAGGCTATGGCATGGGCAATCGCAGCTTCGTTAAACCGATAAAGCCTGGCCTTGTTCCGAAATGGCGTGCGCACCATTTCGATCTTTGCCTCTTCAAAGGCTTCGGCACTAATACCCAGGCCTTCGCTGGCCAACAAACCGTACCAAGGACCGAGCACATCAACATTGGGCCTGGTAAAATAAATCGTATTGTCCAGATCAACGAAACAGGCTTTTTTCATGGCATTTCGATTTTGTTCCTACATAAATACGGAAAACAGCAAACAACTTTGTCTGTATAACGTTAAATAGATAAATATTGACGATATGACAAAGCAAACAAAAATATTGGCAGGCGTATTGGCCGGTGCCGCATTGGGCGCCGTAGTGGCCTTGGTAGTTTCATCAGACAAAACCGACGAACTTAAGGACAAGGTAGGCGATTGGTTTTGCGATTTGCTAGGCAGCTCAAAAGATAAATTGAGTACTGTTGGCGAATTGGTAAAAAATACCTTGAGCAGGGCCAAGGCCTAGATTTTAAGGTAACCAAGCAATTGACCGATCCAATGGCTATCTTTGAGGCATGGATGTTTTTGGAAAGGCACTAGCCGACTATTACCAGAAGGGCAAAGCCAGCACTTTATGGCTGCATAATTCTTACGACGAACCCGAAGAAATGCCCATTGATGTTTTTTTTCGGGAGGAAGATGATATGCCCGAACTCGAACACCGGGCATTGGCGCTTTGCAGAGGAAAGATTTTGGATGTCGGCGCAGGTGTGGGCAGCCATGCCTTATGGTTGCAGCAGCATGGTTTTGAGGTAACCGCTATCGACATTTCTGAAACGGCAGTGGAAATCATGCGCAACAGAGGGGTGAAAAATGCGCTGGTTCAAGACATTTTTGCGCTCGAGAAAAAATACGACACCCTTTTGTTTATGATGAATGGCATCGGCTTAACCGGTACCCTGCCAGGATTTGTCGGTTTTTTAGCAAAGGCCAAAACCCTAATCAACCCAAAGGGCCAACTTATTTTCGACAGTTCGAACATTGCTTACCTCTACAACGATCTGCCCATGCCCAACAGCCATTACTTTGGCGAGGTAAGCTATTGCTATGAATACCAACAACAAAAGGGCAAATGGTTTAACTGGCTTTACCTCGATCAGCAAACTTTATTGCGCACCGCCCAACAGTGTGGCTGGCACTGCACAATTTGCTATGACGATGGCGAAGACCAGTACTTGGCCAAGCTCGAATTACCTGCTTAAGCCCGTTCTTCCCAAATGCAGGCAATGTTAACGATAGTTTGTACCGCTTTTTCCATATCCTGCACCGAAACCCATTCCTGTTTGCCATGAAAGGCATGTTCGCCGGCAAAGATATTCGGACAGGGCAAGCCCATAAACGATAGCCTCGAACCATCGGTACCTCCTCTGATGCTTTGCTTTTTAACCTTTAGCCCCGCTCTTTCAATAGCCTGTACGCCATTGGCAATAACCTGCGGGTATTGGTCAAGCACTTTTTTCATGTTTCTGTACTGGGGTTTTACAGTCAGCTCGTAACCAGAGCTCGGATAAGATTTCAATACTTCTTTGGCCACATTTTCCAAAACAACGGCATGCTGGCACAAAAGCTCGTCGTCAAAATCCCTCAAGATGAATTGCGCTTCGGCCCGTTCTACATGGCCTTGCATGCTTACGGGATGGATAAATCCTTCTTTTTGATGCGTGCTCTCTGGAGTTAAGCGGTCTTTAGGCAATGCATCTATGATGGTGGCCAGGATTTTGATGGCACTTTCCATTTTTCCTTTGGCAAAGCCCGGATGCGAACTTACGCCCTTAATGATTAAAGTGGCGCCATCGGCCGAAAAAGTCTCATCCTCAATCGAGCCGAGCGTTTCGCCATCAATGGTATAGCCAAAATCGGCACCGAGCTTTTTCAAATCGGCCTTGTCAACGCCACGTCCGATTTCTTCGTCGGGCGTAAACAGAATTTTAATCGTACCGTGCTTAATCTGCTGATTTTGGCTCAGGAAGCTAACCGCTTCCATAATTTCGGCTAGTCCGGCCTTATTATCAGCGCCCAATAGCGTGGTACCGCTGGCCGTAATGATGTCGTTGCCTAGTTGGTCTTTTAAATCGCGGTGTTCACTCATTTTGATGACCACGTTAGGGTCGTCGGGCAGCGCCAGGTCTTCGCCATTGTAATTGTAGTGTATAATGGGCTTTACCTGTGCACCGCTGCAATCGGGCGAAGTATCCATGTGCGAACAAAAGCAAATCACCGGAACCTGCTTGTCTGTATTTGAAGGGAGCGTGGCGTATACATAGCCAAATTCGTCCAACGAAGCGTCGCTTAGGCCAAGTTCCAAGAGCTCAGCCACTAAAACCTTGCCCAGGTCTTTTTGCTTCAGGGTTGAAGGGCAGGTTGGCGAATCGGGGTCAGACTGTGTATCGATTTTCGCATAGCGAATAAACCGCTCCTGTAATTGTTTTAACTTGTTTTCGTAAGTGTTCATATCCTGCGAAAATTATTAAATAAAAGTTAAACAAATGCAAAAAAGATTATACTTTTGTTGCTAAACCAGTAAAAAACAAGGATTTGAAAAAACTTATTTTAGCCGCTTCATTTTTATTTTTAGCACTTGCTGGCCAGGGTCAGGTTAACTTTTACAAGCTTGCTGCCGGTGGCGGCTTTGGTGCCACCGTTTCTTATGCCGACGTACGCGAAAACAGCCAAAGTTATGCTGGATACGGAGCGGTAGACTACAATTTCACTCCTTTTGTTAACGCAGGATTAGAAGTACAAATGGGCAAGATTAAAGGAGGCAACATTGTGACCAACCCGCACAACCGACAGTTTGTAAACAGCTTTATGGCTTTTTCTATCGGTGGCAAAGTAGCCCTGGGCCAATTTATTGATTATTCTGACAGCAAATTCCTGAGCGTTGTTAAAGGCCTATACTTCGGTGCCGGACTGGGCGCCATCAGAAATAAAATGACTTATATTGTGCGCTACAAGCCAAATACCCAAGCCGAATATCCGCCATTGGGCTATAAGTTTCCTGGCGAAGACAAAAGCACCAACCTGCTCATGCCCCTCAATTTGGGTATGAACTTTTATTTTAAAGATGGCTACGACCGTCTTCGCTATGTGCTCAACTTCAACTACCAGGGCAACTTTACCTTTGGCGAGGGCCTGGATGGCTACGACGACCCGATGGGCACCTTTAAAAACGACAATCCTGATTTTTATACGCTTTTTTCTGTAGGCCTCAAATATAATTTCGGCCCTGTTGGCGTTGCAAAAAGAATTTTTTAGCCTAATTTAACACTACTTGAAAAGAACCGCGCTCCTCTTCTCATCCCTTTTTTTAAGCATGGCCGCATTAGGTCAAACCAACTTCTTCCGGCTAAGTGCAGGAGGTGGTGCAGGCACTACGCTGGCTTATGCCGATCTTAAAAAGAAAACCTATGCCTTTGCGGGCTATGGCGTTATTGATTATTACACCACGCCCTATGTAAGCTTTGGGCTCGAGATACAAAAAGGCGAACTGGCTGGTGGCGATGTGCAATACGACGAAAACCACCGACAGTTTATCAATTCCTACCTATCGGGGTCTTTAAACCTCAAAGTACAACTGGGCGAGTTTCTGACCAGCTACAACCGCAGAAACATTTTCCTGAACAGCATCCGTGGACTTTACCTTGGCGCAGGCATCGGCGGCATCAAAAACAAGCTTTCTAACGTGCGCTACTATGGCGATAATATTTTCCCTGGCGAGGACAAAAGCACGGAGGTAATCGTACCGATTAACCTGGGCATCAACTTTTACATTCCCGACCAATGGGGTCGCGACCGCTTGGCAATTAATTTTAACCTGCAGAGCACCATGGCCATGGGCGAAGGGATGGATGGCTACAGCTCGAGCAACAAAAATGACATTTACGCTTATTTCTCGGTAGGCGTGCGATACAATTTTGGCATACTTGGCCTAGATAGGCGACGATAGTGTTACTTTTCTAGTCAAATAAAAAAAGTAATTTAGGAAACTTTATTTTTATTCATTTTTATGAAGAAGCTATCCTTATTGCTTGCCCTCTTGGGCCCATTGAGTATTTTGGCGCAAGAAACCCCATTCGAACGAAGCCACAAAACAGCAACCACCACTTATGCAGAAGCCATTTCGTTTTACGAGAACCTGGCCAAGGCTTATCCGCAGCAGGCCAAGCTGTTTACCTATGGCAGCACCGATTTTGGCAAGCCATTACACTTGCTGGTGCTCTCTAAAAGCAAGGTTTTTGATCCGGCAGCCCTAAGAAAAAGCGATAAACGGATATTGTTAATCAACAACGGCATCCATCCCGGCGAACCCGAAGGCATAGATGCCAGCATGATGTTGGCCAGAGACCTGCTCAAAAACAACAAGTTGCCAGAAAATGTAGTTATCGCCATCATTCCGATGTACAACATTGATGGAAGCCACAACCGTACCGGCACCTCGCGCGCCAACCAGAATGGGCCTATAGCTTATGGCTTTAGGGGCAACAGCAAAAACTACGACCTGAACCGCGATTTCATTAAAACCGATTCTAAAAACTCGCAGGCCTTTCAGCAGCTATTCAATACCTGGCAACCCGAAATCTTTGTAGATACGCATACCAGCAATGGTGCCGACTACCAGTACACCATGACCTTGATTCCAACCCAGAAAGACAAACTGAACGGCATCGTTGCTAACTACCTCACCCAAACCATGGTGCCCGATTTGTACCGGCAGATGAAAGGCAAAGGCTATGAACTTATTCCTTACGTAAACTCCATTAACGAAACACCTGATGCCGGCATTACCGGCTTTATCGAATCGCCACGCTACTCTACCGGCTATGCCGCGCTGCACAATACCATCGGCTTTATGCCCGAAACCCACATGCTTAAACCCTTTAACAAGAGGGTAGAATCTACATACAAGCTATTGCAGACCTACATAGACATTATGGTTCGCGATGCCAAGCTGATTGGCGAAAACAAACGGAAAGCTGACCAATTTGTAGCCCAGCAAAAAGAATTTCCGCTCGATTGGAAACTGAACCGATCGGTTTACGACAGCATCGAATTTAAAGGCTATGCCGCCAAATATAAACCGAGCGAAATTAGCGGAATGGACCGCTTGTATTACGATCGTAACGCGCCTTATACCAAAATGATCAAGTATTGGGACAAGTTTGAGCCGAGCCTCAGCATAACCAAGCCTGTGGCCTACATCATTCCGAAAGCCTGGGATAAGGTTATTGCACTTTTAAAGCTGAACAACGTGCAAATGAAACAACTCGCTACCGACACCAAAATCAAAGTAGAGATGTATTACATTGCCGATATGAAAACTGGTACGCGTCCGTACGAAGGCCATTATCAGCACTCGGCCGTAAAAGTTAATGCGGTAACCCAAGACATCCAGTTCTATGCAGGCGATTATGTCGTGTATGTAAACCAGCCAACCAACCGTTACATTGTAGAAACACTGGAACCCCAAGCGGCGGATTCTTTCTTCAACTGGAATTTTTTCGACTCGGTACTTGGCCAAAAAGAAGGCTATTCTGCTTATGTTTTCGAAGACACGGGAGCGGAACTGCTGAAGAAAAACCCTGAACTGAAGCAAAAACTGGAGGCTGAAAAGGCCAAAAACCCCGACCTGGCCAAAAGCGCCAGTGCTCAATTGGATTTTGTATACAAAAATTCCGATTATTACGAAAAAACACACATGCGCTATCCGATAGGCCGCCTGCAGGAAAACACCAAACTCAACCTCAATTAGTATGATGGAATACCTTAACGCAACTCCGGTTGCCTCGATCATCTTCATTTTTACGCTGATCACCAGCATCTATGCCTTTAACGACCATCAGCTGTTGGGCAAGTTTATGATGCATCCCTATACGGTAAGCAAGGGCAGGAATCTATATACTTTCATTACCAGTGGCCTAATCCATGCCGATTGGATGCACCTGTTCTTCAACATGTTTACCTTTTATTTCTTTGCCTTTGGCTTAGAAAGGATGATTGGGCATTGGCAGTTTGCGTTAATCTACATCGGCAGCTTGATATTGAGCGATATCCCAACCGTAATTAAGCACAAAGACAATTACAGCTACCATAGCCTTGGCGCTTCGGGAGCCATCAGTGCCGTACTTTTTAGCTATATTTTATTCGATCCAACCGCCATGCTGGGTGTCATGTTCATTCCGATGCCCGCCGTACTTTTCGGAGTGCTTTACCTCATCTATTCTTGGTACATGGCCAAACGAGGCATGGACAACATCGGTCACGATGCCCACTTTTTTGGGGCATTAACGGGATTGGTGTTTACCGTAATCTTAGTGCCTGGCATTATCCCGCACTTTTGGGAGGAAATCCAATTGGGTTTACAGGCCCTAACCGGCGGCAGGTAAAAAAGGTTCGTCAAAATAGCTCATCGGTGCCGTAGGATTTTTAATGATTTCGAACAGTGTGTGGCCCCAAGGCTTCCAAAAGTTCTCGAGCACCTGTGCGTAGGTTTTGTGTGCCCAGACATCGAAAAGCGCCTTATTCAGTGTTCCTTTTAAAGGCATAGCGTCAATGTAAATCGTATCCTCTACCGGCATAATGGTATACTCGGGTAAGCGGTTAAACAAATAGGCCGAGTAAAAGAAACGGGCGGCTACCTCTTCAAACTGTTGTTCTGAAAGTTTTTTGCCCTGTATCGAATCCACTAATTCCTGATGGTATCTTTTGTTGGTGCCATTATCCTGCAAGCAGGCAATGATACCGAAGTCTTTAAACTTCAAGGAGAAGGTCAGCGTATTGATTTCGTCGCGGAAGCTGAAAGCGGTTTCTTTTTCTTCCAACGGCACCACCAGGATAGACCAGGGTGTAAAGTCTTCGAAAACCACTTCGCGATAAATGCTTTGCAGCATGATATGCAGGTTGCCGAATTTATGCATCAGCCCCTGCGACATGTTCATGCCATCGCCACTCAATTGCTGCAGGCGGATGGCACCTTGCATTTCGATATACAGAATGCTGTACATGAATTTGCCAATCCAATTAAATAAATCGATTTCGGGCAAAGCCGATACACCTGCATAACCCTTGCCAAAAGCCAGCGCCACACGGTCTTCCAACGGCGACACAAACTGGTCTGACACCGTTACATTGCAAGGCACCACCAAGCTTTTGTAGGTGCGGATGCTCTCGTCCAGCAGCTTGATCTGCTCGTTGCCGGTCAAATTGGCCATCGACAATAGCCAATCGGGCAGCACATTTACGCTGGTTAGGGGCGTAGCAAAGGCATCGCCGCTTAAAAAGCATTTGTCGTTTTTGAAATCGAAATTCTTAAAGGGTTGGTATAAGCCGTTCATTGCTGCAAAACTAGCAATATTTTCAGGCTTGGGCTATCAGCGTTAAGTCAAAAGCGCTTGCATAGGCAAAAATGCTGATGCAAGCGCTCTGATTTATCTTAATACTTATTGTAGAAATAATTGACCTCATCTACCAATTGGCCATAAATTGGCTTGGTAAACTCGAGAAAAAGATTGGCTGGTGGCGGAGGCAGCATTTCCTTTCTATTGGTCATGGCCAGCTGCTGTTTGTTCAACGCCCTTTCGTCGCCTTTATAGCTGGCCCAGCTGTCTTGCCACACGTAAGTGCCGGCCAAACGTTGTTGCCTCAACACCTTGCGCGTTTGCCAGTCGGTAATGGTTAGGGCCAACAAACCCGAAGATGTTATTTTCTTTTCGAAGATGCTCAAAGTGGCTTTTACCGTTCCATAAACCGGATCGTTGGTACGGCCACGGCTAATCACAACACTATCTTTTTTCAACTTTTCTACGCGCTCTTTCACATAGGTTTGGCCTACCACAAAATCGTCGAAGTTTAGACTGAGCACCTGGTCGGGAACGATCTTCTGATTGCTGGCCTGCTGCTCCGAATAAAAAATCACGAAGCGGTTTTTTTGGTAGTTAGCCATAAAATTATCTACCTGTTGTTGAAAATACTGGGCGCTCAGTTTATAATAAGTGCTGTTAACCACTACCGGCTGCACCACCACTTTTACAACGGCAGCCCAATAAGCCTCGTTTATTTTGGCTTTGATATCCTTAATGCCCGGATCAAACTGTTGCGCTTTTTCAAAGTTGAAGTACGCATTCTTTGCACTCGTCCTGCTGCCTTCGTTCAGCTGCTTTTGGCCAAGAACATAGCGTGCTTCGGCGGCTCTCGATCTCGAATCGGCTGCTTCGTTGATGAAACGCTGCGCATTTGGCACCAATGTTAAGCAAGCCGGACAGCCATTGATCTCATCGGCCAATTGATTTAAGGCCTGATAATGGTAAAGTATCGTTTCCCAGCGCAACACATCCGACGACAACTTCGCTTCGTCTATTTTACGCAAATGGTCGTTCAGCGCAAAGCCATAAGCCTCTGGCAAAACCTTCATAGACTCGGCATTTTTGGGCGAGCTTTTCAGCCGATCTACCGCCTTTGATACCGAAGCATCATAATTGCCTTTTTGTAATGCCCTTTTGCCCGTTGTGCACGATGCAACAATAAGTATGGAGAAATAAAGAAAATACCGTAATCTTGAAATAGTTTTCATGGCGTTAAGAATTAGCGTTACAAATATACTCCAGGTAAATTACCTTTTTACAAATAAGACGATTGACAATGAAGATAAGCAGCAAGGAATTTGAACTAGAACTCAAACACCCTTTTTCCATTTCTAAATTTACCCGTACCAGCACCCCATTATTGCTTTTAAAGGTTGAATATGAAGGCATGGTAGGCTATGGCGAAGCCAGCATGGTGCCTTATATGGGCGAAAGCCATGCCTCGGCACAGGCCTTTTTAGCCAAGGTGGATTGGAACAGGTTCAAATTCCCTTTCGACTTTGCGGCCATACATCAATATTTAGATAGCCTCGAAGTCGGCAACCCGGCCATTAAAGCCGCTATCGACATTGCTTTGAACGACCTTAACGGCAAGTTGCAGAACAAGCCCTGCTACGAAATTTATGGGGCCAACCCCGAAAAAATGCCTGTTACTTCCTATACTATTGGCATCGACAGTCCAGAAGTGATCAGAGAAAAAGTAGCCGACGCAAAAGGTTTTAAAGTATTGAAGATCAAATTGGGCCGAGATAATGATAAAGAACTGATCCAAACCATCCGAAGCGTAAGCAGCCTGCCCCTGTATGTGGATGCCAACCAAGGCTGGACTGACCGCAAACAAGCCATAGAAATGGTGTATTGGCTGCATGACCAGGGCGTAGTGCTAATCGAACAGCCGATGGATAAGAATAATCTGGAAGGCAATGCCTGGCTTACCCAGCGCAGCCCGATTCCGATCCTGGCCGACGAAGCGGTACAGCGCATTGGCGACATGGAAAAGCTGAAGGGCGCCTATCACGGCATCAACATCAAGCTGATGAAAAGTGCAGGCTTATATGAAGCCCATCAAATGATTGTAAAGGCGCGAAGTTTTGGCATGAAAATACTGATTGGTTGCATGAGCGAAACCTCTATTGCCACCTTAGCCGGAGCGGCCTTGGCACCTTTGTGCGACTGGGCAGACTTGGATGGCCCATGGCTCACCAAAAACAATCCATTTGATGCGCCAAAAATGGAGAACGGCAAATACGTATTGAACAGCCTCCCTGGCTTGGGGCTAACCGGTGGGGCAAATTTATTTTAAACCGAATAGGCTTCGCAACTTTGAAAACCTGCGAAGCCTACAGCTGTTATTTCTTAATCCCTTTTCTAAAATCCTTGATTAATTGGATCTTGAAATAAAGGAAAGCCACGAAAGTTGCGCCAAAAAAAGCGATAATCAGCGGACTTTTGTTGTTAAAGGCCCATATCATGCCAAAAAGAGAGGCGATAAGTCCTAAATTGTAAAATACGTTAATGGCTATTTTCTTACCCACGGCATCTAGATTTTGAATGGTTTAATTTTGAATGGTTTAATTTTGAATGATTGAATAGCGTGTTGAACAACAATCAGAAGAGACCATCATTCGCTAATTCTAACATTCTATCATTCTATCATTCGCTAATTATTAATAAACTGGCATATTCGGATCGAAAGCCTCTTGCCAAGCCAAGATACCGCCCTTAAGGTTATACAGGTTGTCAAAACCATGGGCCTGCTCCAATTGCATAATGGCGGCGGCGCTTCTTTTGCCGCTACGACACTGTACAATTACAGGTTTATCTGTAGCAATTTTATCGGCTTCGATCAAAATGCCTCCCAACGGAATGTTCAGGCCATCCAGGTTAGAGGTTTCATACTCGAAAGTTTCCCTGACATCGATCAATTGGAAATCTTCCTTATTGTCTATTTTTTGTTTAAGTTCTTGTACTGAAATCTCTTTCATGATTTTATATTTTTTACAAATATACAAAAAACACGGTTGACTGGTTTCCGGCTCCGTCATCCGAATATTGAATTTATCGCATCAGCTGTAACAACTTGCCTATAAATGCGTTTAATAGTAAATCTCGATTAATTGGCTTAATTGGCTGCATCAATATGAACAATGGCATCTCTCGTTTCTTCTGGTTCTGCTCCGGAGCGCACATCGAATCTTTAGAAAATTACCCAACAGAACACAACAAGTACATCGGTATTGGTGCTACCATTTTCTTTACCGGCCTATTTGCCGCGCTTTCGGGTGGCTATGCCATGTATTTTGTATTTAAGGGAGCTGATTTTGCCTGGTTTTTTGCCCTATTGTTTGGCATCATTTGGGGCCTGGCCATTTTTAACATGGACCGCTACATCGTATCGAGCATCAACAAAAACGCCAGCAGCCGCAAACAGATCTGGCAAGCTACGCCCCGCATTTTATTGGCCATTATGATTGGCATTGTGATTTCGAGGCCATTGGAATTGAAGATCTTCGACAAAGAAATCAAAGAGCGTTTGCATGTAAGCTACCTGAACGGGCAACGTTCCAAAATCGACACCTTAAACAAGGCCTTCGAAAAAAAATACACCATCGAGATCGGCAAGCTGAACGAAACCAAGGCACAACGCGATTCGTTGGCCGCCGCCATCAAATCAGACAGGCAAAAACTCAATTTCGAAATATTCGGCAATAAAACCACCGAAACCTCGGGCATTATGGGCTACGGACCTTATGCCAAACGCAAGGAGGCTGAACTGAAGCAGCGCGAACAAAACCTCGACACGTTAAACTCGGATATCCGCCAAATGGAAAAATTTGTTGATGGACGCAAGCAGTTTGATGGCCTGATGACCGAGAAGCTCTACACCACCAAGCAACTAGACAGCCTGAGCAACATTGCCGGTTTTGCCGACCGCAACTGGGCTTTGGGCCAGCTCGGCTTTAATGTGGATGGCACCAGAGACCTCAACACCGCAATGGCTGTAACCTTTATCGGCCTTTTGTTTATTTTCTTTGAATGTTTGCCTGTTTTTGTAAAACTCATGAGCAGCCGCGGACCTTATGACCAGGCCATCGAAAATATAGAATTTAGTCAGGTTCACCGCTCCAACAAAGAGCGTGAGTTTGAAGTGGAAGTAGCCGATGGCATTCATGAAACCCGGGTTGGCACCGAAATAGAAAAGCGCAAGGCCCAGATCAGGAACCAAGCCCACCGCGAATTGAACGGGGAAGATTAACTTAGGTTTTGAGCCAAAATACGTTTGAACTTGCGCTTAACCGAAGCCGAATTTAAAAAACAGCCGATTACATTGGCAAGTTCTGCATCTGTAAGCTTTCCTATAATTTGGTAATCAATATTTTCAACAGGATAAATATCGTTCAATAATGCGATTTCATAGTCGTCAAGCCATTGCCCATATAAAAACGTGTTTTTGGGAAAACACCAATCATTACTAGTAATATTTCTACCGGCCTTGAAAACATAGCAATTAATATTGCCTTCGGGTATTTCGATACAGCCGTGATCTATCTCAACATTTCTGGGCAAATGATCTACACTGGACGGCAGGCTAGCCAAAAGCACGCTTTCGCCAACAAGCTTAATAACTAGGAAATATTTCGGCTTTGAGGCTGATCCGTCCTTAAAATAAAAAGGATCAAAGTAGATTATATTTCCAGGAACATACATTAGGCTTTCAGCTTCCGAGACTGTTCCAAAAATTCTTTATGTCCGTTATAAACAGACAGTTTGGCTTCATCGTCAGCAAGTAACGTAGACATATCTATTTCAATAGCCGAAGTATTGGCCAGCCCGTTTTCGAAAGCTTCTAATAGTCCGTTTTTTTGGGCTGTTGTATACCAAGGCGAATGTTTTCTGTGGGTCAGCTCAATGAGCTCATCGGCTGTATATTGCCTAAAAGAAGTGGCTATTTGCCGAAGCAACTCAATTTCAAGGTCGCTAAACTCGTCATCTGAAAATGGTTTTTTCGCATTCACAAATACATTATCCTTTTTTGCCTCTTTGGTTATGTAGTTTTCTAAAAGAAATAGCTCTGAAGTAATTTCTGCATACAAATCGCGAGAAACAGGCCCTAATTTCCAAACATCGAACCTCAAATTAAAAAAAGGCACGCCGTATTTTTTAATCGACGATTCTTCAATCAGGTAAATAAGTTTTAAAAGCTTTGTTTTAGAAAGCGAACCCATTTGCTCGCACAAAAAAATAATAGCATTTCCTAGCTTGTCTATTTGATCTTTGGTATAAATGCTATTGAACTCCATATTTGAAACTTAGCACAAAAGTAATGAATGCTATACAATATAGCATTTTTATTGCAGAGCAGAAAACCATCAATTCCTTTCCACCCTACAAATATACTAAATTTTTTAGCAAAAACAAGTCTTTCGTTGAGTAATAATCTTCTCACAATTTGTTCGTCTTGCCGAATAGCCTTAACTTGAGGCAATTATTTTAATGATGAAGAAAATTTTACTCGCCATCGGTTCAATGGCACTCTGTACCGCCGTAAACGCGCAACAGGAAATCCGCTACGAAGTAAGCTTCCCCAACGCCATCCATCACGAGGCACAAATCAGCATGACCATCCCTAGTGTGCCTGCAGGGCCGTTAAAGGTACGCATGAGCCGTTCGTCGCCAGGCAGGTATGCCACGCACGAGTTTGGCAAAAACGTATATAACGTTAAAGCCTTCGATGCCAATGGAAAAGTGCTCCAATTAAATCAGCCAGAAGGCGATGTGTACGAAATCCCCACCCACGGACCAACCGTAAAAGTAACCTACACCTTGTTTGGCAACTGGATTGACGGCACCTATGCCGGTTTTGATGAGACCCATGCCCACATGAACATTCCGGCAACCTTTGCCTTTCCAATCGGCCTCGACAAAAGACCGCGCATCGTAAAATTCAACTATGCCGACAAGCCAAACTGGAAAGTGGCTACCCAATTAAAACCGATGGGCAACGATACCTATTATGCGCCTAACTTCCAATATTTTATGGACAGTCCAACAGAAATAGCCGACTACAAAATGGCCAGTTGGCAGGTTAAAAATCCCGATGGAAAAGTACAGACCATCCATTTGGTTTCTCACTCAAACGACGATCAGCAAACCATAGACAACTATGCCGAAATGCTCAAAAAAATGGTTGCCGAACACCTGGCCGTTTGGGGCGAATTTCCCAATTACGATTATGGCAATTATTACTTTTTGCAAGACGTTTATCCTGACAATGCAGGCGATGGCATGGAACACAGAAATTCAACCTCTATTGTACAGCGAACGCCTAAAATTGCCGGCTACGAATCAGGACTTTTAGGTACTTTCTCCCACGAATATTTCCATAGCTGGAACGTAGAACGCCTGAGGCCCCAAGGCTTGGAGCCGTTCAACTTCGAGCATTCGAATGTTACCGACGGACTTTGGGTGGCCGAAGGTTTTACCCAATATTATGGCAATCTGTTGTTAACACGTGCTGGTTTCAGGTCTATAGATAACGCCGCACAAACCTTTAATGGCCTCGTTAACCAGGTATTGAACACTCCGGGTGCCAAAAACTTTACGCCGATACAAGCCAGCCGTTATGCCGTATTTGCCGATGCGGGAGTGGCCATAGACCAAACCAACAAAGTCAATATCTTTACCTCTTATTACACTTATGGCGCGGCGGTAGCCTTAGCCCTAGACCTACGCCTAAGAGCAGATTTTAAACTTACCCTCGACGATTACATGCGCGCCCTGTGGAAAGCCTATGGCAAAACAGAAATTGCCTATAGCATGGCCGATTTGGAAAAAACCTTGGCGCAGCTCACCAAAAACCCAACTTTTGCCAGCAACTTCTTTAAAAACTATGTATACAGTACCAATAAGGAGGACTATGCCAAATTGCTACTCAATGCAGGCTTTGTGTTGCGCAAATCGAATGCGGGCAAGGCCTATACCGGCTTAAGCAGGCTAGCTTTCGAAAATGGCAAAGCTACCTTGTCGCAAACTTCGGTGGGTACTCCAGCCTACGATGCCGGGCTCGATATTGGCGATGTACTCTTGACCATCGATGGCGTAGAAATCAAAGACCAAGCGACCCTCAGCAAAATTACCGACGACCATAAACCCGGCGATGTGGTGACGGTAACTTACAACTATCGCGGCCAAGACAAAACCACCAAGCTCACCTTCGGCGAAAATCCGGCACTGGAAATTGTAAGCATGGAAAAAACCGGGGGCAATTTAACGCCGGCCATGCAGGCATTTAGAGACAGTTGGCTAAATTCGCAGGTAAAATAATATAACAAGGCAATAGCCAAATCAATAACCCAAATCATGATGAGAAGAACAATTTACACCCTATTCTTGCTGTTTGCAGCGGCAGTAGCCTCGGCACAAGACATTAATAAAATCATTACCAAAGATTATGTAGACCACCTGATCAAAACCCTAAGCAGCGACGAGATGCAGGGCCGCCGCACTTTTACCCCAGGCATTGATAAGGCCG
This sequence comes from Pedobacter sp. ASV12, assembly GCF_016429155.1. GTDB lineage: Bacteria > Bacteroidota > Bacteroidia > Sphingobacteriales > Sphingobacteriaceae > Pedobacter. The sequence goes on along the minus strand of NZ_JAELUC010000030.1, from coordinate 12,929 downwards.
CGTCGTTCATCGAAAGCGAGTTCAAACAAATTGGATTAAAACCTTTGGAAGGCAATAGCTATCGCCAAACTTTTTACAAATATCAGTTAAAACCACTTTCGGCGGCCGTTAGCATTGATGGCCAGGCCATAAACAAAGACAACATCTTGGTGTTGGGCAACAGTGCCGAGCAAACTTCTTTCGACCAAAGCAACAGCGATGGCTGGATCAAATTAGATCCGGAAAAGGATTTCATGTCGCAGTACCGCAACCTGATGAGAGCAGGCAAAAGACAATTGGTATTGGTTGATGTGAAGTTTGTAAGTTCCTTTAAAAGCCTCAAAACCGCGATGGCCAACCGCACGCCAACAGTTGATGAAAAAGACCTGAAAAACCCTAAGGCTCCAGCCATGGTTTTGGTGCTCGATAAAGATACCGTTGCCAAAGAATTTAAGGTGGACTTGAAAAACGAAGTAACCAAAATGCCATTGTTTAATGTTGCAGGTGTTATTCCCGGCAAATCGAAAGCCAAGGAACTGGTTATTTTCTCGGGCCACTACGACCACATGGGCATTGTAAAAGCTAAAGATGGCGACAGCATTATGAACGGTGCCGACGATGATGCTTCGGGTACTTCGGCCATGATTGCCTTAGCCAAATACTACAAAAAATTGAAAAACAACGAGCGTACCTTGATTTTTGTGGCTTTTACTGCCGAAGAAATCGGTGGTTATGGCGCACGTTATTTCTCGCAACAGCTTAACCCTGATGAGGTAGTAGCCATGTTCAATATCGAAATGATCGGCAAAGACAGCAAATTTGGCAAAAACACGGCCTTTATTACTGGTTACGACAAATCAGACTTCGGCAAGATTTTGCAAAAGAACCTGGAAGGAACCGAATTTACTTTCCACCCTGATCCTTACACCTCACAAAATCTTTTTTACCGAAGCGATAACGCTACTTTGGCGGCCTTGGGCGTACCAGCACATACCATCAGTACCGACCAAATTGATATCGACAAGCATTACCACCAGGTAAGCGACGAGTATTCTACCCTCGACGTTGAAAACATCTTGTCGACCATTAAGGCTATTGCCAAAAGTGCGGTAAGCATTGTAAAGGGCATCGATACACCAACCCGTATTCCAAAATTAAATCAATAAGGCATTCCATTTCCCTAAAGAAGGCGTTTATCAAAAAGATGGACGCCTTTTTCTTTTAAACAAAGTTGACGTTTTTATTGTAACAAAGTTGCATTAAATTAGTCCAACAAAAAACACAAGCAATCTCGCTGCGAAAAAGGCCGGCTTAGCATCATTCTAATAAAAAGATAAGCTACGCACAACATTTTTCGAAAGTGTGCATTATGTTTGTAAGACCTCAACTAAAACAATCTATTTAAACATGAACATCAAAACTCTTGGTGCATTTATTGGCGGAGCTTTGCTATCCGTTTCGTCATTTGCCCAACAATCAGAAACCTTGTTGCTCCGAAGCCCTGCCGTAAGTGCCAATAATTTGGCCTTTGTTTATGGTGGCGACATTTGGATAGCCAATAGGGATGGCAGCAACCCGCGCAGGCTTACCATTAATCCGGCGGTTGAACAAAGTCCGGTATTCTCGCCCGATGGCAAGCAGATTGCCTTTACCGGCAACTACGATGGCAACATCGACATCTACACCATTTCCATTAATGGCGGCGAGCCCAAAAGAATAACCTATCATCCAAACGCCGATTTGGTAAGGGGCTGGCTCAACAACAATGAAGTTTATTTTACCTCAACCCGCGATTACCAATATGCGCTTACTTCGCGCATGCACAGCATCAACGTGAACGGCAAAGACGAAAAGCCCTTGCCAATGCCCGAAGCCGTTCAAGGATCGCCATCAGCCGATAAGCGCTATTGGGCCTACATTAAAAATACCGATCCAACCGACCGTGCCAATGTGGCCTTTAAACGCTACCGTGGAGGAGGCATGCCACAGGTTTGGATTTTCGACACCAAAACCAACGACATCGAAATCGTACCCGGCGCAGGCGCCAACAACGTAAAGCCGCAATGGCTGGGCAACAAAGTTTATTTCTTAAGCGACAAAGACCTGACCCTTAACCTGTACAGCTACGACACTAAAACCAAAAAAGTCGACAAAATAACCAACTACAAGGATTACGACATCAAATCGTTGGTTGCTGGCGACGGTGCTTTGGCCTTTGAACAGGCCGGCCGCATCAATTTGCTCGACCCGAACACCAACAAGGTAAGCGCGGTGAGCATCAGCATACAGGCCGACGCACCTTACAAACGTACCCATTATGTTGACATGGCCAACGATATCCGCAATTTCGAGGTATCGCCAAAAGGCGTGCGGGCTTTGTTCGAAAGCCGTGGCGAGATTTTTTCGGTGCCTAAAGAAAAAGGCGATGCCAGAAACCTGTCTAACTCGCCTGGCAGTTATGAGAAATATCCGGGTTGGTCGCCTGACGGGAAATACGTTTCGTACCTGTCAGACAAAAACGGAAAGTACCAATTGGTGTTGCTTAACCAAGCGACCAAAGGCGCTCCAGAATATATCGACTTGGGCGATTCGCATTTCTATTTTCAGCCTACCTGGTCGCCAGACAGCAAGAAATTGTTTTACGGCGATAGCCATTTGAATCTGTACTACATCGACATCAATACCCGCAAGCCGGTTTTGGTGAAACAGGACAAGCTAGCTTCTACCACCAACAGAACCTACAATACGTTGCAACCGGCCTGGTCGCCAGATTCGAAATGGATTTCTTATGTAGCTACTTTGCCCAATACGGTGAGTGCTGTTTTCATTTATAACCTCGAAAAACAAACGCACACCCAGGTAACCGATGGCATGAGCAATGCGGTTGGCCCAACATTTAGCAAAGACGGCAAATACCTGTTCTTTTTGGCCAGCACCAATGTGGGCTTAACCAACAGCGGCCTGCACATGTCGGCTTACGAGCGTTCGCCAAACTACAATGCCTATGCCTTGATTTTATCTAAGAAAACGCCTTCGTTGTACAAAACAGAAAGCGACGAAGAAACGATAAAAGCCGATGATGCCCCGAAAAAAGAAGAGCCTAAAAAAGAGGAACCTCAAAAGGGCGACAAGAATGCCAAAGACAAGCCAACCACACCAGCGGCAACACCGGCTAAGCCTGCAGAGACGGCAAAAGCTACCGAGATTGATTTAGACGACTTGAGCAACCGCATCATCGCCCTGCCAATTCCGGCCAATGGCCTATCAAGCATCGATGGTGGCGTTGAGGGTCAGTTATTATTTATCCGCAATGGCGAATTAAGCACCCTGAATTTGGCCAAAATGGAATCCACCAGCTTAATACAAGGTGTTTTTGGAGTAACCGTTAGCGCCGATGGCAAATCGATGATGTATACTTCTCGTGGCAATTACTACGTGGTTCCAGCCGCACAGAAACCAGCTTCGTCAGAGGCAGGGAAAATCAAAACCGACGGCGTCAAAGTTTTTGTTGATCCTGTTGCAGAATGGAAACAGATGTTTAACGAAGTGTGGCAAATGGAAAAAGAATATTTCTATGCCGAAAACATGCACGGCGCCGATTGGCCCGCCATGAAAAAGAAATACGAAAAATTCTTGCCTTACGTAAACCACAGATCTGATTTGGCTTACCTGTTTAACGAAATGATGGGCGAGATGGTGGTTGGCCACAACTACATCTATCCAGGCGATGAGCCTAGTGCGCCATCGGTTTCGGTAGGGATGCTGGGTGCCGATTACCAAATCGAAAACGGCTTTTACAAAATCAGCAAGATTTTTAACCGTTTAGATTGGAACCCTACTTTTAAAGCCCCATTGGCCGAACCAGGACTGAATATTAACGAAGGCGACTACATTGTAGCCATTGACGGCGTTCCTTTAACCGCCGAAACTTCGATCTACAGCCTTTTCGATTTCAGGGCAGGCAAACAAGTGGCCATTAAGGTTAACAGCAAGCCAAGCCTAACGGGCGCCAGAGAGGTGGTAGTGGTACCAATTACCGCCGCCGCCGAAATGGACCTCCGCAAAACCGAATGGACAGAAAGAAACAGGAAACGTGTTGACCAAATGAGCAATGGCCAAATTGCCTACGTTTACATGCCAAATACCGGTGCCGAAGGCTATGCCAACTTTAACCGATACTATTTCTCGCAAATGGATAAAAAAGCCTTGCTGATTGACGAGCGTAACAACGGTGGCGGCTCGGTTGCCGACTACGTGATCGACTTGTTAAGCCGCGACCTCATCAGTTATTGGGCCATCAGGGATGGCAAAAGCTTCACCACGCCAGGCAATGGAATTTTCGGGCCAAAAGCCATGCTGATTAACGAAAATGCTGGTTCTGGTGGCGATATGATGCCTTACATGTTCAGGTTTAAAGGCCTGGGCAAATTGGTAGGGCGTACCACCATGGGTATTTTGGTAGGCATTAGCGGCTATCCGGGCTTATTGGATGGTGGCCGCATTACCTCGCCAAACTTTGGTATCTACGACATCAATGGCAAATGGATCATCGAAAACGAAGGTGTAGCACCCGATGTTTTTGTAGAGCAAACGCCGAAAGACCTGTTGGAGGGCAGAGACCCACAACTGGAAAAAACCATCAAGCTGTTGCAAGAGGAAATGAAAACCTATAAATACCCGAATGTAGCTAAGCCTAAAGATCCGATAAGAGGACACTAAAGCGCTTTCTCCATTACGTAATCATTCATATAGAAACCGTTGCCGATATCAAGGTCAACGGTTTCTTTGATATGGAAACCAGCCCTTTCGTAAAAATCCTTGGCTTTATTGTTGCGATTTACGTTCAGTTGCAACGCTTTGCCATGGTTCTTTTTGGCAATATCGGCCACTTCATTAATCAATAGCTTGCCTACGCCTTTACCGTGCATTTCGGGCAGCACGTAGAGCTTGTGCAGCTTGTAGACATATTCTTCTGGATTAACCAGCGAAAAGCCCGCAAAGCCTACATCCTTGCTGCCCTCGGTGGCAATTAAAAAGATATGCCCTTTTCTCAACTGGCCCAACAGCTCACCCTTGTTGTACATGAGGTCCAGCATGTAGCGCAGCTGATCCTCGCTAATATATTCGCTATAGGTTTGAGGCCATATTTCTTCGGCCAACTGGGTAATAATGGCTATATCTTCTTCTTTTGCCTTTCTCAGATAAATCATAATAATTCGCTTAAAAACATGTAATCGGTTGTAAAAACAAAGCTTACAAAACCATCTTTAATCACCACAAAATCGCCATTGTCTGCCTGCTTCAGGTTATCCGTTTCGAAATAATTGATAATGTCGATCTTAAAAACTGTTCCGGCAGGCTTCCAGATGCTGAAGCCCTGTTTAATTGGGTAGCTCTTGGTGGTTTCGGTAAACAACACCACGTTGATGAGGGGCAGCCAATCGACCAGGTCGTCGAACTTGTTTTCCTGGCTGATGATGTTGACCGCCGGATATTCCTCCTGTACCAGGTATTGCGTTACCGTAGCCAAATCGTTTTGGGCCAGGTTGAGCCATTTGGTGTTTTCCTGCGTTTGTTCCGACTTGGCATCGCCAATAACCACATCTATTTTCAGGCCCAGCGAAATGACTTTTTCGTATTCACTGGCCGCAACAATTACCGTCGGGCTCCACTCCAGCAGCTGGCCCAGGTACTCTTCGTTAAAATTGCCCAGGCTATGGATGTAAAGCGCAGGTTCCTGTTTCTCTCTTACAATATGATGTGACGACATGTGGCTAAGATAATAACTTACCAAGTTTCAATTGGTAATACTTGCGAAATTTAACTTTAACGCCGGTTAAATACTTTGCTGGCAGTGTGTTTCCTATTGCTCAAACTTCGATTGCCTAAAAGCATCGAGGATCAGTTTTTTATCGGTTTCGTTATCGTAATTAATGTTTATTCCGAAATCGTAGCCCTTAATGAGGGTGCCATACAAAACCTGGTTCATGAGCGGGGCGCCACTTGGCCCGTAAATTTTGATATTAAACACATGAAACCGGTGCCCTTGGATATTTTCTGTAGCCGAAGACGTATCAACTTTGATCTTTTGCTTCGTATAAGTATCGTAAAGCAGTTTTTTAAGCTGCTCGTTGTTTTTCAGGTACTCGCCGGGGTATTTTTCGGTATACTTTTCTAGGGTAGAGCCAAAAATGTTGAGCTGGTTTTTCTGGAAATTCAGCAAATGTTGCAAACTGTCGGTGCTCATATCGCCATCATATACCTTGCCTAATGCTTCTTTTCCCTTTTCCTCTCTTTCCTTGATTTTGGTTTGGCTAACCAGTTTAAAGCCCTGTGGTATGGCCATGGTCCAGCCAATGGTGGCATTGGTATAGGTTTGTGGCTCTTCTTTGACGGCCGGCTCCTCTTTTTTGGGCGAAGGACTACACGCCAACAAGCCAAGCACATACAACAATATAGGAAGGATTCTGATTTTCATATTTAACATTTTCGTCAATGTAAATTTACTTAAAATCCGTATTTTAGTAAGGATGAGCACAATTAATTTCGAAACTTCTAAGCAAAGCGGACCACACCTGAGGCTGGCGGGCCTGGTAGGCAGCTGGGATGGGCAAACACGCACCTGGTTTGAAAAAGACGTATTGGCCGACGAATCGCCGATGCGGGGCCGAATGAACCTGATTATGGACGGCCGTTTTCTAAGCTACGAATACGTTGGCCGCATTAACGGAAAACCTTTCGAAGGCAAAATGCTTTGGGGCTACGACCTCCAAAATGCCAAATGCCAGTGTAGCTGGGTTGATACTTTCCATATGGGTACGGGCATATTACAATCAACAGGGCATGAAACCAGTTTTGGGTTTTCGGTAACAGGCCAGTATGGTTGGCCAGGTGTGGCCGAGCTTTGGGGCTGGCGCACCGAGCTCGAAATCATCAATTCGGACCAGTTTATCATCAGGGCCTTCAATATTTCGCCACAGGGCGAGGAAGCTAAGGCCACCGAAACAATTTACCACCGCATCAAATCTTAGCTGCCAACTCCGGCAAGCAGCCACAAAAGGGCGAGCAAAGGCACCAGGAAGATGAGTATTGGCAATAAAGTCCGTGGTGTTTTGCCCAAATGCTTATTTAAGCTATTTTTGTGCCGATGACAACACCTCAATCTCCCAAAAGGCCAGTCTCTTGGCTGACCATTATTGCTGTACTGATTGCTTTGGCTGGCGTAGGCTTTGTCTTGTTTTTGAAAACCAGCATGCCGGCCGACCGCTTCAAAAAAGAACCGACACCAAAAACTAAAGTAAATTAGTTCTTTGGATTAAAGCCACGTTTAGCCATTTCCAAAAAACAGAAACATCCACCGTTTCTAAATGTTGTTATACTGACAACAACAGCAAAAAATTATGGGATATCATGAATGGAAATCGTGCATAGATGCCTGTTTGGCCTGTGCCGCCGTATGTAACCACTGTGCCAGCTCGTGCACACAAGAACCCGATGTAAAAATGATGGCCAAATGTATCGAATTGGATATGCAGTGCGCCAGTATCTGCTATGCCGCCGCCCAGCTCATGAGCATGGGAAGCCAACACGCCCAGCAGCTTTGTGCCATTTGTGCCGAGCTTTGCGAGGCCTGCGCCCAAGAATGCGGAAAACACCATACCGAACATTGTCAGGAATGTGCCAAGCTATGCAAAGCCTGTGCAACGGAATGCAAAAAAATGGCTGCTTAATACGGCCATTTTAGCATTAACAAAAAAATCAGGCACTAAAAGAGCGTTCCAAAAAACGCTCTTTTCCCCAGGCTTTTCATGGCTATTTCTTTTTAGGCACTTTTGCGCCTGCTTTGCGGGCTTCCGATAAGCCAATGGCAATGGCCTGTTTTTTAGCGGTTACTTTTTTGCCCGAGCCACTTTTAAGTGTGCCTTCCTTTCTTTCGTGCATAGCTTTTTCTACTTTTTCGCTAGCTTTTTCCGAATACTTTGTCATGATCTTAATATGAAGTAAACAAATCAGGTGTTTTGTAGATAGAGATACTTGTAAAACAGCCACTCTGGCTAAAGGTTTTGAAGATCCATACAACCTAAATGGTTACGTTTTAGAGCTTTGGTTTGGAAAGCTTTCGGTTGGCAATTCTCTGTTTATTCAAGGGTTTAGAGGTAGCGTCAGCCAATCAATTTTGCAATAAACCTCTAAATCGTTGCTTATCAAACGTTTGTGCTGTCAAAAAACGCAAAGCCCGAATTTACAATCTATTAAAACTACCTGATTGGTAGTATAGGGCTGTTTGATGGCTTTGTCCATACGTTTCTTTAGGCAGGAACCAGACAAACGTTTGCGCGGTTTTAAGCTATACCATTCTTTGGTTTTGTCTGTAACTTAATTGTTAGAAAAGGGTGAACAAATCTATTTTCTGAAGCAAGGATTTTTGCCAAAAATTTGGAAAGAGGTAAAGCATGGCAAATAAAGTATCGTTTTTAACGATACAATAAGGTAAGCAAAGGTTGAAAAGAGGCTGGGCTACAGCAGTATGATCTAACAAATATGCTAAACACGATAACCTAAACCCTAAATTTTATCTTATGAAAAAAATCAACCTATTGTTGGCTGGCGTTTTTTGCGCTTCCCTCTTTGTCTTTTCCTGCAAGAAGGCAGAAACACCAGAAACGGCAACAAAGACCTTTACCATTAACAACAAATCGGCTTTGGCCAACATTGTAACCCAAACACGGAATGTAAACATTGTTTATTTCGTGCCTAACGACCTCGATACCTTAGCTGGCTACAGAAAAAGGCTGAGCGATCTTTTGCTTTGGACCCAAGACTGGTACAAACAGGAAATGAACCGAAACGGTTATGGCAACAAAACTTTTGGCCTGGCCGATGATGGCAACGGCGGTGTAAAAATCATAACCATTAGAGGCAGCCTGCCTAAAAGCAGCTATCCGTATTCAGGTGGATCTGGGGCAGTGGCCAGCGAAGTAAATGCCTATTTTGCGGCACATCCGACCGATAAAACCAGCGACCATACTTTAATTATTATTCCACGCTATTCTATTGGCTCGAACGGCACCCCAAGTGGCGGTCCGTTTTATGGTACGGGCAGGTGGTGCTATGCCTTGGATTATGAAGAAATGGACATCGCCAACCTGGGTAAAACCGATGCAGTGGGCAATCGTTTCAGCGTTTGGTTTGGGGGCATGGTACACGAACTTGGCCATGGCCTCAACCTGCCGCATAACCGTCAAAGAGCCACTACCGATGCCGCATTGGGCATGGCCCTCATGTGGGCAGGCAATGGAACTCTAGGCAAAAGCCCTACTTTTTTAACCGCAGCCGATGCGGCCATCCTCAATACCAACCAGGTATTTAACAACAACAGCAATACTTATTACGGATCGGTTACTTCGAATATCAACAAAATATACGCCAGCTATTCTGCTTCGTTGGCCGCCATTGTGGTATCGGGCAAATTTACCTCGACGGGTAATGTAACTAGTATTCTGTACTACAACGACCCCAACGTAAACAACGAAGGAACGGGTGTTAACCATGATTATAATGCCATTACCTGGGAATCGAAAAAAATTGGAACCGATAGTTTTAATGTGGTTATGCCTATCAACGATCTGGTAGAGAAAGCCGACGGCATTCCTTACGAACTGAAGGTAAAACTGGTACACGACAACGGCACTGTTACGGAACAGATTTATGCCTATACTTTTGCTGGCGGCGTTCCGGTATTGAATTTCAGCACCAAAAATGAGTTGAGCAAAACTGGCTGGAGCATTTATGCTTTCAGCTCTGAAGAAACCAGTGGCGAAGGTGCAACCAATGGCAGGGCGGCCAGACTGATTGACGGCAACGCCAGCACCTATTGGCATTCGCGCTGGACCACTTCCGCTACTTCTTATCCGCATTACGTGGTTATCGATCTTGGCGCTTCTAAAACCGCAAGCGGCCTGAGTTTAACCCAACGAAGCGGCTTAAGCAGAGCCATCAAGAATTTTGAAGTCTTAACCAGCACAAACGGCAGCACCTTTACCTCGGTAAACAATTATGTGGCGCAAAACGTAAATGGTCCTCAGTACTTCGATTTCGGCAGTGCCAAAACATTCAGGTATTTAAAAGTAATTGCCAACTCGGCACAAGACGGACTGCAGTTTGCGGCCCTGGCCGAGCTGGGTTTATATTGAAACCAAACTCCATCAATAAATAATCGTCCCTATTTGTATTGAGCGCTTCTTACTCGTTATAAGTTAATTGATACAGCCCCATCCGAAACCGGAGTGGGGCTGTTTTTAACCTTCCTTTATTCGTCGGGGAGGCGATCTTTTTCATTCTTGGTGCGGTTAAACCTGTAGGTTAACGTAGCTTGAACCGATCGGCCAACAGGCCTGAATGTGGTTTCGCGTCGATAGTTTGCCGTCGTAAATAACTGCTTCTCAATAAAGGAATCGAAGATATTATTAGCACTTAAGGTGAACGACATTTTCTCTTTAAAAAAATCTTTGCTTAGTGCAGCATTTACCCTGTACTGGCTTTGGTTCACCGCTTGGATATCTTCGTTTCGACCTATGTAGTTTAGCGTGGCCTCTATGTTCAGGTTTTTGGCAAAGCGCATCCTAGAATTGATACGCGTAGTCCAGGTTTGGTTATTCTTGCTATAGTCTATACCCTCGTAGCTTCCGTGTTGCCGATAGCCATAATAGTTGAAATCCCAGGAAAGCCGCCACCAGGCCAGCGGATTGTACATTATATTTAATTCAAGGCCGTAGCGGTTTTCATAGTCGAGGTTGGCGGGCGTATTGATAAACCCTTCCTCACCTTGCTTTAAAATATATTGGATATAGTTTTTATTGTGCAAAAAATAAACCGATGGGTTAAGGGTAAACTTGCCCCATTTTCTTAAAAAGGCCAGCTCAAACGAATCGGTAAAAGAAGGATCGAGATCTGGATTACCCGTAGTCAGGTTTCTCGTGTCAGATAATCCCGAAAAAGTGTTCAGCATGTAGAAGCTTGGCCGTTCGATGCGCCGACTGTAGCTCAACTGCAGGTCTGCATTTTCTTTAAGATTGTAAGTGAGGTGCACCGTTGGAAATAGACTGAGGTAGGTTTTGTTTCTTTTAAAGGTCTGTTTGCTGTCGGAAATGCCAATATCCGATAATTCGGCTCTGAAGCCCAATAAATAACTGAGCCGACTGGCTGTGTTTCCATATTGCAGATAGCCACTGTACAAGTTTTCGTCGTACTTGAGCTTGTTGGTAAAGGCCTCGAGCAATACGCCATCTTCTTTAGACCAATAATCACTCCTAACGGCACGAAGGTCGGTTCTTACCCCAGCTTCAAATCGGCCAGCCTTGCCCAAGCCCGTTACGTAATCGCTTTGAATATAAATATCATCACTGCTCTCAATATCACGGGTAAACAGCTGCGAAATAGGATTACCTGCCGGAAAATATTTTTGCTGTCGGATGTCTTGATTTTCATCGTCGTTCCAAAAATCATAGCGTAAACTCGTGGTCCATTTGCGGTCTTTTTGGCTGAAGGTTTTCACATAATCCAAGTCTAGCCTGTTGTATTTTTGGGGCTCACTGTAATGCTCATAACGATTAATGGCACTATCCAATACATTGTTTCCGTTAAAGTAACCATAATTGAAACTTGTTGTATCCTTGTTTTTAAGCAGGCCGTGGTTATAACTGCCGGTTAGGGTATTTTTCTCGTTAATATAATAGTCTATGCCCAAGTAAACGTTGTAAAGGTCGTCATTCCGGCCTATTCCCCAAACTTGGCGCAACTGATTGGTTTGTCCATTAGACAGCGTAGTTTGCACAATACGACCATCGCCATATTGGTTGCGGTAGCGGTAACCCATATTGGCAAACAGGTTGAATTTTTCGGTTTTGTAGCTCATGTTCAGGTTTCCGGCATAGTTGGCCGGATCGCCTGCCGTAGCCTGCAGAGCGCCATTTAAACCTGTAGCCTTGTTTTTCTTGAGCACAATATTAATAATACCTGCTCCGCCCTGTGCCTCATAGCGTGCTGACGGATTGGTGATTACTTCTACCTTTTCGATATCGCCAGCTGACAACTGAGCCAAGCCGTTGTTATTGAGCAGCGTTGAGGGCTTGCCATTAATGAGCACGCGCACGCCACTGTTACCCCGCAAGCTTACAGCCCCGTTGGCATCTACGCTTACCGACGGTACATTGTTGAGGATATCGGTGGCGGTTCCACCTTTTGAAACCAGATCTTGACCAACGTTAAATACCTTTTTGTCTAGGTTAAGTTCGACACTAGATTTTTCTCCAACCACGCTTACCGCCTTGAGCAGCTTCACGTCTTCCATTAAAAGCACCGTGCCTAAGTTGATGTCTTTATCCAACAACAGGTTGCCCAAGATGTAGGGCTTAAAAGAAATAAATTCTATTTTCAGCGTGTACCTGCCAGGCTCAAAGCTCAGCTTAAAGTTGCCATTGCCATCGGTTAGCGTGCTTTTTATTATGTTACCGTTCAACGGATCGAGCAAGGCTACTCCGGTATTCGCCAAGGGTTGTTTGTTTTGCTGTTCTACTACGTTGCCACTGACGTTAAACATTCGGGGCTGTTGACCAATGCTGGGCAAAGCGTACACACACAGCAGGTATACGAGCATTACTTTTATTATTTTCATCATTTGGGGCTTTTTGTCCAAAAGTGTCGAATTACCCCATGTAGCAAATAAACCACCTATGGAAAGTCAGTTTCAGCACCTTGATAGCCAATGAGCACTGACCAAACCCTGTCTCTTATACACATCTGACGCTGCCGACGAACCACGACATGGGTTGATGGGGGGGGGGGGGGGGGGGGTGAAAAGGGGGGGGGGGGGGGGGGGGGGGGGGGGGGGGGGGGGGGGGGGGGGGGGGGGGGGGGGGGGGGGGGGGGGGGGGGGGGGGGGGGGGGGGGGG
>NZ_JAELUC010000304.1 GCF_016429155.1 Pedobacter sp. ASV12 | reverse complement strand
ATATCCCGACAAGGGATAAGAAACCACTTTCTTTCCTTCCTTTAATAAAATCTCTAACAGGTCTGTGGCATCAAAGAAAGTTTCTGCAGGAAGGTAGTTTAGCACCTCTTTACGCATCAAATAAATTCCTCCATTTGAGTAATATGTATAAGACGGTTTTTCCTTAAAACTTAAAATTTGTTTATTGTCTGTTTCAAGTACCGCATATGGAACATTTACAACATATGGAATAGTAACAATGGCCAAATCTGCCTCATGTTTTAAGAAATCTAAGAAAAAATCTTCATAATCAAGATTTGTCAATAGGTCAGAATTCGTAACAAGAACATACTCATGATTAAAATTTTTAATTTTTGATACTGCGCCAATTGTTCCAAGCGACGCATCCTCCCAAACATACTGGATATTTATGTTCTTGCTCTTGCCCGTTTCAAAAGATGC
>NZ_JAELUC010000303.1 GCF_016429155.1 Pedobacter sp. ASV12 | reverse complement strand
ACCCCCCCCCCACCCCCCACACCCACCCATGTCGTGGTTCGTCGGCAGCGTCAGATGTGTATAAGAGACAGGATTATAATTATCCTGATGATTATCGGTATTGTCAATACTTGCGCTTGACCTCAGTTTCAGGCCTGGAATTATTTCATAGGCTAAAGCCGTAGTTGCCAATATCCTTAAACTACTTGCTGGATTGTATTGTTCTTTGGCCATGCCTACAGGATTGGTTTGTCCATAGTTTAAGCCAGTAAATACTGTATATGTACCATTAGGATTATACACGCCTTCGGTTGGAGGCATAACAAAAGTTTGAAAGGGGACGCCTCCGTAATCTGCATTTTGATAATTGTTCTTTTTATAGAGATCTTTTGTAAGCGCTAAGTTGATGGTGAAATTTAGCTTGTCACTAAGCTTGTGGTCTAAGTTGATCCTTCCCGAAAGTCGGC
>NZ_JAELUC010000302.1 GCF_016429155.1 Pedobacter sp. ASV12 | reverse complement strand
ACCCAAGGCTCCTGAAATGCTTTCAAGAATCGAATCGTAGGAGCCTACGATCTTAACACAATCAAAATCATTAAGCCTAGTCCATTTCTTTTGGTCAAAGAATAGTTTATATCCGTTTAGGTGGGCTTCAAAGGCAGATAGAAAAGTAGATTTGCCCGTACCATATGCGCCAACTAGGTTAAATGACCGAAACCCACTTGCATAGCTTGTGATTATTTCATCGAAAACCGCTTGTACGTTAGAAGTAATAAGGTATTGAGTGAAATCAATATTACTGTCCAATATATTAGTTGAAGGGGAAAACTGCTTAACCATAATATTCATTTAAAATTGTCCATTTATCCAATGGTTTTTTTATCTGCAACACCCTGTTGCCAGCAGTGCTACTATATACTAAACTTGACGGCCAGGCTTCCACGGCCTGTCTCTTATACACATCTGACGCTG
>NZ_JAELUC010000301.1 GCF_016429155.1 Pedobacter sp. ASV12 | reverse complement strand
ACCCCCCCCCCACCACCCACACCTCCCCATGTCGTGGTTCGTCGGCAGCGTCAGATGTGTATAAGAGACAGATCCAATAAATCCTAAAATTATTTACAAACCCATTAAAAGTCAATATGCCAACGGGGCTGTTTATTCTGTAAAACAACAACAGGCATCTGATGTATTGATAAGTTGGATCATGCAATCGTATTCGCCTCGCGGATTGGTAATGCGTACGCTAGCAAAAAACGATGAACGTTGGTATGTGGATGCCAATGGCCCATTACAAAGTTATGGAGTAAATTTCTTGGGCTATGCGGCAATATTTGCGAAAGGAAAAATCAACCTTCATTGTTGTGAGCTAGGACAAAGGTTAGTAGCTGGGTTTAATGATTTTCCTGGCGTTTATGTCAAAGGCTTTAATCCTGGTGGACTATACTTTTTTGCCGAACAGGCACAATTTAGTGC
>NZ_JAELUC010000300.1 GCF_016429155.1 Pedobacter sp. ASV12 | reverse complement strand
CGGTAAAGCTGAACAATATCGATTTACGGCAAGATCCGGTTGCTTTCCGCTCGCAAATCAGTTATGCCGAAGCAGAGCCCCAATATCCCTTGTTTATTACCGGAAAGGAGCTATTGGACTTTTATTGCGAAACCAGAAAGGGTACCCAGGCTGAGGCCATAGAACTGGCCAAGCTTTTCGAACTGGAAACCTTTCTGCTACAACCAATAGGAGGCTATTCGAGTGGCATGCTTAAAAAACTCTCCCTGGTTTGTGCCTTTATTGGCGATGTTGATTTTTACATTCTCGACGAGCCTTTGATTACCATAGATGTGGCCTCGGCGCATAAGCTCTACGAACTGATCAAAACCAAAGTGGCTCAAGGCAAGAGCTTTTTGCTTTCGTCGCATCAGCAAATCGATCCCGAAAAATTGAGCCTAGATAGCGTTTTCGAAATCCGAGGCAAACAAAT
>NZ_JAELUC010000299.1 GCF_016429155.1 Pedobacter sp. ASV12 | reverse complement strand
GCTCGGAGATGTGTATAAGAGACAGATATTGCGCAAAATAACTCTGCAACAGATTCGATTGAGGTGATTATAGGCCAGGAAGTGGCCAAACTGATGAAGCAACCTGGCTACACTGCGGTTTCCGGGGTAATCTATCTCAACGGTAAGGCGCATCATTTCCATTTTGGCCAGTTGCAAAATGGCAAGAAGCCAAACAATCATACGCTGTATGAAATAGGTTCCATTACAAAAACCTATACGGGCCTGTTGCTTGCACAAGCGGTTAACGACCACAAAATCGGCCTCGACGACGATGTAAGGACTTATCTTGATGGCCAATATCCAAACCTGGTTTTAAGTGGCGGACGGCTGTCTCTTATACACATCTGACGCTGCCGACGAACCACGACATGGGGGGGGGGGGGGGGGGGGGGGGGGGGGGGAGAGGGGGGGGGGGGGGGGGGGGGGGGGGG
>NZ_JAELUC010000298.1 GCF_016429155.1 Pedobacter sp. ASV12 | reverse complement strand
ATCCGGGACAGTGGGATTTTCGCCGAGGCGATCTGGCCTTGCAATTGGTCCTGCGCTCCGCCTTGCCAGGCGTCCATGAAGGGCGAAAGATAATTTTCCAGTTCGGGGTAGGAGGTCAAGATGGTGAACACGTCCGCATACTTTTTGTTGAGCAGCTCAATGGCGTGCGGGAACGTGCAATGCCTGCCATTGTCGTAAATTTTCAGAAACCATATGATGGCCGCCAAAAGGATGATCGGGCTTTCCACGAAGAAATCGCCCTGTTTCTGTATCCAGCTTCGATTGAGGTTCAGCATGATGGTGTAGGCTGCCTCGTAGGCATCTGAAATGTCGGTCATGAAATTGGGATTGAGCGGATTGCAGCGGTGGCTCCGTCGTGGGTCGTCAAAATTGATGACATAAAACTTTGGTTTGATTTCGTATCGGTCGTTATGCTTCAGTAAGTGATTGTAG
>NZ_JAELUC010000297.1 GCF_016429155.1 Pedobacter sp. ASV12 | reverse complement strand
ATTCGATACTTGCGCCTGCATAATTTTCGAAGTATATTTTTTTTGCTCTCCTCAATATCAACAAAGCAGCAAGGAGGTATGCTAGCATTTGAACATGGATCACAACATGATTGAGCTGTATTTCCAGCATGTTGCTACCCTTTTCGAGAAACTGGATTTGAGCAGCCTCATCAACCCCATAAAAACGGGGCAACAAAATCAGATTCGCGATTAAAAACGGAACAGCATGAATTAAATGCCTGGTTTTTAGCTTAAAATCAGTGTAGCATACAGCTAAAACATACAGATAAAAAGTTGGAAGCTGCAAGAAAACAATAGAGCTTATAAAAACTCTTGTGCCCAGAGAAGCCCCAAACAAAAAGCCCAGGTTGCCACCGATATCAATTGCCGTTAAAATGAGAAAAAATGCAAAAAGCCGATTGCTCAACCTGTGCTCTGTTTTAAGGGTGGCCA
>NZ_JAELUC010000296.1 GCF_016429155.1 Pedobacter sp. ASV12 | reverse complement strand
AAGAGCGCTTTACTCAAAATCTGGCGACTATATTTCTGGTACAGCTTTGGCTGCAGGTTTAGCTCCTTCAAACTTGGCTAACGTTGACTTGGCTTGGGAAAAAGCCACAACTTTAGACGTAGCGATGGAATTCAGCTTGTTTAAAGACCGTGTAAGTGGAACAATCGGTTACTATAACAGAATCAACTCTAATCTATTGTTGGCACAGCCGCTTCCTTTGACTTCTGGTTTCGGATCGATCAACCAAAACGTGGGTAAAATGAGAAACAGAGGTTTCGAGTTTGAGCTTTCGACCATGAACATCAAAACCAAGGATTTTACTTGGAGAACCGATGCCAACATCGCTTTAAACAGAAACAAGATTTTAAACCTGATTGATGGACAAACTTTGCTAGGCGGTAGCTTTGCCATTGCGGTTGGCCGTCCAATCAACTCTATATATACTCTGTCTCTTAT
>NZ_JAELUC010000002.1 GCF_016429155.1 Pedobacter sp. ASV12 | reverse complement strand
CCCCCCCCCCCCCCCCCCCCCCCCCCCCCCCCCCCCCCCCCCCCCCCCCCCCCTTTTTTAGATGTGTATAAGAGACAGATCAACACCAGCGCCGAACCCAACATATGTCCGGCGGGATAAAAGCTGATGGCTACACCGTGGAGGTTAAAAACTTCGTGATAAGTTTTTAAATGAAAGTTCGCAGCCGCAAATTTGCGATAACGATGTTGCATAAAGGCCGCTGTAGGCGCCGTACAATAAACATTTTGATTGCCACTTACCGCGTGGTCGCCGTGGGCATGCGAAATAACCGCCTCAACTACAGGTTCTTTGGGGTCGAGATAGAAGTTACCATAGCTACAAAATAAGCCAATTTTGGTTTGAACGATAAAATCGTCGAGAATTGCAACAGAATTTGACATGTATAAAGATGGTTAAAGCTTCAAAAATTGTTCGTGAAGCGCCAACACTTGTAAGATAATGGATTGATGTTCGGTATTTTCGATAAAGTAGTCGGCCATTTTGCCTTTTTGCTCATCGCTCCATTGTTTGTCCATACGGGCTTGCACCTGTTCTCGACTGGCGCCATCGCGCTGCATAACCCTGGCCAGCTTGAGTTCGAGCGGCGCCGTTACCAGTATATTTTTGTCGCATAGTTGATAGGAACCACTTTCAAACAACAAAGCTGCTTCTTTTAAGGTATAGGGAACACTTGGAGGTACTTTTTTTACCCAGCTATCGAAAGCCCTGAATACGGCCGGATGTACCAAGGCATTGAGCTTATCGAGCTCAGCTTGATTGTTGAACACGATCTGCGCAATATGCTTGTTATTGAGGGCACCACTTACCGCGTAGCTTTCTTCTCCAAAGGCCTTTTTTACGCCTGCTATCAACACCGGATCGCTTACCATGAGTCCTTTGGCCACGGTATCGGCATAAAAAACCGGAATGCCCAAGGTTTCGAATACTTTGCAAACCGTGGTTTTGCCACTGCCTATCCCGCCTGTTATTCCTATCTTCAGCATTATTTTTCGATGATAAAATTGATTTTTCGCGGCACCACCTTTACCAGGGTGCAATATTCTGGAAAACGGGTCAGCTTTACGGTTAATTTATCGTGATGCAGGTTTTTCCATTCGTTGAGGTCTAAAGTAGCTTCTATAAAGTCTTCATCCACTTCCTGATAGCTTGAAAGCGCCACCATAAAAGTAACCTGTACTTTTTTGGGATAGAGCTTTACGTCGTAATAATCGCTGTTGTTGATGATTTTTAAGGGTACATCAATCGTTTTCTCGGTAAATTCATCAACCGGTATTTTTACTCCGATGCTGCTGGGATAAACGCTTACGTTATTAGAATTGGTTTGCCTAATAGCCAGCCGGGTATTGACGGTTTGCTGCAAATCGGCCAGTTTTAGGGTATCAGTATACCATTGGCTAATTTTGGCCAGTTCTTCCTGCGGACCGGAAATATTAACATAAGAAGGTGTAAGCTGTACCTGACTTGCAATGCCGTACTGCTTTACGAAGCTGAGGTCTGACACCAATTTAACGGGGATGCGCTTAATGGTGCGCTTAGAAAAATCGAAATAAAGCGTATCTGGTTTTACCGAAATCACCCTTTGCGAAGTTTCCAATTGCTTGTTAATCTGTTCCAGCTGGTCTGAAAACAGGATATAGCTGCGATTGTTGAGTTTTTCTAAACTTACGGTAATAGACTGGGGTTTGATGCGAAGGCGCGAAAACAGCAGCTGCCAGCCCGTTCCTTCTACCTGCAGGTTAACCCGATCTGGCTGTAAAGGCTTAAAGGCCTTGTTTTGCGGTTCGTCTTTATACAAAAGCTCTGTTTTGGCGACATACTTGTACTTGCCATTTAACGCCATGAACAGCCAAGCGCCTATGGCACAGACTAAACAGGCAATGAGCGTTCCCAAACGCTTTCTTTCCAGTTTATTTAGCTTGATCAATGGCATGACGGTAAAAATACAAAAAAAGCCGCTCTCCTTTGCTGGAAGAGCGGCTTTTTATCAGTCAAAAACAATTATGCTTTCGGTGCCGCAGCTTTGGTTGCATCCAAAGAGATGGCTGTTTTGTCGAAACGGATTTTGGTACCGCCTTCTACTTCGATTAAAAAAGTAGTATCGTTGTTGCCAACAATTTTGCCGTGAATGCCAGCGGTAGTTACGATTTTGTCGCCGATTTTAAGTTCTTCTACCAATTTCTTATGGTCTTTGGCTTTTTTTACCTGTGGCCTAATCATGAAGAAATAAAAAACGATCATGATCAAAACCATTGGAATAACCATACCCGTAAGTTGGTTACCGGCTGCTTGTAATAATACTGTTGATGTCATTATTTTTGTTTTATTGTTGAATTGTTAAAATTGCTTTACTGGTGGATGGTGAAATTGCAGGCCGAAAACTATGGCCTCGCTTTCACTTCGCCTACCAGGTGCAGTTTCGGGATATCGGGATTTGCATTAGAAATAATAGTTACAACTTTATCCTGCATGCCCATTTTGCCTTCGCTGTTAAATGTCACTTTTATCGTGCCTTCTTCTCCGGGCTTTACCGGCTCACTAGGATATTCTGGTTGCGTACAACCGCAAGTAGCACTTGCATTGGTGATGATCAACGGGGTTTTGCCTTCGTTTTTGAACTTAAACTCATAGTGTACTTTTTCGCCCTGCGTAATTTGGCCAAAATCGAAAATCTCCTTTTCGAACTTCACCTTGGGCGCATTGGCAACGGGCGCAGCTGATGCACCGGCAGCCGAGAGACCACTAGCTTCTGCTTTTTGTTCAATTGTGTCAGACTTGCTTCTGTTGCAGGCGGCAAAAGCGATTACCACACAGGCAGCGATCAATAATCTTTTCATGGATATTAGTCTTCTATAAGGCCACGGCCAATTTTCTTGATACTATTTGTTCTTTTCAGGTCGTTCAAAATCTTGTCTAAGATACCATTAATAAACGAATTACTTTTCGGCGTACTGTAATCTTTTGAAAGCTCGAGGTATTCGTTGATGGTTACTTTTACCGGGATCGACGGGAAATTCATCAGTTCGCAGATGGCCATTTTCATCAGGATGGTATCCATCAGGGCTATACGCTCCGATTCCCAGTTCTTGGTACGCTCGGCAATCAGTTCCTGGTATTTATCGTCGTTTTTAAGGGTATAGGCAAACAAATCTTTCACAAATTTGCTGTCTTCGTCCCAGTCGGCACTGATGGGCGTTAGCTTGTTCTTGAACGAATCTTCGAAAGTAAAGTTCTTCAGGGTTTTGGCAATCATGCCTTGCATTACTTCCCTATCCACTGGCCAGTTAATAAACTTGTCTTCAAATGCCTGGATGATGTTCTGGTTTTTGAGCAGGAGCTTGCGGAAAATGAACTTGATGATCTCCTTCGAGCTCTCCAGGGTTTCTTCGGCTTCTTCGGCCAGATAAGCTTCGTACTCTTTGGTGGTCTTCAGCTTGTTGAAGATTGATTTAACCAATTCTGGATCGGCAAACCAGTTTACCTGATACTTGTTCACGGCCGAAACATACTCTGGGTTTTCTTTTAAGATCGTTGCAAACCGGTTGTGCAGCAATTTTTGGTTCGGGCTCAAATCTTCGGCAGTTGGCAGGTGCTTATTGGCTCTCTCCAATGCATCGTGGGCGGTATATTCGGTTACGTCGACCAAAAGGGCCAACATACGGATATACATTTCATAAACATTGTCAATGCTCTGCATCAGCTTTTTCTGACTGCTTAGAATGTCTTTTTTGTCTGTCATGTGCCAAGCAAAAATATTTTGCAGGACTTTGATTCGGAGGTGCCTTCTGTTTAACATGAATGTAAGAACGATTGGTATTTTTACCGTTTAATTAATATGAGGATTTTATTTTTTTGATGTCGCTTATTCTTTTTTCGGCAATGCGGCTGGCGGCCAGATTGGTCGGAATTTGTTCTGTTTTAGAGAGTTTGATTACTTCGCGGGTAGCATCGTAAATGTTTTCGGTTAGCTGCATGGTTCTTTTTTTGCCAAAACCGGTCAGTTCGGCATAGCAGTTGATCAAGCCGCCGGCATTGATCAGGTAATCTGGCGCATATAAAATGCCTTTTTCCAGCAACAGTTGTCCATGCACCTGCTCATCGGCCAGCTGGTTGTTAGCCGAACCTGCAATGATGGCAAACTTCATCGTTTTGATGGTTTTATCGTTTACTGTTGCGCCCAATGCACAAGGGGCATAGATATCGGCTCCAATGGTAAATATCTTATCGGCATCAATTGGCTTCGCCTTGTATTTGCGCGCTACTTCCTGCAAGCGGTCTTGGTTGATATCGCTGATGTAAACTTCTACGTTTTCTTGGCGCAACAATTCCACCAAATGCTCGCCCACGTTGCCAATGCCTTGTACCACAACCGATTTTCCGGCCAGCATATCGGTGCCAAAAACTTCTTTAACACAAGCCTTGATTCCCAAAAACACGCCTTTTGCCGTATAAGGTGCAGGATTGCCTGCGCCACCCAACGATTCGGGAACGCCGGTAACATAATTGGTTTCCATGCGGATGTACTCCATATCCCTGGTGGTAGTCCCCATGTCTTCGGCTGTAATGAATTCGCCGTTCATGTTTTTGATGAATCGGCCATAGCTGCGCATTAAAGCTTCTGTTTTTTGTTTTCTCGGATCGCCGATGATAACGGCTTTGCCGCCACCAAGATTTAATCCGGTAATGGCTGATTTGTAGGTCATGCCCTTCGAAAGGCGCAGCACATCTTCCAACGCTTCGGCCTCAGAGTTGTAGGTCCACATGCGCGTACCGCCCAAAGCAGGGCCCAACGTGGTGTCGTGTACGGCAATGATGGCTTTTAATCCGGTATCTGGATCATTGCAAAAAACCACTTTTTTGTGGCCTGATGCACTTAATTGGTCTAAAACTGAAGGAACGATAGTACTGTTACCAGACATACAAATTTCTTGAAATGATACGGACAAAATTAAAACAAAAAAACCATTATTTTACGTTGTTTTTTATGTAATTGCGAAAAAAAGAAAAGTCTTTTGGCTAACTTTGCCTATACATGAGGCACCTTCTATTTTTAAACAAATACTTTTATAAATATAAATGGTGGATTATTCCGGGGGTAATCTTCGTGGTCATCTCCAACATTTTTGGCGTCGTTCCGGCGCAGGTGGTTGGACATGCCTTTAACCTCATTACCGAGAACATTGCCATTTACCAGCTCTGCAACGGCTTTGAGCGCCAGCAGGTGATGTACGATATTTTCAGCAACAGCCTTTTCTTTTTTGGGGCGCTGATTTTGGTGCTTTACCTGTTGCGAGGACTTTTTCTTTTCTTCATGCGCCAAACGATCATCCTCATGTCTAGGCACATCGAGTTCGATATGAAGAACGAAATCTATGCGCATTACCAAAAGCTGAGCCTTGGTTTTTACCGCCGCAACAATACCGGCGACTTAATGAACCGGGCTACCGAAGACGTTAACCGCGTAAGGATGTACGTTGGTCCGGCCATCATGTATACCATTAATACAACGGTACTGTTTTTCCTCATTATTTATTTCATGTTTTCGGTAAACAGCACTTTGGCCATTTACTGCTTATTGCCCCTACCCATTTTGGTGCTGACTATTTATTATGTGAACACCATCATTAACCAGCGCAGCGAAAAGATACAGGAACAGCTTTCGCGCCTGTCGAGCTTTGTACAGGAGCGGTTTTCGGGCATCAGGGTTATCAAATCTTACGTTAGGGAAGACCACACCCAGGATGTTTTTGCCGAAGAGAGCCAATCGTACAAGAATAATTCGATGGGCTTGGTCAAAGTGCAGGCGCTTTTCTTTCCGTCTATGCTCCTCCTCGTGGGACTGAGCACAACCCTAACCGTATACATTGGAGGCAAGCAGGTAATCGAAGGCTCAATTACGCCGGGCAACATTGCCGAATTTATCGTGTATGTAAACCAGCTTACCTTTCCGGTAACCATGCTGGGCTGGGTAACTACGCTTATCCAACGTGCGGCCGCCTCGCAAAAGCGTATCAACGAATTTTTGCAGCTCAAGCCCGATATCAGTTCGGCCAGCACCGAAGAAAAGGATTTTACAGGCAAGATCAGCTTTAAAAACGTAAGCTTTACCTACCCGGATACAGGTATCGAAGCGCTTAAAAATGTAAGCTTTGACATCGAAAAAGGACAGTTTTTAGCCATCATTGGCCGAACCGGCTCTGGAAAATCAACCTTGGCCAACCTCATCATGCGCATGTACGACGTAAACTCGGGCAGTATACAAATCGATGGCAACGAACTGAGAAACCTTAACCTGCACAGCTATCGCAACCAAGTGGGTTTTGTGCCCCAAGAGGTTTTCCTGTTTTCGGATACGATCAAAAACAACATCGCCTTTGGCTTAGACAAGGTTGAACCCGGACAAGTAGAACAGGCCGCGAAAAACGCCGCCGTTTATCAGAATATCATCGATTTTGACTTGCAGTTCGAAACCATGCTGGGCGAAAGGGGCATAACGCTTTCGGGTGGACAAAAACAACGGGTTTCTATTGCCAGGGCCTTGATCAAAGAACCCAAGATCCTCATTTTCGACGATTGCCTCTCTGCAGTAGACACCAAGACCGAAGAAGAAATCCTTGGCAATCTTGGTGCAATTATGAAAGGCAAAACCAGTATTCTGATTGCCCATCGTATCTCGACCATCAAGAACGCCGATAAAATTATTGTGCTCGACGAAGGCCGGATTATTGAGCAGGGCACGCATCAACAACTGCTTGATTTGGGAGGCGCCTACGCCGAAATGTACGACAACCAACTACTGGAAGAAGAAAACGGCTAATCTGTCGTAAAAAACGCCCATACCAATGCGTGTAGCATAAAGTTCAGTTTTTTAACTAAAACTAAAAACTGCGATATTCTATTTTGAACTTTGAGAATTATTGCTTTATATTTACGACAACCTTAAACAAATACTACACACAACAATGGGAGATTTTGACAACAAAGAGAGAGAAGAGGTTTTTTCCAAGAAGGTAAGAGCAGGTAAACGGACTTATTTTTTTGATGTAAAAGCTACACGTTCAGGCGATTACTACCTTACCTTAACAGAAAGCAAAAAAAGATTGGAAGATGGCGTTTTTGTGAAACACAAAATCTTTTTATACAAGGAAGATTTCGAGAAGTTTACAGAAGGCTTATCAGAAACCATCGACTACATCAAATCACATCAAGAAGTAGTGGAAAAACGCTACGAATATTCTGAAAACGCAGAATATAACGTTACCAAATCTGAAAACGACGATTTTTCTTACTAAGAACCACCAATATTTACAATCCCTCAGCCAACATTGAGGGATTTTTTTTGCACCTTAATTTTTGAGGCTCATGTGGGTAATCGACTAAACCTTCATGGTCATGACAGTAGAAACCAGCGCAATGACATAAAAGCTGATTAGAATAATCGTCATGATGCCCCAGTATTTGAACAGCGATTTCAACCTCATCAAAGCCTCGTTCAGGCTGTTTTGGTCGCCATACAAAACTCCCAGTTTAGCACGGGAAGCATATTTGAAAAGCAATAGGCTCGGATAAAAAATAGCAAAGGCGTATAATAGGCAAACCAGGGTAATGCCTAGCCCACCCAACGCCGCGAAAGATTTGAGGGATGCCAATTCTGGATTTGTACCAATAGCCGCCCCTACGGTGAAAGCACTAACGATGATCAATCCCGTAAAAACAAAGCCTACGATAGCTAAAAAAGTAGCCCATTTGGCCATTTCATAAAGATAGCTGCGCATTTCTTCGCTTACAATCAGTTGCGGGTGGGTTGATGACACAGGAGTTAATTCTTCGTTTTCCATGATTTGGGCATTGTGATTTACAATCAAAGATAAACAATTAATTTTGCCTACCACAAAACACTAGGGAAAGGGCTTAAAAATTAATATCTTTGCGGCCTTGAAAGGAAGTTCTGGGTGGAAGGTGGAAGGTGGAAGGTGGAAGGTGGAAGGTGAAAAGTGGAAAGTGGAAAGTTCAATGTTGGGAGTGGAAAGATTTGAGAGCAGATGAAAACCATTAACAAACAACTGGAAACTGTTAATTGAAATTTAACAACGAGCAACCCAAAACTGATAACTGAACAATAATCGTAAATCAAAAATATAAATGGCATTACAATGTGGTATAGTTGGCTTACCCAATGTGGGTAAATCAACCTTATTTAACTGTTTATCTAACGCAAAGGCGCAAGCGGCCAATTTTCCGTTCTGCACCATCGAACCCAATGTGGGCGTAATTACCGTACCCGACGACCGTTTAACCAAACTTGCCGAGCTGGTGAATCCGCAAAAAGTAGTACCCAATACCATCGAGATCGTTGATATTGCGGGCTTGGTAAAAGGCGCTTCGAAGGGCGAAGGATTGGGCAACCAATTTTTGGGCAACATTAGGGCTACCAATGCCATTATCCACGTGCTGCGTTGCTTTGACGACGGCAATGTAATCCACGTTGACGGTTCTGTTGACCCTATCCGCGATCGCGAAATCATCGATACCGAATTGCAGCTCAAGGATTTGGACACCGTGGTTAAGCGCATCCAAAAAGTAGAGAAGCAGGCCAAAACCGATAAAGACGCCAAAAAGACCTTTGATGTTTTGAGCGTAGTGAAAGCACATCTCGAAACCGGAAAATCGGTTCGTACCGCTCCTCTGCAGCCAGAAGATTTCGATTTCATTAGCGATTTGGGCTTACTGACCCAAAAACCTGTGATGTATGTTTGCAATGTTGACGAAGGCTCGGTGGTTACCGGCAACAAATATGTGGACCTGGTGAAAGCCAATGTGGCCGACGAGAATGCGGAAGTTTTAGTGATTTCGGCAAAGATCGAATCGGAAATTGCCGAATTAGACAGTTATGAAGAGCGCCAGGAGTTTTTGGCCGATTTGGGACTGACCGAATCGGGGGTTAACAAACTGATCAGGGCGGCCTATCGCCTGTTGGATCTATACACCTACTTTACGGCCGGTGTACAGGAAGTTAGGGCCTGGACCATTACCAAAGGCTTTACCGCGCCACAGGCTGCAGGCGTAATCCATACCGATTTTGAAAAAGGCTTTATCCGTGCCGAGGTAATCAAATACAACGATTTTGTAACGCTAGGCTCTGAAAATGCCTGCAAAGAAGCCGGAAAACTGGGCGTAGAAGGAAAAACCTATGTGGTAGAAGATGGCGACATTATGCACTTCAGGTTTAACGTATAAGCTTGACGCTTATGGGTGAGAACGCCTAGCAAAAAACCATTTAAAAAATCCTGTAGACAGCATCTATGGGATTTTTTATGTAAAGACTGTTTAGAAATCGACTAAAAGTATTCGCTCCCTGTAGAATATCGGCTAAAGCAACGTTCCCCTTAAAATTAGCACAGCGATGCTGAAATAAATGACGATACCGGTTACATCGACCATCGTGGCTACAAAAGGTGCCGACGACGTGGCCGGATCGAGCTTCAGTTTTTTCATGATAATCGGCATCATGGAACCGATTAAACTTCCCCACAGCACGATTCCAATCAGCGTAAAGAAAATGGTAACCGACAAGAGGAACCAATGTGTACCATAGTCGTAAATGTGCAGGCTTTGCCATAAAACAATCCTCACCAAGCCTATCGTTCCTAAGGTTACGCCCAGCAAAAGACCAGAAATAATTTCTCGGCGCATCACTTTCCACCACTCGGTCAAGGTTACCTCGCCCAAAGCCATGGCCTGTATAATCAGCGTGGAGGCCTGTGAGCCGCTGTTGCCCCCGCTGCTCATGATCAGCGGGATAAACAAAGAAAGCACCACGGCTTTGGAAAGTTCAATTTCAAAGTGCTGCATGGCCGTTGCGGTCAGCATTTCGCCCAAAAAGAGTACGATGAGCCAACTCGCCCGTTTTTTTACCAGTTTAAAGATGGGCATATCGAGGTAAGGCTCGTCCAAAGCTTCGGTACCCCCTATTTTCTGCATGTCTTCGGTATATTCTTCGTGGGCAATCCACAAAATATCATCCACCGTTACAATGCCCAACAAGATATTTTGGTCGTCAACCACCGGCAGGGCCACGCGGTTGTTCATCCTAAACACATTGATGGCTTCCTCTTGCGGGTCGTTTACATTGAGCGAAATCAATCTGTTATCGGTCAAATCGCCGATGCGCATTTCGGGATCGGCCAATAAAATCTCCCTGATCCTGATATCATCCAACAGTATGCCGTCCTTGTCAATTACATACACCACATCGATGGTTTCGGAGTTTTTGCCATAGCGACGGATATGCGAAAGCACACGATTTACGGTCCAATCGGTTTTAACCGCAATAAAATCGGGGGTCATCAAACGGCCAACGCTGTCTTCCTCATAGCCCAGCAGGTGCAGTGCTTCGATACGGTCGTTGTCGGGCAGCAAGATGAGCAGTTTTTTAACCGCATCGCCTTTCAGTTCGCCCAAAAGTGCCGTCCTGTCATCGGGAGGCAGCTGCCTGATGATTTCGGTCAGTTTGTTGCTTTGCAGTTTTTTGATGATCCTTTCCTGAGTCGGGAAATCGAGAATACGGAATACATTGACTGCCCTTTTGGTTGAAAGGGTTTCGATAAATTTAACGGCATATTGTGGAAGTTCGTCGATGAGCTGCTCTACATCAGAGATGTTCAGCTCGTTCAGGTACGCTTTTAACTGCCTATCGCTCTCGTTTTCTATCAGTTGCAACACTTCTTCTACTAGCAGTTCTTCCATAATCCGTTAAATTTTAAGTTTACATAAGCAAGCTATTCCGTCTTTTTTTTGCAAAAATGGCTTTTTCTTTTCAGAATGCAAACTATAATCGGTCCAAAATATCCTTTTTAAGGTTAAATCATAGTTAAGGAATAAAATGCCAGCTGTTGCCAAACCCTGCTGGTTTTTATACGTTGCTGCCATTTTAGGCAGGATATAGGGGAATTTAAAAAGTGATGAATAAATTTAGCCGCGGATTAGCTATATTTGCGGTTCTGTTTCCGTAGTTCAATGGATAGAATGTCAGATTCCGGTTCTGATGATGGGGGTTCGAATCCCTTCGGGAACACTAAAAACACCAAACCGCCTTTAATTTCATTAGAGGCGGTTTTTTATGCCCCATAGTTTTCAAATTCACCATTCACCTGCCAAATTTCGGTTTAAATCGTCCTATTATCTTCTACATTAGCTATTTCTTGCTAAATTGCAAATGCAACATTATAGCAACAATTATGACGAACGAAACCGAAGACCCCACATTCTGGGAAAAGGCCTTTAGCGAAAAACAGGAAATGTGGGGCTTCGAACCTGCACAATCGGCGGTACTGACCAAAGATTTTTTCCTTCAAAAATCGGTAAAAAACGTATTGGTTCCCGGCATCGGCTACGGACGCAATGCCCAGCTTTTTGTAGCTAACGGCATGGCCGTAACCGGCATAGAAATCTCAAAAACGGCTATCGCAATGGCCAGGAAACACTACGGAACAGCCCTAAAAATCTATCAGGGTTCGGTAACCGACATGCCTTTCGACAACAACAAATACGATGGCTTGTTTTGCTACGCCCTTATCCATTTGCTGGATGAAAAAGACCGGAAAAAACTCATCAGCGACTGTTATAACCAACTAACAGAGGATGGCTACATGGTATTTACGGTTATCTCCAAAACAGCGACTACCTATGCGCAAGGCAAATTTTTAAGCAAAAACCGCTACGAAATATTCGAGGGTGTGCAAATGTTCTTTTATGACGAAGAATCAGTCGGCACCGAGTTTGGTCCTTACGGTCTGCTCGAAATCGTTCCTATTCAAGAAAGCCAGCCCTTCCTGCTCGTTAAATGCAGCAAGCGGCCTCGTGCCAATGCCTGATTCACAGCCAAGGCGACCATTTTCACATTGCTGTTATTTTATGGTGTTTTTAGCCCGCATCTTTGGGGCATGAAACATAGCTCAACAAACCGACAGTTCTTCAAAATAGGACTGCTCATTGCATTTTGCCATCTAGCCTGCTGTGCCATTGCCCAAACCAAAGATCCATTGCAGGAGCAGCTGCAACGCATGTCGAAGGAAAAAAGCCCCGAAAAAAACGTGGCGACCATGAACGAGTTGCTCACGGCCTACAAGCTCGACCCCGTTAAAAACATGGAGGACATCGATGTAATGAAAGGCACCATAGCGCTCTCCTTTCTTCGAGCCAAACGCTACCCACAGTTCGAGCAATACATTAACCTGATCAGCAATAAGTTTAACCAGACATCCTATTTAAATATGGCTGCAGATCAGTTGATTGAACAAAAAGCAGCTCTGGTTTATGCCGAAAAGCTAGCCAAACGTACGCTCGATTTGTATAATGCCTATAAAGACGATACGGCAGCCAGACCTGCCTATTTTCCATTGGAAGATTGGAACAGGTTCATGCAAATGGCCAATGGCCCCTACTGCGATACCTACGCCACGGCTTTACTGGCCAACAAAAAATACCAAAAAGCCTTGCTATACCAAGAAAAAGCGCTTGGCAACAAAGACCTTGCCGACGCCTATTTACCTGCTGTAGAGCGCTATGCACTGCTTTTGGAACTGAACAACCAAAGCGACAAAGCTTACCGTATTTTGCTGCAACTGGCCAAAACCGGCAAGGCAAGCGCCAACATGAATGCACAGCTGAGGAAACTTTACTTTCGAAAAAATGGGGCAAAAGCCGTGGATTCTTTTTTTGTGCGCCTTAACGAAATGGCTTTTCAGGAACTAAAAAATAATTTGAGCAAGACCATGCTCCATTCGGAAGCCCCCGCATTTAGCTTATTGGATTTGGAAGGCAACAAGGTATCACTGGCCGATTTCAAAGGCAAAATCGTAGTGCTGGATTTTTGGGCCACCTGGTGCGCTCCCTGCAAAGCTTCCTTCCCTGCCATGCAAAAGCTGGTGGAAAAGCATCCTGATGTTGTTTTTCTATTCATTGCCACCAACGAAAGCGAGGGTGACGTTACCGCTAGGATAAAAGGCTTTATTCATGAAAACAAATATCCTTTCCGGGTATTGATCGACCAACCTTTAGCCAACCAGTCCAAAACCTTTCAAGTGGTAGCAGCTTATAAACCCAATGGAATTCCAGCCAAGGTTGTCATCGACAAAAACGGCATGCAACGGTTCTTATCTGTAGGGTTTTCATCCGAAACCGAACTTCTGAACGAAATGGAGGCCATGATTACCCTAACCAGCGAACAATAACCTAAATTTACAGAAATGAAAAAGCATATCGTTATCTTGTTCTTGTTGCTTGGTGCTCAATTGGGCTACGCACAAACACAGGTTACGCTATTAGACAAGCCAGCCTTTTACCTCTCTGCCGAAGGCATATTGCTGAGCCAAATCCAAAAGTCTATTGGCAAAGACCATGGAAAAACAAATCACATCTACCTTGCCGGAGGTTTTATCAATGTACGTCCAATCGACTATAAGCTGGGAACCGTCATCCGTTTTTCGAAACAAGGAAGTGCAGCCGACATTGATCTGCTCCGCCATTCGCGCAATGCCAAGCTCTATTACCATACCTATTTTGCTGCAAGCAATGGCCAAACCATGCCTGCTCCAGTTAATGAGCCACTAAAACTATGGCTTCAGGATCAAAAAACGAGTACCGCCTACTTAAGGGTAAACGACGTCTTTAATGTAGATATCCTGGACTATCAGACCGACACCTTGGTCAAAAGGTATTCGATCAAAAGAATCAGGGTATTTCCATCCATACACTTTAATGCCATTGTTGGAAAAAAGGGAAAAAACATACCGGTTTCCGAAAACAAGCAGCTTGCAGTTGCTTCATCCGATAAAATCGAAGTACGCGCCGCAAACAACGACCTGCGCTACCAACCTTTGGACTATACCCTAACCAATTTGAAAACCGGGAAGCAAGAGCGCTTTCTGGGCAGAAGAACTATCCAGTTGCCCAAGTTAACGGCCAATACCGATTATGAGTTGCGCTGCAACTTCGATATCCAGCCCGAAAGTACCCTTTCCTATCACATCCAAGTAAAGGCCAAATGGTATCAGTTGCCCTTGGTGTATGGTTTGGCTGTAGGCTTGCTGATCTTGTTTATGGCTATTGCTGTTATTTGGCGATTGAAAGGCGAAGTGAAGCGCTCGCAAAAAAAACAAAAGGAAATCGAACAGTCCATTTTAAGGTTGCAATCGCAACTTAACCCACATTTTACCTTCAATGCGCTGAGCTCTATCCAAGGGCTGATGAATACCAACCGTATTGCCGAAGCCAATGATTACCTGCAGGATTTCAGCAGCCTGCTTCGGAAGACCCTTAGCAAGGGACAACAAATTTTCAACACCTTGGATCAGGAGCTCGAAATGATGCAGACCTACATCCGGTTAGAGGCCTTGCGCTATAATTTTACTTGGGAAATCCAATTATCGCTCAGTTGCAATGCTTCTATTATCGAAATTCCTACCTTATTGTTGCAGCCTTTGATCGAAAATGCCATCAAACACGGCATTGCCTCGCTAGGCAGCAAAGGCCTATTGCTAATCAGCTGCCACACCAACGACCAAGACGATTCGCTATGCATCAGCATCAGCGACAACGGCCAGTGGACAAATGCCAACAGCCATATCGGCTACGGGCTCCAATTAACCTACGATAGGATTTCGGCCATTAACAAGCTGCATCAAGAAAAGAAAATTGTGCTTAATTTTGAAAAACAGCAAGGCACAGTTGCTATTTTCACTTTTCAAAACTGGATAAATCAATGATCAGCGCCATACTAGTAGACGACGAACCGATCAATAACGACAACCTTAAGGCGCTCTTGGCGCAACATTGTCCACAGGTTGAAGTACTGGCTTCGGCCACCAGTGCCGCCGAAGCCAAGGAACTGTTGCTGGCCAACAAGCCCGACGTAGTATTTCTGGATATTCAAATGCCTGAAAAAAATGGCTTCGACCTATTGAGATCGATCGGCGAACCCGGCTTCGAAGTGGTTTTCGTAACCGCTTTTGATGCATATGGCATCATGGCCATTAAATTTTCGGCCTTAGACTACCTGCTCAAACCCATTAACGCCGCCGAGCTCAAAACCGCGGTGGGCAAAGTTGAAGCCTCGGTAAAGGACAGGAAGAAAAATGCGCGCCTGGAAAATTTGATGCAGCTCCTCGACAGGCAACAACTGGACGAAAACGAAAAAATTGGCTTGCCTACCCAGAGAGAAACTTTCCTAACCCCAATTAAAGCTATTGTCAGGTGCGAATCATCGAACAATTATACCAGCTTCTATTTAACCGATGGCACCTCGTTGCTCATTTCAAGACCGATTTACGAGTACGAAGAACTACTGACACCCTATGGCTTTATCCGTTGCCACCAATCGCATTTGGTGAACAAGAAACATGTGAAGAGTATTTTGAATGAAGATTCGGGCTACCTGGTCATGGAACCCGACCATGCCAAAATCCCAATTTCAAGACAGAAAAAACCACTCATCAAAGCCATTTTTAAAGCTTAGGACTATTTAGAGTTTAATTAACCCCACATTAAACAAAAAACCATAGCGAAAAGCTATGGTTTTAACTATATGAATAACTCAATACCTATTGCCAACCGCCACCTAGTGCACGGTATAAAGCCACACCGGCATTCAGCTGTGCTGTTTTGATCGTGGTCAGATCCAATTCGCCCCTCAATAGGTTGCCTTGAGCTGTAATCACTTCCAAATAATTGGCCATGCCGCTTTTAAACAACAGTTCTGAGTTTTTAACGGCTAGCTGTAAGGTCTGCACCCTGGTTTGCACCGTAGCATATTCATTTTTGAGGTTGATGAGCCTAGCTTGTTCGTTAGAAACTTCGGCCACCGCCCCAATTACAGTCTGCCTAAACTGCAATACCGATTTCTCTCTTTCTATTTTAGCCAGTTCGAACTGGGTTTTCAGTTCCTTGCGCTGAAAAATAGGTTGCGTAATGCCACCGCCTACTACGCCAAACAGCGATGCCGGAATGTTAAACCAATTGCTGGCCTTAAAAGAATTTAAGCCACCACTAGCCGAAATGGTTAGGCTGGGGTACATCATGGCATTGGCTATGCCTACTTTGGCATTGGCGATCCTCAATCCCAATTCCATACTTTTTACGTCGGGCCTGATGCGCAACAAATTTGCCGGCACACCCACCGCCAACTGATCGGGAACGGTTAAATCCGCCAAAGTAGCCGCGCGTTCAATAGCTGTTGGAAACTTGCCAGTTAATACGCTCAGCGCATTTTCTTGAATGCTGATGGCTGTGGTAATCTGCGGAATCAATTGGGTAGCGCTCAACAATTGGGCTTCGGCCTGCTGAATGGCCAACGAACTTACCTGCCCCGCATCGAACTGCATTTTGATCATTTTAAGTGTGCTTGTATTCAATTCGATATTCTTTTGCGCAACTTTTAATTGCGCGTCCAACATCAGCAATTGATAAAAGCCCATAGCCACTTCGGCCACAATACGGGTCTGCACCGCTTTCTTTACTTCGGCCGATTGCAGGTAACCGGCATAAGCGGCTTCTTTTTGTTTTTTGATCTTGCCCCAGATATCAGCTTCCCAGCTTAAGCCGAGGTTGGCATTAAAATCTTCGATATGACTGGTCTTCAAAAATTGCGAGGTGCTCAATCCATTCAAACTATTGTCCGATGGGCGATTAGAATTGGCCGTAATTTGCAAATTCAGTTGAGGCACATTGCCCATTTTTGCCCTTTGCAGCATCAGTTCAGAGGCCTCGATATTTTTCAAGGCCATTTGCAGGTCGATGTTTCGCAGCAAAGCGCTATCAATCAGATTGCGGATGGCTGGCGTACCAAAAAAATCCTTTACCGGCAAAGCACCAATGCTGCTGGTATCCGTATTTCCATCCCTAAAGTTCATCGGTACATCCTTAATGGGGTTGGCGATGTTTTTGGTGAGGCTACAGCTGCTTGCAGCCAAAATCAGCAAGGCTAAAAAGCCATTTATAAATGTTTTCATCTGTTTATCTATTATTTCAACGGTGATGAAGCCACCATGTTTTTAGGATCATTCCCCTTCGGGTTTGGGTAAAATCATGATGGTTCATTATATCGTTCTGAATTATTGCCATGGAAAGCACAGTTGTCAAAACCGTGCCTTCCACTCATTTTAGTTATACCATTTCTTCAACCATGAAGAAACGAGGGGCAAAAACTCTTCGAGTAGCGAAGGCTCTTGCGTTGTAGTTTGGTTATTTTCCATCGTGAACTAAATGATGATTTTCTTCGGGATGTACATTGGTAGGCACACCCGTAATTTTTTCCTGTAAAAACTGGAAGAGGATAAAAAGTACCGGAATAAAGAACACACCGAGCAGTACTCCCGAAAGCATACCACCGGCTGCCGCCATACTGATGGAGTGATTACCCAATGCCGATGGACCTGTAGCCCTCATCATCGGGATCATTCCTACAATAAAGGCCAAAGAAGTCATGATAATCGGGCGTAAGCGCAACTTGGCGGCCTCCAATGCCGACGACAGCAGGGTTTGTCCGGCTCTTCGGCGCTGGATGGCAAACTCAACAATCAGGATGGCGTTTTTGGCCAGCAAGCCAATCAGCATCACCAAGGCTACCTGCACATAAATATTGTTAGAGATTCCTGTAAAACCAATAGCCGCAAACACGCCAAATATACCGGTAGGAATAGACAAGATAACAGAAAAAGGCAGGATATAGCTTTCGTACTGTGCCGACAGCAAGAAATAAACAAACAGCAGGCAAAGGATAAAAATAACCACCGATTGGCCACCCGAAGAAATCTCTTCTTTGGTCATTCCCGAAAACTCGTAGCTATAACCACCCGGCAAGTGCTTGGCGGCTACCTCCTCTACCGCTTTAATGGCATCGCCAGAGCTATAGCCCGGTTTGGCAATGGCATTGAGGCCAATAGAACTGAACAAGTTGTAACGCGATACCGTTTCTGGGCCGTACACCCTGCTCAATTTAACCAAGGTGTTGATAGGCACCATTTGACCCCTATTGTTTTTCACAAATACACCGTCCATAGCCGCCGGGTTGGCCCTGTCTTCCTGATCGGCCTGTACCACCACGCGATAGTATTTGCCAAAACGGTTGAAATCGGAAGTTTGGGCGCTACCAAAATAGGCCTGCATGGTTTGCAAAATATCACGAACGCTTACGCCCAACTGGGCCGCTTTAACCTCGTCAAGTTCCATGGCCAATTGCGGGTAATCCGACCTGAACGAGGTAAAGGCTACAGCAATCTCCGGGCGTTTCATCAACTCGCCAATAAAATTGGACGAAACCTCGCTAAACTTGTCCAATTTGCCTACCGTCCTGTCTTGCAATACGATATCCAAACCATCGATGTTACTGAAACCCGGTACGGTTGGAAAAGTGAACACAAAGAAATTGGCTCCTTTAATGGCGGCCAGTTTTTGCCTTACCTCGCCCATAATACCATCGATATCCTTGATTTTTCCGCGCTCTTTGGTGGGTTTGAGCAACACAAAAGCCACACCCGACGAAGGGCTCGACGACTGGGTGAGCATGTTGAAACCAGAAAGCCCCATTAAGGTTTGCTTTGATTCCATCGATCCCAAAATGCTTTCCAACTGTTTGATAACCTCCGTGGTACGGTCAAGCGAAGCACCAGCCGGCATCGACAGCGAAATAGCGATAAAGCCCTGGTCTTCTGAAGGAATAAAGCCCGATGGCGTACGCTTAATCATCACGCCTGTAGCCACAATTACCGCAAGCAGTGCTACCATGGTAGCCCAACGGAACTTGATTAAAAATTTAAGGCCATTGGTATACTGATCGGTAATTTTCTGGAAACCCGAGTTAAAACCTGCAAAGAACTTTTGCTTAAAGGTTTTCTTTTCTCCCGCAGCCGGATTGTGTTCTTTCAAGAACAAGGCCGCCAAAGCAGGGCTCAAGGTTAAGGCATTTACCGCCGAAATCACGATAGCAATAGCCAGGGTAAACGCAAACTGCCTGTAGAACAACCCGGTTGAGCCTTCCATAAAGCCTACCGGCAGGAATACCGCCGACATGATCAGGGTGATGGAAATAATGGCACCCGTAATTTCGCTCATGGCCGAAGCCGTTGCCGCTTTAGGAGGCAAATGCCGGTGTTCCATTTTGGCATGAACCGCCTCTACCACCACAATGGCGTCGTCTACCACAATCCCAATGGCCAACACCAATGCAAATAGGGTAAGCAGATTGATAGAGAAACCAAAAATCCACATGAAGAAGAAAGTTCCCAAAATGGCCACCGGCACCGCTATGGCTGGAATGAGGGTCGACCTGAAATCCTGCAGGAACACAAACACTACAATAAACACCAAGATAAACGCCTCGATCAAGGTGTGGATAACCTGATCGATAGACTGGTCTAACGAATATTTGGTATTGTATAAAATGAGGTGTTTTACGCCTTTCGGAAAGTCCTTAGACAGTTTTTGCATCAGCTTGTCTATCGCGATCTGAATCTCGTTCGAGTTTGAACCTGCCAGCTGCACAATACCGATGTTAACCCCAGGCTTGCCGTTTACCCGGGTAAAGTTGGTATACGAATAGGCCCCAAATTCAATTCTGGCCAAGTCTTTCAATCGTAACACCGAACCATCAGGATTGGCTTTGATTACCATATCGCCATATTCTTCTGGTTTGTTAAGCTTGCCTTTGTAGGTAATCACATATTCGAAAGCTTCTCGGCTGCTCTCGCCGAATTTGCCCGGCGCCGCTTCCAGGTTTTTATCCTGGATAATGCCCATTACTTCTTTTGGCGTCAAGTTATAAGTCGCCATTTTCGAAGGGTTGAGCCAGATACGCATGGAGTAATCTTTGTTGCCTCCAAAAATGGTTGCCGAGCCTACCCCTGGTATACGTTTAATATCAGGAATGATGTTGATTTGGGCATAGTTGGCCAAGAAAGTCTGGTCGTAGTTCTGCTCATCATCGGTGAACAAATCGACCACCATAATCAAGCTGTTTTGTTGCTTGGCTGTGGTAATACCTGCTTGTACGACCTCGGCAGGCAACTGGCTGGTGGCTTGGGCCACGCGGTTTTGCACATTTACAGCTGCCTGATCGGGATTGGTGCCCAGTTTAAAATAAACGGTAATGACCAACGAGCCGTCGTTACTGGCTGTAGAGCTCATATAGCTCATGTTTTCGACACCGTTGATAGATTCTTCCAACGACGGCGCTACCGAGCGCAATACCGTTTCGGCATTGGCACCGGGGTAGAAAGCCATAACCTGAACTGCAGGAGGCGCTATATCGGGGAACTGTTGCAAGGGCAATTTAGATAGTCCCAAAACCCCAAGTATAACCAATAGGATAGAAATGACCGTAGCGAGTACCGGCCTGTTTAGAAATATTTTGAACATGATTTTTTCTTATTTTGTAGCGTTGTAGGCCGTTACGGGTTTGCTGATTTCT
Organism: Pedobacter sp. ASV12; assembly: GCF_016429155.1. GTDB lineage: Bacteria > Bacteroidota > Bacteroidia > Sphingobacteriales > Sphingobacteriaceae > Pedobacter. The sequence continues at coordinate 145,373 of NZ_JAELUC010000002.1, read as the reverse complement.
GGCTGGATCAAGTCGCCTTCTTTTAAGCTCTCGAAGCCTTTGGCAATAATCTGCTCGCCCGATTTTAGGCCATCTTGTATTAAATAGTTGGTACCGCTTGTGCCCAGTACCTTAATAGGGCGTTTACTTACCTTGTTGTCTTTGCCAACGGCATATACAAATACTTTATCCTGTATTTCGATGGTAGACGCTTGCGGTACCAACAGCACGTTGTTATGCGCCATGCCTAGCCTTACCTTGCCGGTATTACCCGATCTTAACACGCCTTTGGCATTCGGGAAACTGGCTCTTAGGGTAATGGCGCCCGTAGTTTTGTCGAACTGGCCATCAACCATGTCTATTTTGCCATTGGCGGGATATAAAGTCTGATCGGCCAACACCAACGAAACCGGAGGCAAATGCTTCAGCCTGTCGTTTACCGAATTGCCTTCGTATTTAGCATTGAAATTGATAAAATCGGTTTCAGCCAAAGAGAAATACACATGGACTTCGTGTACATCAGAAAGGTTGGTTAAAGCCTCTGGATCTGACGGTCCCACCAAACTGCCTTGTTTTTTAGGCAAACGACCAATATAACCGCTAATTGGAGCTTTAATTTCGGTATAGGCTAAGTTGATTTGGGCATTGTTTACGCTGGCTTTGGCCTGTTCAACATTAGCTAGCGCGATTTGATGTACAGTTTTTGCAGTTTGCAATTGGAAAGCAGATACCACTTTGTTTTGCACCAATGGAGTAAGCTTGTCTATTTCCAACTGTGCGTTCAATACCGCAGCCTGTGCAGCCTGTAAAGCGGCTTTGGCATTATTTAATTGCGCCTTAAAGGGCAATGGCGAAATTTGGAACAACAATTGGCCTTTCCTTACCAATTGGCCTTCGTTTACATAAATACGGTCTATGGTACCCGAAACCTGCGGACGGATTTCCAAATCGGCCGCGCCTTCAATGGCAGCCGGATAATCTATAAATGTTTCTTGAGAGCCTTGGCTAATGGTAATGACCGGTAATGATGGAGCTTGGGCAACTTGGGCCTGCTCTTGTTTGCCCGAACAGCTTGCCAAGAACAAGGCTAAAGCCAAAGCAAAAAACCTAACATAGTTAGATAACTTAACATTGTTAAGTAAAGAAGTGGAATTGGAGATATATTTCATGATTATTGGGATTTTAATGTTTATTTTACGTTAATAAATTAATCTAACAGCGTTAAGTAAAGGCCAAAAAAATTTTAATCGTTGATGGTTCTGATGATCGCTTGGATAGCGCCCCTCAAAATCTGCTGATTAATTTCCTCATTGGTCCCTTTTTGTGTTAGGTTGATCGATATCAGGCCGTGTATAACCGACCAAAAAGTATAATATTTTAAACAGATGAGGTCATCTGGTTGTGGCTCTTTGGTCACGAGCTTTGCAATGGCATCTGAAAAAAGCTTGGTTGTATATTCTGCTTCAGGCAACGATTTTTTGAGCTCGCAGCAGTTCATGTCAACACCGTACATCAGCTGGTACATTTCCTTGCAATTGAAGGCAAATTCCCAGTAGGCCATCCACATGGCTTCCAATTGCTTGGCGGGTTCGGTTTCGCTGTCTTGGGCTTTTTTGATTTTCTGGCCCAAGATGGCATAGCCTTGGCGGGTTAATTCTATCAACAGACCCTCTTTGTTGGGAAAGTACTCGTAAATAATCGGCGCGGTATACTCGATGGCATCTGCAATCTTACGCATACTCAGCGCATTCCAACCCTCCTGCCTTACAATTTGCAAAGCGGCATCCAATATCCCTTTGCGGGTATCTTCTTTTTGTCGCTGGATTCTTTCTTTACTTCCCATGGCCGGTTAAATGACATAAAATAATCTAACACCGTTAAGCAAATGTAGAAAGGATTTTGAAACGGCGTATCATTTATTTGTCAGATAAATTGAAATGTATAATTAGAGGTTTGAAATGAGGTTTTTTGATTAAAAATTTTCTTGGCATCAGTGATCTATCTAGCTCAAAAGACATTCTTACCCCTTGTCGGGATTGAGAATATCCTAGCTGAGATGACGAAACCGACTCACCGAGAAAAATTAAAATAGACTAAGCGCTTTCCTTTTTCAAGGGGCTCTTTTTGATGGTCTTTTTCAGTTTGGTCCACTGCTCATCGTAAAAATCGCAGGCCATGTAGTTTACCCCTATCCTCAGTGCCTTGAGTCCGCTTACGCCTTGCAGTTCTTCCAGCTCCAGGGTTTCGAGGTCGTTGTTCAGGAAACCTTGCTCCTGCAGGTACTTGATATACTCCAAGTATTCGTTGGCCTCATAGGCATTGAAGTAAACCAAAGCGATTTTACCGGGCTGGGTCAGGCGCTCATTGGTACCCTTTACCAAAACCTTGTCTATCCTTTTCTTCACCACTTCATAGCGGATGTTATAGGCGCCTTCTACGTCGAACCTGCGCTCGTCGTTCCTGAAGCTGATATCGATAGGATTTGAATGCACAAAAATCAACTGTGTAGTCAGCAAAGCTCTTGGCATTTGACTCACCAATCCATTGGTTAAACGTGCCACTTCTACCATAGCCGTCAATTGCCATAGGCGGATATTTTTAAGGTACAACAAATCAAAAGGGATGTCGGGCGCAATATCCTGCCCGATGTAGATGTCGTATTCTACCCCATCGGTCCTGAATTTGGCAAAATAGCAGGGATAGGTAGCCTGCAGGGCCTGTTGCGCTTCGTCTAAATATTCGCTTACCGATGTATTGATAAACTGCATAGAGGTTTCGAGCGTTCTCCTGTTTTCGAAAGCAATACCGTTTGCAGGGTTAATGGCGGCAAAATATTGTTGCACCAAGGCCACAGCTTGTGGGTGTCCCTTTTCAATATGCTTCAATACCGGATAAACTTCCAGCTCCAAAAATTCGTTGAACAGGGCCTCTTCGCTCGAACTGATGAAATCTTCGATACGTTTGAGCCAATCCTTGCAGTTGAACAAAATCTTATCGATCAAATCGAGCGAAACAATGGCTCTTAAACCATTCAGGCTTTCAATCAGCATCGTCAGTTGCACTTTCAGGTCTTCCTTCAGGGCAAAATTGCGCTCTACCGTCGAGTTGCGGATGTCTATGGCACCAAACAGCGGATAAAGGTCTTTGAAAGTAACCGTTTCTATTTCAACCGATTTCTTTTTTTCCTTGCTCATTTTCAGGAAATCCCATACTACCTGGTTAAACTTCCATTGTACCGAGGGCTGCAGGGCCGTGAATTTGTCTTTCAGCACGGCATCCATTTTGGCGTTGAATTCTTCGATACGGTATTGCAGCAACTGGCCCAGCAAAGGCATGGCCGAGTGCAAGCGCGACAGCAGCTTCTCATCCACTTCCAGGCTTTCGGTCGAGTAGATTTCCAATACTCCGGCCAGCTGGTTGTTGTAAAAAACAGGGAGGAATGAATAAGAGTGGATTCCGTTTTTCCTCAATACCTCGAGAAAGGGGAATCGCTGTATCTTTTCATCGTCGAGGTTATTGAAAAATACTGGCCGTGGGTTATGCTGGTATTCTTTTACCAAAGCATAAAACGATTCTTCCTGCAAATTGTACTTTTTGCCCGAATTGAGCAGGATGCTTTGCGAATTCTGCTCGTTGTCGAACACAAATTTGCCGTTTACCACCAAGAAAGGCAATAACCCAAACTCGATATGTCCATCGCCGGCCAAGGTTTTCAAGGCCTGTATTACATGCTCATAGGCCTCGTTTTCGTAGGTATGGTTAACCAAGGCATTGCGGATGCCATCAATGGCATGTTGCAGGGTCACATCGCTTAGCGAAATTACCGTAAAGCCATCGAACCTGAATTTGCTGAGTGGCAAAATCTTTTGCAGGAGCTCAATCTCGGTACCGTCTTGAATGAGGCTGGCTACCTGCTCAAAATTGAGTTCGGGCAGTTCACCATCGTACTGGATGTCGATAAACTGGGTATCGGCATTGATGTTGTAGTACTGGGTAAGGTGTGTTTTCGGATTGGTGTACGAGTGCAGGATTTCGTGTCGCGAAATGGAAGTATAATTGTAAAATCTTTCCAAAATCATCCTGTAGATAAACTGCATCTGCTGCTTTTCTTTGGATGCGGGATTTTCCTCTCCGTTTTGGCGTTTTTCTTCGATTTGGAAGGAAAGAAAATCGTAAAAAGAATCGGTACTGAAAAAAATCTTGTCGGGCACGGGTGTACTCAATGCCCAGAACAGGTCTTTTTCATTGGCCATTAAAGGCGTTAGAATGGTAAAAATCAGTTCGAGCGTATCTTTGTATTTGCCCAGTTCTTCTACTTGGATGTCGTTTCTCAACGCTTCTTCACGTTCTATCTTTTCGAGCAAAAAGCGATAAAACTCTGCCTTTAAGGTCTGTTCGGTTTTCAGCCTGTTTTTGAGGTAGGCAATCAAAGGCCTGAACGACAAGGTAAATTCTACCTGGCAGCCTACGCATTCATTTCTGTTGATCTGAATAATATTGGTATTCATCCGAGTATTTCAATTTTTTATGGCCGGATGGAACTTGCGTTTCATCTCTAGTTAACTAAAATCTAAAGTTCATCGAAACGTAAGGATACCATCCTTCTTTCGAATAGCCCATCACCAACCTAAAAATGGTTAGGGATGCTGGGGCAAAATATACGCCGGCACCTACGCCATGGTGCCATACATCTGATGTTTCGTTGGTTTTCCAAACGCGGCCTACATCATAAAATCCTAATAAGCCTACCTGGCCCGGAAGCACGTAGCTTACAAAATCGCCCAGTTTGGCCCTCAGCTCCAAGTTATTGTAAAAACTATGCTGACCAGAGAACCTAAACTGCCTGTACCCCAACAAATTGCCCTGTCCGCCCAAAAACAAGGTTTGGTAAAACGAGGGCTTGCCAATGGTTATACCGCCTCCAAAACGATCGGCCAATACCAATTTAGCCCTACCGTCCAAGTTCTTGTACAGGGAAATATTCGCCGTAAACTGTACAAAGGAACTGGCATATTTGTTCAGGCTCTTGTAGCCCACCAGTTTAAAATCGGTGTAGCTGCCTAGTGTCGGCAAAATCTCGTTGTCGCGGGTATTATTGATAAAGTTGACTGCTACGCCGGTGTAAAGTTTGTCTTTATCAACGGTTAAACTATCATAAGAGTGCAATTGTGACGTGTTGTTGATAAATCTGCCTGCATTGTCTTCTCGGTCAAACTTATAAAACTGAAAAATAGGTCCCACGGTGAAGGTCGATTTCGGCCTGCGCCACCTGAGCGATGCCTCAGCTTGGTAGATGTTGAACCTGGCCCTGTAATACTTCACTTCGTTGCCAGATTTCTTAAACGGGGTTTCGTTGCCCATGCCAAAAAAATTCTGGGTATTGTCTGGCGCAAAGGCATCGGCCTTCAACACCAAATCGGCCTTGCCTACAGCTTGTAGCCAATCGCCGCTGTAGTTGAAACGGAAGGCCGAAGTGGCAAACGAGTGCAAAAACGAAAAGTTTTGCTGGTTGCCATAGGGCTGTTTCCTGAAGCCTGGATTAGTAATTTTATAATTCAGGCCCATCAACAGGCCATCATCAACATTAAAACCGGCATTCAGCAACAGCGAATAGCGGCTGTACAGGTCTTTGCCCAAATAAGACACATTGGACGTATCGGTAGCAAGTATTTTGTTGAGCTTGCCCACATCATGGCCTTCAAAGGTTGATTTCTTGTTTTTGAGGCCAAAAAGCTGCACGCTCCTGCTGGCGTTTTGCACATCGTAGATTTTTTTGCCTCCTCCGGCAATGATCCTCAGTTTGATGTTGGAGGTTTTGTTGTTCAAGATCACGCTGTCGTTGCCATCTTTTACGTACAACCTGATTTCCTTGGTCACCTTCGGATCGAAGGTGCGGCTAAAGATCTCTTCCTTGATATCGCCGTCTTTGGCAATTTTATGAATCTGGATGTTCAGGTGCTGATCGGCAGAATCGGTAATCACTACCCGTTCGTTTTTGTTGCTGGTTTGGATATCGACAATGCGGTTAAAAAAATGATAATACTCGTTCATCATTGCCGGTAAGGCCGCTCGACGCGCTTTCATTTGCTTTAGAAACTGGTCGTGGCGCAACGTATAATTAGGTTCAGGCAACCTGCGCAAGGCCTGTTCCAACACATCGTCGGTAAGCTTGGCGCAAAAATCCTTGATGATCTGGTCCCATTCGGCTTCGCTAAACTGCGAAAGCAAACGGCTGTTCATGGCCCTTCCTTCCCATAAAAACCAGTTGATGCGTTTAATGTTGCGTTCGTAACCCTGCATCATCGGCAACAACGACGAACCCTGGGCATAACGCTGAATCAAGCCATCCGAACTGAAGAAAACCTGGTCGCGGTCTCTTGGAACAGCCAGGTATTTCGAGCCTTTTTCTCCTTTCTCAGGCTTCCAACGCCATTGGTCTTCATGCCGGTCCCAATCGCCCAACATCACATCCAACGCACGCGCACGCAACAACAAAGCCCCATCGTAGGTGTTGTCATTATCGTCGTCAAGCTTTTTGAACATTTTGGTGGTATTGTCTGAATTCCCCAGCGGCTCCCTCTCCTCGAGCAGGCAAAGCGTGTTGGCAAAAGCATTCATATAGTCGCCCAAGTTAGGATCGGGCGATACCCAGGCGATCATCGGATTGCTGTGAGGCACGTTTACGGCTTCGGCCAACGGCGGCACCACCAGGGCGCCAAAAGGGTGTTGGGCCGACATGTTGTCTTTCAGGATGTCTTTGGCAAACGTATTTCTCAATCCCTGTGGCAACAATACTTCTGGGTATTTCTCCACGCTCCTGAGCACCCATTCCTTACCATTTTTATCTTCGAGTCTTAACGAACGCGACTGGTTGCCACCACCCAATTGCGTAGGTTTTAAACCTCCCTTAAACTCTGAAATACGCAACACCGGAAATTTGGTTTCCATGGCGTAGTCTTTGCGGTAGTTTTCGCCGAATAAAAAGCGGTGAAATTTGCCCACACTATCGTAAGCAGGATGCACTTTGATGCTGATGCTGTCGGCTTTAATGACCTTGTACTCATTCTTTTTGGCCGCCGCCACCTCTTTGTAAGGCTGGGTATAGCTAAAAACCTTGACCACACCGGTATCGGCATATACATAATAATCATAGCGCATATCGTTGTTGAGCAATTGATCGGCAATGACATAGCCTTGGTGGTACTCGTGAAAAAGCGAATTTTTGCCTTTTTTATTGGGCGACCATTTTGAACCGGCTCCACTTACAAGCTGCAATTGCTTGCCTTTGATGAGCTGCAGGCCGTGCTCATGCCCCGCCACATAAACCACATTGGGCTTCTCGCCGAAAACACTGTTCACGCTTTTGATCATGTCTTTATACAGCGGGTGGTTCAAATCTTCAGGACTTAACAAAGTAGAGCGCAGGAAAGGATAAACCGAACCGATAACTGGCAAAGGAATAACCAGGTTTTTGTTGAGCAAGGTTAAGGGCAGCAAATGGTTGCGCCAGGTAAAATAACCGCCATGCGCACCATAGCTCTGAAACGGATGGTGCGAAGCCAGCAAAATCATCCGGTCGCGGTTCTGCTCCATCAGGTCGTTCATGCGGGCAATTACCGCATCCTTGGTTTGGCAATCGCAATCGGCCGCCGGATTTTGTTTATTGTAGGGAAAAAGCCACCACTCGCTGTCGTAGGCAATAATGGTGAGTTTATCTGTTAGCCTGATGGCAATGGGATCTGGACAACCGTTGGACGGAATGAGTTTGAGCAAAGGATCGCCCAGCGATTCGAGATACTCGCTCTGCCTTTTGATCTTAGCCAAGCCATTTGGACCAGATTTGTCCCAGTCGTGGTTGCCCGGCACAAAGAAAACCGCAGCGCCTGCATCGCGCATAGGCTGAAATTGCGACTGCAGGATCTTGATGGTTTCCTGTTCGTCGCCAAAACCCGGAATGGCCATTCCCGTAGGGTAAATGTTATCGCCCAAATAAAGCGTGGTTGTCTTGCCTTTGATCACATGCTTGGCCGCATTTTTAAGCGATTCCATCTGACCGGCATTCATTTCGCCCGCATCGCCAATTAAAATAACACGATACTTTACCTCTTCTTGGGCCAGGCCAAACAAGCTTGCAAACAATAAAAAAACAAATAGGGTAACTTTCTTCAACATGCTGGCTATTTGAACGTTAACGGAAAATGGTTGTGGCTATAAATTTAAGGTTTTTTATAATCGAACCTCAAAATATTGCCTTGTTGGGTTTCGCTGCCTTCGTTAGAGATGTACAGATTGTTATCCTTGTCAAAGGCAATGCCCTCGGGCTGGTTAAATATATTGGAACTTAAATGATACACGTTCTTGATTTTCCACTTGGCATCGGTTACGATAAGCGCCTTGTTTACACTCGAAACAATATACCACTCGTTGGTTTGCAGGTTCATGGCCAGCGCCGAAGGATGGAAAGCACCCTTTTTTTTGCCCGATAATTTATCTATTTGACTGGCATCGACCACAAAAGTGCCTTTAGGTTTGACGGTGCCATTTTTTTGGAGCGAGAAAATATAACCACTTGCCTGTTTTTTGCCACGATCTGTTTTACAGTCTTTGCAAAGCACATACAAATCGCCGGTGGCTTGGTTGGCAAACATGCCTTCGTACTCGCCTTTTGGCAACATGTTCTCTAATTTTTGTACGTTGGCTGCTTCGGGCTTTTGGGTTTCGCTTAGCGGAAAAGTATATAAATGGCCATTGCTTTTTAACAGAATGGCCCAGCCTTGGCTAATGGCAATATCTTCATAATCGCCTTTGCCGGCAAACTTGGTGGCACTTTCGTTTTTAGTACCCAAAGGTAGGCGAAAAATCTTGCCCTCTTCGTCTTGTTCGGCATAAACCATCTTGTTATCGCCTTTATTGAAGGCAATTCCAGATATTTCCTGCAGCACATCGGGCATGTTATATTTTTGGGGTTTGCTCAGGTCGTATCCCGGAGGACTTGCCGGCCCCTTGCTTTTGGTTTGCGCGCACGACAGCTGCATGGTGGCCAAAGAGGCCAGTGCCAGCCATAGCAGTTGATATCCTTTTACGATGCTATTTTTCATACTTACTCTTTAAAAATTGATAAATACGGTATTGCGACTGTTCGGGCTCGCCTTTAGTCACAACCGGAACATTGTTCAGGTCTTTGTCTAAAGCCACGGCTTGTACATTATCGGCCAGCTGCAGGTTAATCACCGATTTAATTTCATCCCTGATTTCTTGGTCAAGAACCGGGAAACAAACTTCAATGCGACGGTAAATATTCCTGTTCATCCAATCGGCCGAGCCCAAATAAATCTCCTCCTTACCGCCATTATGGAAGACAAATATCCTGCCATGTTCCAGGTAGCGGTCAACAATTCTTCTGGCCGTAATGTTTTCGCTCAGGCCTTTTACACCGGGTTCGAGCCTGCAAATCCCCCTTACAATGAGCTGTATCTTTACACCGGCCTGCGAAGCTTCGTACAGTTTGCCAATGAGTATTTTCTCTTCGAGATTGTTTAATTTAATGATGATTGAAGCTGGCCTGGCCTGTTGGGCTTCGGCTATTTCACGTTCTATCAAAGCCAAAAAGGCTTGTTGCAGGTTAAATTGGGCTACCAAGAGGTAATTAAACCTGATCAGGTCGGGGTTGGTTGGCTTTTCTCTTTTGGCCAGGAAGATAAACACCAGTTCCATTTCGCGCAACATGCCCTGATGGGCCGTCATGAGGATGTGGTCGGTATAAAAATTGGCCGTGGTTTCATTAAAGTTTCCGGTGGCAAAAAGTCCGGTATAAACTGTTCTTAAACCAGTTTTTCTTTTAACCAGTGCAATTTTGGCATGTACTTTTAGCGCGGTTACGCTGTAAATGATTGTTACACCGGCCTCTTTCATTTTCTTGGCCCATTTAATGTTATTGGCTTCGTCAAAACGGGCCTTGAGCTCGACCAATACAAAAACTTTTTTACCGTTTTTGGCGGCGCTGATCAGGGCATTTACAATTTTCGAATCGCTGGCCACACGGTAAAGGGTTACATAAACTTCCTCTACGTCGGCATTGGTGGCCGCCTCGTTAAAAAAGCGCAATACGCTGTCGTACGATTGATATGGTGGATTAATGAGAATATCTCTGGCCAAAATCTGATCGAAGATGGACTGGTCTTTTACAATGGGCGGATAGGCGATTTTAGGCCACGAAACATTGGATAAACTGGCGATGCTGACCGGAAACGAAGAAAAATCCTTCAGGTTGTGGTAACAGCCGCCTTCAACCAGGTTGGCATTTTGCAGATTCAGCTTATCGGTCAGCAAATTAAGGGTAGCCTGTGGAATGCCTGGCTGGTACAGAAACCGGGTTGCCAAACCAAAATCGCGCTTTTGCAACTGTTTTTCAATCTGCTCTGCTAAATTGCCCGCATACTCGTCTTTAAGATCGATTTCGGCATTACGGGTAATCTTAAAGCTAAAGCAGCCTGTAATGGTTGCATCTTTAAACAAGCGCTTGAGGTTGCACCTGATGATATCATCTAAAAATACGATGAAAGTCTCATCGCCTTTGACCACTTTATAAAAGCGAGGCAGCTCATTAGATGGGATGTTCAGGATAAAAGTCTTTTCCTGTGTGCCTTCGGTCAGGTTAATCAACAGGTAAAGCTCGTTGTTGTTGGGAAAGAAAGAAGATTTGGCCTCGGCCAGGTTAACCGGTTGCAAGAAAGCCAATACCTGGCTCAAAAAGTAGCGTTCTATTTCTTCATCCAGTTGGGCCGGTATTTTTTCGTCGTAGATGAGCTGTACGTGGTGGCTCTTCAATTCGGGAATAATGTTTGCTTTTAAGATCCTGCCATATTCCTGTTGTTGCAACTGAATGGCTTCGTTGGCCCTGTCGAGCAGGCTTTGGTCTACCTTAACGCTGTTATTTTCCTTTTTGCTTAGTTTGGCCAAGGCCAAAAGTACCGGCATGCGCACGCGGTAAAACTCGTCGAGGTTTGACGAATAAATAGAAAGGAACTTGATGCGCTCGAGCAAAGGAACGGTGGTTCTTCCGGCCTCCTGCAATACCCTTTGGTTAAAGGTAAGCCAGCTTAAATCTCTATCAAAAAAAGCATCTTCAACTCTTGTATCGGGCATTTTTAGTCTAATTTACCGTAAGCGACGTAAGAAATTACATAAGCGAGTACCGCAGTAATCAATCCGTACATAAAAATGTTATAAGCTGTACGCAAGAGTTTGTATTTGCGCCCCAACACCACGCCCTGCGAGTACACATCGGTAATGAGCGTGCCGTACAAAAATTCCTTATCGTTCATCACCTTGATCATCCCTCTCGAATAATCCTGCAAAGCCATTTTATAAAAATTGCCAAAGAAAAGCAGGTTTACCTTTTTGCGATCGAGGTCGTTATCAGTAAACACCCCATTCGGAATGGATGGCCTGGTAGCCAAAATGGCAAAAATAATGCAAGAAAGCGCCACCATGAGCAAAATAAAGGTAGGCACAATGAGAAAAGCATTGTCTTCGAGCCTTCTGAGCACCAAACTCACAATAAGCGAAAGAATGATGGAATTAACGGTAATGAGCAACTGCGATTTATTATCGGCCATATCGCTCAGGCGCTGGTTATTGCCCGAGGTAATCCTAAACATAGTTTCGATACCTTTATCAGGCCTTTCCTTGTCTTTGTTTTTACGCAGTTTTTCTTGTTTTGGCTCTTCATTGGCAACCAATTCATTGGTATTGGCCAAACCTTGTTCGGCTTCATCTTCAACCAACTTAGCTTTGAGCTTAGCTATATTTTTGGCCTTTTGATCGTTGAGCAGCAGGTTGCAGTAATCGGTATGGTAGTGATGCGTTTCGAGAAAGGCAATGTCTTTTTTACGCCATTCTATCTTGCTGATGTGCTTATTATAAAGCAGTTCTATTTCCTTGTGCATGAGCTTGCCCTTTTTCCTGAAATTTTCGCCACCCAGGTGAAAAAGATCGCCGTCGCATAGAATATTTTCGAGCTGATTGGTTGGTTTTTGGGGCATTTTGGTAGATAAGATCACCTGCGCCACAGCATCCCGCACGTCTGCCGGCACCTCATGCTCCTTCAAAAAGTTGCCGGCTAATTCCGCACTTTTCTGCTCATGGCTGGTGGGCGCTTCAAAATAGCCGGTATCATGAAACCAAGCTCCAGTATAAACAATAAAAAAATCCTTGTCGTTGAGCTGGTAGTGATTGGCAATCTGCGTGGTGGCTTTGACCACATCTCGGGTATGATCTAGGTTATGGTAAACAAGTTTTTCGTCGTGGTGCGTACTGAAATAAGCGAGCACGTGTTTTTCAACTTCTTCCTGAAGGTGCTTATAGTTCATTGGTTGATATGCCGAAAAAGGGCTATTTTTCTTTTAACTTAATTAATTAGATATTTACGAAATATACGCATTTTTATTCATGGCCTACCAAAAAACCCATAAAATGAAATTTGTTTCATCTTTTGTGCCGAAGCTCAGTTTCAGTAGATTTTACCTAACAATTTTAATTGCAGTTGGTTTGGTTTGCAGCAGTTTTAAAGCCGACGATTTTAAAGACGAGCTTACAGCTACGCTACGCCAACAGGTTTTAAAAGAAGCCAGCTGGGCCATGCAGCAAAAACCGATTACCGTTACCGCCTTTCGTGCCGAAAGGAGCAGCGGTGGTTTGCACGACTTTTATTCGGAAGGCGACTATTGGTGGCCAAACCCCGAAAACCCAAACGGACCTTATATCCAAAAAGACGGGCTCACCAACCCGCAGAATTTTGTGGCCCATCGGCAGGCCATGATCAGGTTTAGCCAGCTTATAGGCGCTTTGGCATCGGCCTACCGGCTTACCGGGGATGATAAATATGTAAAACAGGCCGTTGTACATCTCAACGCCTGGTTTGTTGACGAAGCTACCAAAATGAATCCCAACTTATTATATGCCCAGGCCATAAAAGGCGTTGCCACGGGGCGTGGCATTGGCATTATCGATACCATACAATTGATGGAAGTAGTACAAGGCATATTGGCCATGCAAAAATCAAAGGCTTTGCCGCAACAAACCCTAAAGGGTGCTAAAAGCTGGTTTGCCCAATATTTGGATTGGCTCGTTACACATCCCTATGGCAAAGACGAAATGAACGCCAAAAACAACCACGGCACTTGCTGGGTAATGCAAGTAGCTTGCTTTGCCAAATTTACCCATAACCAGCAACTCATCGATTTTTGCAAGGAACGTTACAAAACGGTAATCCTACCTCAGCAAATGGCAAGCGATGGCAGCTTGCCTTTAGAACTTAAAAGAACTAAGCCTTATGGCTATTCGATTTTCAATTTAGATGCCATGGCAACCATTTGCCAGTTATTGAGCACATCGCAAGATAATTTATGGAACTATGAAACCAGCGATGGCCTTGGGATTAAAAAAGGAATCTCTTTTCTCTATCCTTTTCTGGCCAACAAAGACAAATGGCCTTATCCCAAAGACGTCATGCATTGGGAAAGCTGGCCGGTAGCCCAGCCGTCGGTTTTGTTTGGCGCCATGGCCTATCAGCAGCGAGATTGGCTAAACACCTGGAAAGTGGCTGAGCACAACCCCAAAAACGAGGAAATCATCAGAAATTTACCCGTAAGGCATCCCCTAATCTGGCTCGATTAATTTTCAATTTTGTTACAAAACAACAACTCTTAAAATTTGTTAATTGTAAACCAATTAAAACTAGCTCATGCCCAAGAAAACCAGTAAATTCCAATTTGTTCCTTTCCTGATCTGCCTTTTTATTCCTCTGTTTGTTGGTTTTTTAGGCAGTATGCTTACGCTTGATTCTGTCAAAACCTGGTATTTGACCCTCAACAAGCCTGCTTTTAATCCGCCCAACGCAGTTTTTGGCCCAGTTTGGAGCCTGCTTTATGTCTTGATGGGCATTTCTTCGTACCTGGTTTGGAAAAAACGCAAAACCGCCATGGGCTATTCATGGGCAATCGGCATCTATGCGCTGCAGCTGCTGCTTAACCTCATGTGGTCTTTTCTGTTCTTCTATCAGCACCAAATCGGCTTTGCATTGATAGAAATCGGCCTTTTGTTGTTAACCATCATCATCAATGCCTTTATCTTTTACCGCATAGACAAAACGGCGGGATGGCTCTTTGTGCCTTATATTCTTTGGGTCAGCTTTGCGTCTTATTTAACCTATTCCATCTCGCTTTTGAATTAATTTGAAAGAAAAACAATATTTTTATAGGGTGATGAACCCTAAAAAACTATATGTTTTGCTCTTCATACTTTTGGCACTGCAAGCCCAGGCGCAAAAAGTTGGCCTGGTACTTAGCGGCGGCGGCGCCAAGGGACTTGCCCATATTGGCACCTTAAAGGCCTTGGAAGAAAACCACATTCCGATCGACTACATTACCGGCACTTCGATGGGTGGCATTGTAGGGGCCATGTATGCCGCAGGCTACTCGCCAAGCCAAATGGAGAAAATTGCCTTGAGCTCGGATTTTCAGGATTGGGTAAACGGCCGTTACAAAAGCGATTACAGCTATTATTTTCAAAAAACAAGTCCAAATGCTTCGGTGCTTACCGCCAAGCTTTCGATAGATACCAGCCTGAGGCTGAGTTTCAGGTCTAACCTTATTAACGACATCCCGCTTAATTTTGCGCTGATGGAGTTGTTTTCGCAGGCTTCGGCCATTTCAAAAGACAATTTCGACCAGCTTTTTGTGCCTTATCGCTGCATGGTATCTGATGTGCTTTCGCAACAAAGCATTACGGTGGGCAAGGGCAATTTGGCCGAAGCCGTGCGGGCTACCATGACGGTACCCCTGATTTATCGGCCCATTAAACTGGCTGACAAATATGTATTTGACGGCGGAATTTACAACAACTTTCCGGCCGATGTGATGAAAAAGGAGTTCAATCCCGATTTCATTATCGGCGCAAACGTATCGTCAAAAACATTTAACGAATATCCCAAAAACGACGACCGCCTATTGAACCGTTTTTTGGTATATATGTTTTTGGCCAAGTCCGACTCTACCTTGGTGGGCGAAAATGGCACCTACATCCAGCCAGACCTTGCCAATTTCAGCTCGACCAATTTTGTACCTGTAGCCGAGCTCATCAAACGTGGCTACGATGCAACCATGGCCGAAATGGAAAGCATTAAAAACAAGATTGCCAGAAGAGTAGGCACCCAAGAACTCTTGACCAAGCGCATGGAATTTAACCAGCGCAAACCCGACATGATTTTTAGCAACGTGGTGGTTTCGGGCGTAAACTCTCAACAGAAAAAGTATATTGAAAGGCTTTTTAAAAGCGACCAGGCTACCTTTAACCTCACCGATATCAAAAGGGGCTATTATAAACTGGTGGCCGACGAGACTTTTGAAACCGTCTATCCCAAAATAAGCTACAATCCGGCTACGGATAGTTATACTTTCGAAATTGTAGCCCGACCTAAAAAAAGCTTCAAGATCGATTTTGGAGGCAATATCTCTTCAAGGCCGATCAGCAATGTTTATTTGGGGCTGCAGTACAATTATCTTAACCGAAAGGCCTATACTTTTGGGGCCAACTTCTATTCGGGCAGGTTTTACGAATCGGCCCAGCTAAGTGGCCGTGTCGACTATCCTTCTGGCCTGCCCCTGTTTTTGGCTACCGAACTGACCTACAACCACTGGAACTATTACAATACCAGCCAAATTTTTATCGAAAACCCCCATCCTACCTATGTAGAACAAGGCGACAGGAAAATAGACCTCAAACTGGGCATGCCTTTAAACCGCAATGCCAGGATTACCCTGATCGGCTCGTTTATCAACAACAACGACAGCTACAGCCCTACCAATACTTTTCAGGTTGGCGATGTGTTGGACAGGACTGTTTTTAACGGCCTGAGAACAAGCGTACTTTTTGAGCAGAACTCGCTGAACCGTAAGCAATATGCCGACCGTGGCCACAGTTTTTTTTTCAGCGTAAACTTTACTACCGGCAAGGAAAACTATACACCTGGAAACATTTTCAGAAGCAATACCAGCTTTGCGAACAGCCTGGAAATAGCGCGTACTTTTAGGGAATGGTTTCACCTGAAGCTGAGCGACGAACATTACTTTTTCCATACCAAACATTATACCTTAGGCTATTTGGTAGAAGGCGTAATTTCTTCGCAGCCGCGATATTTCAACTACTATGCCACCTTGCTGGCTGCGCCGGCTTTTTATCCGCTTCAAGACAGCAGATCGCTTTTTCTTGAAAAGTTCAGGGCAACAAGCTATGCCGCAGGAGGCCTCAAAAATGTATTCAACATTAAAAGAAACCTCGATTTGCGACTGGAGGCCTACCTGTTCCTGCCTTACAAGGAATTTGAACAAACCGGGCTGCAGGAAGTAAAATATGCAAAAGCTTTTAGGCGCTGGCATTATGCGGGTACCGCCGGATTGGTTTACCATACCCCTGTTGGCCCCATAAGCCTCAGCTATAATTTATACGACGATCCTGTAAAAAGAAACGGCGTTTTGCTACATTTAGGGTATCTCATCTACAACAAACGATCTTTAGAATAACTGGCTTTAACATTAGACATGAAAAACCTGCTTGCTGCTTTGCTGCTTTTTATTTCGGGCACCTGCTTTGCCCAACATACCGATATTAATAATTTCTTGGTCAAGGAAAGCCTGCTCAAAAATAGCAAGCTGGCCATTATCGCTGCCGATTCGTTAGGCAACCCGATAGAAAACATCAATGGCGTTTATACGTTCAGCATCAGTGGCTTTACCCAATCGCTGAGCTTTAACGGCGGCGTAGCCGTTATTCCCCTGCAAATCGACAAATCTACTTTTGTGTACATCAAGCACCAAAACGACAATGGCACGCACAGCAAACTGTTGTATGTGTACAAAAAAGACGGCGACCTCAATCCATTTACCATCAGCAGGATATTCTTGATCGTTATCCCTTTGATTATTATTATTCTGGCCTTTGCCTTTAAGCGCTTCATTTATATCGCCATTATTCTGTTGCTGATTTTCTTCTTCTTCAGCTACAGCAACGGGCTCAATATCTCTACTTTCTTCGAAACTACTTTTGATTACCTGAAGAATTTGATTTAATGCATGATCGGTTTACAGTTGGCAGTTCCAGCCCAATGAACTAGTCAACCAATGCCCATTAAAACGGCATGCCAATACCGAAATTGTATTGCATAAAGCGGTAGCGGTCTGGGCTATGTGCAATGTTGTATTGGGCTTTGAAATCGCCGCCACCTCTTAGGAATTTCCCGATTACCCATTGTTCGCTGCCTTCAAACTGCGGATCTTTTACTTTGAGGCCCAGGTCGAACCTGAATACAAAGAACTGCACATCGTACCTTAAGCCTACGCCCGTACCAATGGCAAGCTGCTTTCCGAAATCCTTTAGCTTAAATTTGGCCCCCGACTGCAGTTCGTCGTCGGTAAGGTTCCAGATATTACCCATATCTACAAACACAGCTCCCTTAAGCTTGCCACCAAAAAACTTGTTGGTCAGCATGGTTCTGTATTCGAAATTGCTCTCAATGCGCATTTCGCCCAACTGGTCTAAACCAAAAAGCGCGCTCCTGAGCTCTGGCGTTTGCAAAATAGCCCTATTGTAGTTACCCGGCCCCAGTGTTCTGGCTTGCCAAGCCCTGATGCCGCTCGAACCGCCGGCATAAAACATTTTTTCGAAAGGAATAGATGTAGAGTTGCCATACGCATAGCCAACGCCTGCATTGATCCTGGCTACAAACTGCTTGTCTACCCCAATATTTTTGTACCAGCGCACATCAATTTCAGGACGGACATACTGATTAAACGGCAGGCCCAATACTGTACCGAAATCGCCTTTGGCAGGGTCGTGTTTATTACCCAAGGCCCTGGTGGCCAATTGCAAGAGGTTGCCTGCCATATCTATGCCACCTCTGAAATACACAAACGACCTATTGCTCAGCAGCTTATCTGCATTAAGCGAATAGGTGTATTTTACACCAAGCGTGAAATCCTTCCTGCCCAGCAAAAAGATGTTGTAAAAATTATTGGCCAACAGTTTTTTGTTCACCTGGGCATTGGGGTTCGAACTATTGGTATCGATCAGTACGTTACCAAAACGATATTCAAAGTTGAGCGGCGTTAACGAGTGGAGCTTCGACTTGGTTTCTACCCAATCGTAAGAAATGGAATTGATAAAAATCCGCCTTACCGCAACGTCTTTTTGCAAGGCATACAGGTAACTGGTCGAAATAGTGGTATAAGGCATCCCGTTTTTGCCCATCATCGGAATACCAAAAGGCACCATCAATCGGGGTACGCTCAAACTGGCACTTACCGAAAAATCGCGCTGGTAGATATCCGAAAAAATCGACTTGCCCCCATTCGTCCTTGATTGCAAACCGCCTTTAATCTGAAACTGGAAACGCTCTGCGCCCTTCAGAAAGTTGTTGTCGGTATAGGTATTGCTCAGGTTAAAGCCAACCGTACCGCCATTAAAAGGAATCTCGCCTTCTATCCTGTTGCTACGTCGTTTTTGTGGCGTTAACAACAATACCGGCTCTACTTTGTTGCTGCTATCTTTGGCCTTGGTATAATCTATTTTCACGTTTTTGAAGACGTTGAGCTGATAAAGCCGGTCGTAGGTGAGCTGTTCCTTGCTGACGTCGAAAATTTCGCCCTCCCTTAAAAAATCGTAGCGCACAATGGGGTTGCGCCTAAACCGCTTGGACAAATCGGTAAATTTAATGCCACGGATGGTCCTTTTTACTTTGAGCGAATCGCCCAGCTTATCCAAATCGGTGAAACCATCCGAATTAGGGGCGATGATGATATTGGTTTCGCCAATGGTATAGATCTTGTGTTTCTTGACAAGGCTGTCTATCGGATTGTCAATGATCAGCTTAATGTTTACCTTGCTCGAGTTCAGGCCCGAATCAGGTTCATAGCGCACATAAGGCCTCACAAAATCGAAGTACCCGTTTTGGCGCATCACCTGATAGATCTGCTCCCGTTCGTAAACCAGCGAATCTTCATCATATTGCATGCCTTCGCGCAGGTGCGTAAACAGCACTTTATGCGAAAAATACAGTTTTTTTACGGACGTATCCGGAATTTGATAGCTCAGCTTGTTCACCATAAAGGCTGGGCCTGGTTCGGCGATAAATTTGAGGCTGGCCTTTTTGTTTTTGATGTCGATCTGCGATTTGACCTTTGCCTTAAAAAAACCCTTGCTCTTCAGGTACTTTTCGATCTGCGTACGCGAAATTTCTACCAAAGTACTGTCTAAAATAGGCGGTGGCGAGCCCAAAGGCTTGATGTTGCTGGTTTTGTATTTGCCGTTCTTGGTGTTGAACATGTTGTAGATGGCTACATTGATGCCCAAGCCGCCCGCAGGCCTGATGTCTTTTTGCACATAGTTATACGCCTGCTCTTCGAAAGCCTTGCCCACACTATCTATTTCAACTTTTTTAACGATCGACTGATAGTCTTCGATGTACTTTGTTGAAGAGCATCCTGCCACAAACACCAAAATAAATAGTAATATTGCAGTAATTTGTACCTGTTGTCTAGAGTTGTATTTGTATGCTTTCAAAATCTCAAATCAGTTTTATAAAATCGCTACATCAGAAGAAGTACCGCAAAGAAAGCGGAATTTTTATGATTGAAGGTATAAAATCTATCACAGAATTCATAAACTCAAGCTACCAAATCCACAGCATTTATTATACGCCCGCCTACTTTTCCCAATTGCCCAAAAATCTCGCAAATATAAAGTTATTTGAGGTAAACAACGCTGAACTGGAGAAGATTAGTACCTTGCAAAATCCGCAGGGCGTTTTGGCACTGGTTGATATGCCCGCCAAACAGGAAGTTGATATGGCCTCTTTAAAAGGCCAGTTTTCGCTGGTTTTAGACGACATCCAGGATCCCGGAAACTTCGGCACCATTATTCGCACCGCCGATTGGTTCGGCATCAAAAACGTGATCTGCTCTGAAAATACCGTTGAGGCCTACAACCCCAAAACCGTACAGTCGACCATGGGCTCGCTGTGCAGGGTCAACGTAATCTATACCCCGCTCGATCCTTTTTTGGCAAGCGCCAAGCTACCGGTTTTTGGCGCCCTGCTTGATGGACAAAATATTTACCAAACCAGCTGGGGCAGCGAAGGGCTGATTTTATTGGGCAACGAAGGGCATGGCATTAGCCAGGCATTGTTGGAAAAAATAACCATCCCGGTTACCATTCCGCGCATTGGCGAGGCAGAATCGCTAAATGTAGCGGTAAGCGCCGCTATTTTTTGCTCCGAAATCAAACGTGGCTAAACAGCTGCCAAACTTTCTTTTGGATTTTAACCAACAGAATAAAAAATTAAATTCAATTTGCTTTGAACCCTAATTTTTAATTATTAACTTTGCAACCTTGAATTTTTAAGGGTCGAGTGGCCGAGTGGCTAGGCAGAGGTCTGCAAAACCTTGTACAGCGGTTCGAATCCGCTCTCGACCTCAAGATTAAAATAATTAAAAGAAATAAAGCGCATTACCATGGCAGTAACAAGATTAAAAAGAAAAGACAGATACAATAAAACTGTTTCTCGTTTAGAGGTGAAAAACCTAAAGTTAGCGACTAACTTAGAGTTAGGAAGCCGTTCTAAGCAATCTACAAAAGACCAATTGGCTAAAAACAACGCTATCTTGGCTCAATTAGAAGCTAAAGCTTAGTCAGTTTTCTTTTTAAAAAGATTTGAAGCATTCTAGATCACTCTAGGATGCTTTTTTTTTGCAAATCCCCTTCCGCCTTTCATCTTATCTTAAAATAAATTTGCGTAAGCAAATACTTACACATATATTTGTAAGCAAACACTTACATAATTATGAGAAGAGATGTTTTTCAGGCCATTGCCGACCCCACAAGAAGAGAAATTATAAACCTAATTGCTTTTCAATCGTTAAACCTAAACGCCATTGCCGATCATTTCGAGGTGAGCAGGCCAGCCATTTCGCAGCACATCAAAATATTGAACGAATGCGGCCTGCTTAACATCAGGCAGGATGGCCGCGAAAGGTTTTGCGAAATGAAATTCGAAAAGCTGCAAGAAGTAGCCAATTGGATAGCCCGCTACCAAACGTTCTGGAACAACAAGTTGGACGACTTGGAAAAACACCTCAATCAAAAACCCTAGTATTTACCCTAAACAAAACCAACCATGAGCAACAAACCCGTTATTGTAGAAAGAACCTTTGCCGCACCAATTGCAAGAGTATGGCAGGCTATTACCGATGTAAACGAAATGAGAAACTGGTATTTCCAGCTTAAAGACTTCCAACCCAAAGTTGGCTTTAAGTTCGATTTTATGGGCGGACCAGAAGAAGGCCCGCAATACCTGCACCTGTGCGAAGTAACCGAAGTAGAAGAAGGCCAAAAAATAGCCTATAGCTGGCGTTACGATAATTATCCTGGCAACTCTGTAGTCAGTTGGGAGCTTTTTGAGCAAGGCGAAAAAACCTTGTTGCGAATTACGCACGCCGGTTTGGAAACCCTAGCCGAAAACGGACCTGATTTTGCCAGCAAAAATTTTGTGGAAGGCTGGACCTATTTCTTATACACTGCACTAAAAGGTTATCTTGAACCTGAACAAAACTAATTTGATCAGCCATGGAAAAAGTAGTTATCATCGCGCAAATGCTAATCAGAAAACCCGCAAGAGAGGTTCTTGAGGCATTTATTGATCCCGCCATTACCACCAAGTTCTGGTTCACCAAATCGTCGGGCAAGCTGGAAGAAGGCAAAACCGTTACCTGGGAATGGGAAATGTACAACGTAAGCAACGAGGTTTCGGTAAAAGAAATCATTGTCGATAAGAAAATAGCAACGCAATGGGGCCAACCGGCCACCAACGTCGATTATGAGTTTACGGCAGTAAGCGCCGACAGCACTTATGTAGAAATCAAAAGCTACGGCTTTAACCTGGATACCGATGAACTGATTAAGGCTGTCATGGACAATACTGGAGGCTTTACCACGGTATTAGACGGCGCCAAGGCCTACCTCGAGCACGGCATACAGCTTAACTTGGTGGGCGATAAGTTTCCGCACAGATGACCTCAGCCCCAAAGCCCAGAGCGCACCGATAAGATATGGGTGCGCTTTGTGTTTTAAACAGCATCTAATTCAAGGGTGCCGATTGCTAGATTGGGACACCCTCTTTAAAAATTAAGCTTAACTTTAGGCTATTGAATAGGGCAAACAACAAGCCATCACCTCATAACAATGGAAAATTACCCAACAAACAAAGCCATAACCAAAGGCGAAATTGCAGATTACTGGTTCGAAGATGGGATTTTGGTTTCAATGTCCAAGTCCATTAAACGAACCGTACCGCTAATAGCAGCCAATGTAGACCTGGTTAAGCAACTGACCAACAATACGCCTGTTCCTTTGCTGATCTACCTTAAAAGCTCGCCAGTTCCGGATGCCGAAACCAGAAGGTTTTCTGCCACCAAGCTACCCGAGATCTATTCGGCCATGGCCATGGTGGCCCAACCAGGGCTTTCTAAATTTATCATGAATATTTTGTTCAGCCTTCAAAAACCTCCCATACCGATGAAAAGCTTTACCAATGCACAGCAAGCCAAGGCATGGCTCAAAAAAATCTCCCAATGAAACTGAACCTCAACACCATCATTATTTTTGCGCAGGATGTAGCCAAGCTCAAGCCTTTTTACGTAGATGTATTAGGGCTCGAAGTACTAGAAGAATTTCCGTCAACATGGCTATTGCTCAAAGCCGGCGCCTGCCAGATCGGGCTCCATCAAATTGGCGATGCCTATCTGGACAAGAACGCACCTCCTTTCCAATTCGACAACAACACCAAAATTGTTTTCGAAACCGATACAGATATCTACGAACTCAGGCAGCAGCTACTCCACCAAAATGTGGCCATGCGCGAAGTAAAGCATTTCGAACAAAGTGATTGGTTGTTTTGCGACGGCGAGGATCCCGAAGGCAATGTTTTTCAGCTCAAACAGCACAAAGTATAAGTCTTTTGTTTCAAGAGGCGAAATTCATTCATTTGAAACCAAAGTTTCTTATCTTAACCTACCAAACTAAAAAAAATGACAACAGTAAACGTCTACCTCACTTTTAAAGGAAACTGCAAAGCCGCCTTCGAGTTTTACCAATCGGTTTTTGGCGGCGAGTTTCAATTTATCGGCTTTTTTAAGGATATGCCGCCTCAAGAAGGCATGCCACCGATGTCGGCCGAAGCAGGCGAAAAAGTAATGCATGTTTCCCTGCCCATCAGCAAAGAAACCTTTCTTTTGGGCAGCGATACCGACGATGTATGGTCGCCAAATTTTACCCAGGGCAACAACTTCTCCATCTCGATCAGTACCGACAGCCAAGCCAAGGCCGACCGTTTGTACAATGCACTAGTTGCTGGCGGACAGGCAACCATGCCGATGAGCAAGACCTTTTGGAGCGCCTATTTTGGTATGCTAACCGATAAGTTCGGCATTAACTGGATGATTGGGCTTGAAGATGAGCCGGAATAGCAAATCACTATTCTTTTTCTCGAATACAAAATAGGTCTGCCATAAGGCTGTCAGCAGCACCTTTATTTTTGCTCGACGATTTCATCAAAATCAAATGGAAAACACAGCAGAAACCAATAGAGGCGTGGCTACTTTTTACGCCCAAACCCGGCAGGAATGGCGCAATTGGCTGGCACAAAACAATCAGTCGGCAGTGGCAGTATGCCTGATCCTCTACCATAAAAAAAGCAAAACGCCAAGCGTAAGCTATGTCGAATCGGTTGAGGAAGCCTTGTGTTTTGGATGGATTGACTCTTTAACCAACAAAAGAAACGCAGAAAGCTTTTACCAAAGGTTTTCGCCCCGCAAACCTAAAAGCAACTGGAGCCAAGCTAACCGCGAACGTGTGGCTAGGCTTGCCAACGAGGGCCTGATGACCGAACATGGGCAAAAAACAATTGATATAGCCAAAGCGAATGGCCGATGGATGCCTGAAGCAAAACCCAAAAACAACCAATAAACCAAACCGCTTAACCAAACATGTCAATCATCGAACAACTAGCCTCCTCTTTAGGCAGAAGAGACGAAGTTCCTAATCAGGAATTGGCCCAACAGCTTGTAGCCAATGGCGATGAAAAGGCCGTGGCGATACTGGCAGAAAACCTCCACCACAAAAACAAGGATATCCAGAGCGACTGCATCAAAACCCTGGACGAGATCGGCAAACTCAGTCCTAAACTCGTTGCGCCGCATATCGAGGCTTTGCTGGCCCTGCTCGACCATAAAAACAACCGCCTGCAATGGGGTGCCATGACCGCCTTAAATGCCGTGGCCAATGAAAATCTAAAAGCGGTTTATCAGGCGCTGCCTAAAATCATTGCCTGTGCCGACAAAGGCTCGGTCATTACCAACGATAACTGTGTAGGCATTTTAATCAAGCTTTGCGCCGTGCCTACTTATGCCGACGACGCTTTTGCCCTGCTCAACGAAAGGCTAATGAAATGCCCTACCAACCAGTTGCCCATGTACGCCGAAAACGCCTTGCCCATTATCAACCAGCAAAACAAAAGCACTTTCCTCAGTACGCTAACTGCACGTTTGCCTGAAATTGAAAAAGACAGCAAGCGCCTGCGCGTTGAAAAGGCGATCCAGAAAATCAACAAATAGTCGCCTAAGCTTACCATTGCCTAGTTGAGCAAAAAAATCAGTTGATGGGAAACAGGCTGATTTGGGCTAACTGGTGAAATAAAAGTTTAAGTAACGCAGCCAATTAAGCCAAAGCCTTGCAGATTCGCTTGATCAGCCCCGGTCCTTCGTAAATAAAGCCCGTATACAGCTGCACCAAAGAAGCGCCTGCCTCTATTTTTTCCTGGGCGTCGGCCGGCGAGTGGATGCCTCCTACCCCAATAATAGGGAACGACTTATTCGATTTTTCGGAAAGGTAACGGATAACCTCGGTAGACCTTTTGGCTAAAGGCTTGCCGCTCAAACCACCGGTTTCGCTTTTCAGCTTTTCTTCGGTATATAAGCCGTTCCTGTCAATTGTGGTGTTGGTTGCAATTACGCCTGCAATGCCCGTTTCTTTCACAATTTCCACAATATCGTCCAATTGTTCGTTGGTTAAATCGGGAGCTATTTTAAGGAGGATTGGCCTCGAAATATCGTTTTTGCGGTTGCGTTGCTGCAAGGTATGGAGCAATTCTTTCAACGGCTCCTTTTCTTGCAGGGCCCTTAATCCGGGCGTATTGGGCGAACTTACGTTCACCACAAAATAATCAACCACATCAAACAAACGATCAAAGCATTTGATGTAATCGCTGGTGGCCTCTTCGTTTGGCGTACTCTTGTTTTTGCCAATATTGCCACCTACAATAATGTGAGGTTCTTTTTGTTTGAGCAAACGCAGACGTTCGGCCATGACGTCGACTCCTTTGTTGTTGAAGCCCATGCGGTTAATCAAGGCTTCGTCTTCTTCCAGCCTGAACATCCGGGGCTTGTCGTTGCCCGGCTGAGGCAATGGCGTAACGGTTCCGACCTCTATAAAACCAAAGCCCAAATTGCTCAAGGCCTCTACATATTCGCCATTTTTGTCGAAACCCGCAGCCAAACCTACCGGGTTTTTGAATTTGAGGCCAAAAACCTCGCGTTCCAGCCCTTTTAGATGGATATCAAAACTGCTGCGCAGAATGGTTTTGCCCAACGGAAAATAATCGTGGAACCATTTGAGACGCTTTACCACAAAATAGTGGACATTTTCTGGGTCGAACTTAAAAAATACAGGTTTGACTAGCCGATACATGCAACGAAGATAAGAACGATTTTGTTGTCTTTTATTGAAGAAAAAAAAAATCTGTGCAAATCGGCAAAATGCTCTATTTTTTTACAACCATTTCCGCTGCTTTGAAATGAAAGAACATTTGGATAAGTTAGATTTTACTTAGGAACAATTGGTTTATGTTCAACAGCGAGCAATGGCGCATACCCTTGCAACCACCTAAACAAAAGATCCTCAATATGAAAAAAGCAAATTTGCTCAGCAAAGCTGAAATGAAAAACGTAACGGGTGGAGATGGCGAAACCGTTGGCCACATTGGCGGCGACCAGGCGGTGATGTACTGTCGTACCAGGTACGTAGCCTTGATTGGCGACCCGATTAACGTACCTGATTGCGCGCCCAGCAATTGGGCTAGCTATTGCGCAGGCAAGGATGGCTATTCTGAAGACGATTCGCAGTGCATCTACTTTTAGTTAAAGCCAAAAAAACTTTAAAAAGCCAGCTTCGTACCTCAAGAAGCTGGCTTTTCTATTTTTAATAAGCAGCGGTAAACCTTTGCCTGGCATGCTGGTTGCTCGCTACCTCATCGGCAATAACAACCGCTAAATCCTGTACAGAAAGTATGCTTCTGCCCTCGGCATTAAACACTGGATTTTCTAAACCCAACCGATAATTGCCGGTACGGCCGGTATCAATGCCCGGATGCATCTCTATGGCCGGACTAAAAAAGGTCCAATTGATTTCCTGTTCGTTTTTAAGGACGTTCAAATAATCCCTGGCAGCTGTTGCGCCAGCTTTGTATTCGGCCGGAAAATCAGGGCCATCTACCAATTGGTGCCCATCAATAAACAAACTTCCGGCGCCACCAATAACGATTAAACGGGATACACCGGCCAGCTTTACGGCGGCTTGTATAGCCTCAGATCCCTTGATAAAATCGGCATACAAATTTGGGTTGGTCCATCCTGCATTAAATGCGCTTACCACAACATCGGCACCCTTCAGGGCTCCGGCCAAAGATTCAACATCGCTTACATCGGCGGTTTTTGCCGTTACGTGTTCATTTTGGGCCACAGAAGCTACATTACGCGCAATGGCGATGACCTGGTGGCCACGATTGGCCAATTCTGCTGTTAAGTTTTGGCCAACAAAACCCGTGGCCCCGATTACTGCTACTTTCATTGTTTTTGATTTTTATATTGTAAATAATTTTGTTACAGTTTTAATTAAAAAAATATCAGCCGAACTTGGCACTAAAATCGGCCAGGCTTTGCTTGTTCAGCTGATCAATCAATACGCGTTCGGTATCGTTGTACAGGCCGTCTAAATGGGCGTTGATATTTTTGCCTACCGGACATTGCGGATTAGGCGTATTTTTCTGGTGCCCCAGCAGCGACAGCTGCCTAACGCTTTCGTAAATGGCCCCTAAGCTAATTTCACTTGCCTTTTTAGCCAAAGTTGTTCCCCCGTTTTTGCCTTCCTTGCTTTGCACAAAACCGTGCTGGCGCAAACTGATCAGTTCTTTGCGTACCATGGCCGGATTGATGTTGATGCTTCCCGCCAACCATTCAGACGATACCAATTCGCCCTGGGCCTTGTCCAGCAAAACCAGGATATGCAGTGCGATGGAGAATCTTCCGTTGTTCATTCTGTAATTATTTTTATTACAGTACAAAGGTAGGAACATTTTTTTAAATTCCAAATTTTTGCATGAGGATGTGATGCGTATTGCACAGTACCTAGAGCGAATTGTGGTTGGCGATGAGTTTGCTGCGCTAACAATTTAACTATCAAAGCAATTTTAACCGCCAAAGCAATCAGGAATTAGCCAATTTAATTTGTATTTTTGCGCCGAAATGATTTCTATAAACGATTTAACTTTTTTAATTGGCTCTAGGGCCTTATATGACGAAGCCGATTGGCACATTAAGCCAGGCGACCGTGTGGGATTGATTGGTGCAAACGGAACCGGCAAATCTACCTTGCTTAAACTTATTGTGGGCGAATATACGCCTTCTTCGGGCAGCATTTCGATGGCGAAAGACATCAAGATTGGCTATCTGAACCAAGACTTATTGTCGTACGATTCGCATCACAGCATTCTGCACGTGGCTATGGAAGCTTTTGAGCGCCAAAACCAGCTGCACGACGAGATTGAAGAACTCCTCAAAAAAATCGAAACGGATTACAGCGAGGAGGTTTTAAATAAACTGAGCGATAAGCAACAAGAATTCGAAGCGCTCGACGGCTATAACATCGAATACCGCGCCAATGAGATTTTAGCGGGTTTGGGGTTCAGCACGTCAGATCAGCAACGCCCTTTGAATACCTTTTCTGGAGGTTGGCGCATGCGCGTGATGCTGGCCAAAATCCTGTTGCAAACGCCCGACATCCTCTTGCTGGATGAGCCGACCAACCACATGGACTTGCCTTCTATCAAGTGGCTCGAAAACTATTTGGGCGGTTTTGAAGGCGCCATTGTCATTGTTTCGCACGACAGGTATTTCTTGGACAAAATCGTCAACAAAACCGTCGAATCGCGCAAAGGCAAGCTGACTGTTTATGCGGGCAACTATTCTTTCTATCTGGAAGAAAAAGCGTTGCGCAGCGAGATACAAAGAGGCGAGTTTAAAAACCAGCAAGCCAAAATCAAACAGGAAGAACGTTTGATCGAACGCTTTAAGGCCAAGGCCAGCAAGGCCAAAATGGCTCAATCGAGGATGAAAGCCCTCGACAAAATGGAGCGGGTGGAAGATGTTGACGACGACAACCCAACGGTAAACTTCAGCTTTAAATTCACCAAACCCTCGGGCCGACACGTGGTACGCATCGAAAATGCCTCTAAAAGCTATCCAAACATCGATATTTTGGAACATGCCGATGCCGTCATCGAAAAAGGCGATAAAATTGCCCTCATCGGCGCCAACGGCAAAGGTAAATCGACCTTGTTGCGCATGATTGCCGGCACCGAGAAATTTGAAGGTTCTTGCGAAACCGGCCATAATGTAACCACGACCTTTTTTGCGCAGCACCAATTGGAATCGTTGCACCTGGACAATACCATCCTAGAAGAACTGCAGGCTTTTGCACCAAAACATACTGATACCGAGTTGCGTTCAATCCTAGGTTGCTTCCTGTTCACCGGCGATGATGTATTCAAAAAAATCAGGGTGCTCTCAGGAGGCGAAAAATCGAGGGTAGCCTTGGCCAAGTCGCTAACCACAGATTCGAATTTCCTAATTTTGGATGAGCCTACCAACCACTTGGACATCCAGTCGGTCAACATCCTCATTCAGGCCCTGCAACAGTACGAAGGCACTTTCATTGCCGTATCGCACGATAGGTATTTTTTAGACCATGTGGCCAACAAAATCTGGTTCATCGAAGAAGAAAAAATCAAGGAATATCCAGGCACTTACGCCGAATACGAAGAGTGGAACAGCAAGCGCGTTATTCCGGCGCCAAAACCTATTCCGGTTAAGCCAACGGGCGAGGAAAAGAAACCCAAAGTGGCCGAACCCGCTCCTGCCAACGCCCAGCAGCAACTGAAAAAGCTGAACGAAAAGCTCCGCAGAACCGAGGAGGAAATTGCGGCTTTCGAAATAAGCGTAAAGGCAGCGGAAGCCGAACTGGCCAAGGAAGAGATATTTTCCAACCAGCATAAACTGGACGAAGCGAATAAGCATTACCTGGCCGAAAAGGCTCTTTTAGACCATGCCCAAAAAGCCTGGGAAGAACTGGCCGCCGAAATCATGGAACTCGAATCTTAATATAACTTGATGAAGAAATTAGGCTTGATAGCTTTTATCACCGTTTTATGTACATGCGCTTTTGCCCAAAATGCCAGCGTGGTTTACGACAATAAAATCTATCAGCCTTTCATCAAAACCGTTGAATGCTACAACAGCAAAAAAGAACAGTCGTTTCCGGTTATTACGCTGCGTACCGGCGAAACACTCACTTTTGGCTTTGACGACCTGCGGGGCGGCAACAAAAACTACAGCTATAGCATAGAACATTGCACCTACGATTGGAAGCCATCTAACCTCAACCAGCTCGATTACGTAGAATCGTTTAAGGAGGATATCATTTTTGGTTACCGCTATTCCTTTAATACGCTGCAGAAATTTACGCATTACCAAATTTCGTTGCCCAACGAGCAAGTCAAGCCTAAAATAAGCGGCAATTACCTGCTTAAGGTTTATGAGAGCAATAGGCCAGAAAACGTAATCATTACCCAGCGCTTTTACGTTGTAGACAATTTAGCCAATATTGGTGCCGAGCTGTTGCCAAGCAGCCAGGTAGAATTTCGCAACAGCAAACAGCGGGTAAGCTTTAGCATTTTTCATCAAATGGCTATCCAAAACCCTTATCTGCAGGTAAAGGCTGTGGTGATGCAAAATGGCATTCCGCAAACCGCCGTGGTAAATGCCAAACCTGCCTTTGTAAAACCTGGAACCCTCACCTACAACGAACTGGGCACCAACGAGTTTTGGGCAGGCAACGAGTTCCGCAAATTTGACATCAGGAGCTTCCGGTACAAAGCCGAGCACGTGCAGGATATTTACCGAGACACTGCTATCAATGTGATCCTTTTTGCAGACCAGGCCACCGGCACTGCCCGATACAGCAATCAATTTGACGAAAACGGCGATTTTTTTGTACGCAACCAAGACGGTCGTGATAACATTACCGATAGCGATTATGCCAATGTGCTTTTTACCCTAAGCGCAGTCCCGCCAAGCGCCAAAGGCAGTGCTTATGTAGTGGGCCGGTTTAACAATTATGCCCTCAACGAAGATAGCAGGCTCAATTACGATATCAGCCGCAAGCGCTTTTATGGCAACATCAAGGTAAAGCAAGGTGTTTACGACTTCAAATATGTTTGGGTTGACGGCAATGGCAAATTTGATGATACCGTTTTTGAGGGCTCTTTTTTCGAAACTGGCAATACCTATCAGATACTGGCTTATTATCGCAAGCCAGGTGGCCGTTGGGATGAACTGATTGGCTTTGCCAATATCTCCAATGTCAAAAAATAGAGCATTTGCAGACTGTCAAATCTAAGGCTATTCTGTTATTTTAGGTGCAATCTTCAGCGCTTAAAGTCCATGCCCACAAAGAAAGAATCTACAGACATCCTTCAACCTGTCTCAAACGATAAGGCCATAGATATCCACATTGCCCATAAGCGTGAGGCATTTGATGTTATGCGCGCCAATCAGGATGCCGAAATTGCACATGCACAAGATGCCATTGGCGTACTCAAAACCATCTTACAAACCACCATCATCATTTTTGGAGGCTTAATAGGAAGCTTTATTACGCTCAGCACCAAAGTGAACCCAAGCTCTTACCTGATCTGTTCAGGCATCATCAGCCTCTTGATTATTTGTATCGTCCTGCATTTTACAAGGGCCACCCGAAAGAAAATAGACCAGAGCAACTCCAAGTATGTAATCTACCGCGAAGAATATCATAACGAACGCACCTTTTTAGGCATAGCACCTTTCGAATTCGACATCGATGCTTACAATAAAGCGCACAAGAAAAGTCCATATATACCGGGAGGGGGCTATAAATTCACCAAAAGGATCTTGAACTCGTTTACCTGGATCGTCGTAATTACCGCTTTGATTGGTACCGGCATTGTATGGCTCGCAATTAAAGAAAAAAACAATTCCATCGAAATCAAGAACCAACAAAAAAAGCAAGACCAAACCGAAGCTCCAAAACCTGCAGATACCATTTGTTGCTGATGGCTCAGGCCATGGCCTCTTTAGGCACCCAAACGCTTACGCTGCCTGCATTGCACAGAAAAGTAGCATTTCCATCATCGTCAATTGTAATCTCCTCCTGTCTTTTGCCCAAGGCATCTACAAAAACCCGACCTGCAAAAGCCTTGCCTAGTTGCATTTCCTTAAAGCCTTCGTCGCCGTTGCACATGAGCACGGCCAAGCCAGAGTTTTCGTGTTCGGCATCGCCGGTTCGGGTCCAGCCGATGCAATTGGCATGGTTAAGGTAATCCTGTTGTTCGCCATAGGCCAAATCGCGCCTGATTTTTAGTAAAACAGGCAGTTCGGCAACCGTAGCCAAATCAACCTGTTGCGCCTTGTCTTCGTAGCTGGCACCATAAATATCGGTAAAGAACACACATGGCGTACCTTGTATGCGCAGCAAAATGAGCGCATAAGCCAACGGCCGGAACCAATAGTCGACAAAGGATTCCAGTGCCTGCATGGGTTGCGAATCGTGGTTATCCACAAAAGTAACGGCCAGTTCGGGCCTGCTGCCCACCAAGGTATTATCAAAAATACGGCTCATATCGTAATCCTGACCTTCGATAGAAGCCAGGTAAAGGTTGTGGTGCAGCAACGAATCGAACAGCTGTGTACGGCCACCGGTAATTTCGAGGTACTGATCGAGGTCGCCAACATTTTGGATATCCCAGTTCTCGGCTACAAAGTAGAAGTTCCGACCACATTCTTGCTCCATTTCGTCCATCCACTCGATCAGAAATTCGGGCGAAATGTGTTTAACGGCATCCAGCCGGAAACCATCTACCTTGGTGTTTTCATAATACCATTTGCCCCAATATTTAAGCTCTTCGCGTACAGCAGGGTTTCTAAAATCAATATCG
Source organism: Pedobacter sp. ASV12 (assembly GCF_016429155.1). Taxonomy (GTDB): domain Bacteria; phylum Bacteroidota; class Bacteroidia; order Sphingobacteriales; family Sphingobacteriaceae; genus Pedobacter. The sequence continues at coordinate 112,927 of NZ_JAELUC010000002.1, read as the reverse complement.
TCGAACATCAGGTAATCATAATTGCCCAGTTCGTTGGAGGGCACTTTCTCCCAGCCTTCGCCATAGCCATTTTCGATCATAAAAATCCCCGACTCCTTCAGGTCTTCTGCCCAATCTACGCCACTAAAGCATTGATGGTCCCAAACAAATTCAGAATATTGGCCTTTGCGCCCCGGAAAGGTAAACCGGGTCCAAGCCTCGATTTCGAACACGTCAGATGTAAATTCGTTTCTGTTTTCTTCGTTTACCCGTCTTACGCTCACCTTCTCAAGCTCGTCACCACCGGCTTTATGGTTAAAGATGGTATCGGCAATGGCCTGCAGGCCCTGCTGGTGCAAAGCCTCAATGGCTTGTTGGTATTCTTCCTTGGTTCCGTATTTGGTGGCGATGCTGTTCTTTTGGTCAAACTCGCCCAAATCGAACAGATCGTAGGTATCGTAGCCGATAGAAAAGGTACCATTTGTGCCTTTATAGGCCGGCGGGAGCCAAAGCCCGGTAATGCCCATTGCGGCCAAGTTTTCAGCCTCTTTTTTTACTTTTGTCCACAAATTATCGGCTTCATTGTAGTACCAGTGGAAATACTGGATAAGCGTTGGGTTCTGCATATTTTTAAAGGCTAAATAAGGGTAACAGGAAAGTGCAATTTATGTTTTAAACGAACTGCTATTTTAGCAATTTAAGCCTTGGCAAACAAGCATTTTGCCATTCTTTACCGTGACCATACGGATGGCTTTTGCCAAAAAGTACAACAAAACCCATCTTTTTTATCTACTTTTGCAGCCATTATGAGTATAAAAGCTAAAAGCCCTAAAGATTCGTTCACGATCATGAACGAGCTGGTATTGCCCAACGACACCAACACCCTGAACAACTTAATGGGGGGACGTTTGTTGCATTGGATGGATATCGCAGCGGCTATTTCGGCACAAAAGCACTGCAACAGGATTGTAGTTACGGCCTCGGTTGACAATGTTTCCTTTAAACAGGCCATTAAACTGGGCGATGTCATTACCATCGAAGCCAAGGTTACCCGTTCGTTTAACACTTCGGTTGAAGTACGTTTAGACGTTTGGGCAGAAAACATCCCTTCTGGCAGCAGAGCGAAGTCGAACGAAGCTTATTATACTTTCGTAGCGGTTGATCAAAGTGGCAGAACCATCCCTGTGCCCGAGTTGAAGCCAGAAACCAATGAAGAAATCGAGTTGTTTAACGGGGCCTTGCGCCGTAGGCAATTGCGTTTAATCTTGGGTGGCAAAATGGAACCCAACGACGCTAGCGAACTCAAGGCCCTATTTTTTAAGGAATAAATCCTGACCATTTGGTCGGCTTAACAACGAAAACGGCATGACGACCTACACTACTTTGATTATTTTAAGCGGATTGGTAATCTTTTCCTATCTGTTTGATTTGGTGGCCAGCAAAACCAAGTTGCCTTCGGTTTTATTGCTCCTGTTGCTGGGCATTGGCCTACGCCTGCTGGTAGACAACCTGCACCTGCAAACCTTCAATTTTTTGCGCATCCTGCCTACTTTGGGTACCGTGGGATTGATATTGATTGTTTTTGAGGGTTCTCTTGACCTTAAGTACGACCAGCAGAAAAACAAAATTATCAAAGGCGCCTTTTTTTCGGCCTTCTTTATTCTTTTGGCCACCATTGCCTGCATTACCTTTATCATTTATCAGGTAACGGGCAGGGAGCTTTACCTCTGTCTCGTTAATGCAGTGCCTTTTAGCGTCATCAGCTCGGCCATTGCCATCCCCTCTGTTGCCGGATTGGGCAAAAAGAGCAAGGAATTTATCGTTTACGAGAGCTCTTTCTCAGATATTTTGGGCATTATCATTTTCAATTTTGCCATTTCAAATCCGCATGTTTCGGCCAGTTCTTTTGCCGCGCTGGGCCTTGACATGGCTATAGTCATTGTATTTTCGGTCATTGCCTGTATATTTTTACTTTACCTGATGGGCAAGATTTCCCATCACATCAAGTTCTTCCTGATCATTTCCATCCTCATCTTGGTTTATGCCATTGGGCAATCGCACCACCTTTCGTCGCTGGTGCTGATCTTGGCTTTTGGCCTCTTTTTAAACAACGCCGATACCATTAGGCATGCCTGGTTCAGAACGGTGTTTTTGTACGAAAACCTGGCCAAAGATCTGTCTCAGCTACACCAGCTTTCGGCCGAGAGTGCCTTTATTATACGCACCTTCTTCTTTGTGATTTTCGGCTTTACCATTAACATTTACGACCTGAACAACCAAAATGTACTGGTTAATGGCTTTCTGATTTTGCTGAGCATTTACGTCATCAGGTTTGTGTACCTCTTGCTCTTCAGGCGGGAGAATGTAATGCCCGAAGGCTTTGTTACGCCACGTGGCCTGATCAGCATCTTGTTGTACTATAATCTGCCTCCCAGCATGCAACTGCCCGAAATTGGCACTTCTTTCTTGTTTGTAGTGGTATTGGGCACCAGTTTGATCATGAGCATTGGTTTATTGGCGAGCAAGAGGAAGTTGGGGGCTGAAGGTTAAAAGTGGAAAGTCGAAGGTTGAAAGTTAAAAGTGGAAAGTTTTAAGTTTTAAGTAGTAAGGAATAAGTTTTAGGTAATAAGTATCGTCATGCTGAACTTGTTTCAGTATTTTAACTAGAGAGACCCTGACCTGTAGCGGAGCGGAAAGCTACGAAGTAAAATAAATTCAGGGTGACGCATTATTAGCTTATTAGCTAATTAATCCTTGCTCCTTTATCCTTTAGCTAACTCACAATAAGACATTCCCCTTCTGTCCTTCGACAGGCTCAGGATGACAATATTTATCTTTGCTCTTTTATCTTTATTTTTGACAACCCACAACTTACAACCGTAAACTCACCTTAACTTCCCATTTCCAGAATCTTATCGAACTCTGTTGCTTTTAGGGGCATCACCGACAAACGGCCCTGACGGACCAAGGAAATGTCTTTCAGGCTTTCTTCGGCTTTGATCTGCTCGAGGCTCACTGGTTTGGCCAGGCTTTGTACAGGCGCCAAATCAACCACTACCCAATTCGGATCGCTGGTGGTTGGATCTTGATAGGCTTCTTTGACCACCTTGGCAATACCAACTACATTTTTGCCTTCGTTGCTGTGGTAAAAAAGCACCAAATCGCCTTCTTTCATGGCCCTGAGGTTGTTGCGGGCCTGAAAATTGCGCACGCCATCCCAAAAGGTGCGTCCGTCTTGGTTAAATTTTTCCCAACTGTATTTAAAAGGTTCTGATTTGACTAGCCAATGGTTCATGTTTCGGTATTTAAGCCCCGAAATTACTAAAATGGAACGGATTTAGGAAAAGGATAATTTTCAATCTGGCAAGAAAACTTGTTAAAATTTATCGTGAATTTACAACCCACAAACCCTTAAAAAGCCTTCTCTAAAATTAGCCGAAATGGGCACTTCCTGATTGCGGATAAAAACCCGATTGCCTTCAATATGGCTGATGTGATTTTTGTTAATGATGAAAGAGCGGTGCACCCGGATGAAACGGTTTTTAGGCAAGACTTCTTCCAAGCTGGTGAGTGTGGCTGTTGGCATCAGTTGCTTATCGCTCAAAAATACCTTGGTATAGTTGCCAAAAGCCTCGAGGTAAAGGATATCATCAAAAGCTACCTTAAAAATTTTGTTATCGCTTTTAATGAACATAAAGTCGTCGACAGGAATTGTTTCGACTACAGGCGTGGGTGTTGTAGCTGGCGCCAGCTTTTCGGCTACTTTATCCACCGCCATTAAAAAACGTTCGAAAGAAAAGGGTTTAAGCAGGTAATCGCTGGCCGAAAGTTCGAAGGCATCAACCGCATATTCCTTGTAGGCCGTGGTAAAGATCACCTGTGGCGCTTTTTTTAGCGTTTTCAAAAAACCAATGCCATCAATTACCGGCATATTGATGTCGAGAAAGATCAAATCGATAGGCTGTTTTTGCAATTGGATGCGCGCCTCCATGGCGTCCTCGCACGAAGCCACTACCTCGAGCAGAGGGTATTGCTTGGCATAGCCTTCAATAATCTGCCTGGCAATAGGTTCATCGTCAACAATCAAACATTTGATGGTGTTCATCTATTTCATTTTTAATTGGAGGCTTACGTTGTACATGCCTTCGTCTTTGCTGATTTTCAATTCGTATTGGTTGGGGTAAAGCACCTTTAGCCTTTGGTATGTATTGCTTAGTCCCAAGCCGCTACTCAGGTTCTTCGTTTTTTCTTCGTGCTCATCAAAACTGTTTCTGATGGAAAACAAAATCCAGTCTTCCCAGGTTTTCAGCGTTATATCGATCACTATTGATTTCTGCGCTGTATTTTTGGAGTGCTTAAAAGCATTTTCAATGAATACGATCAACAACATGGGGGCTATCTTGATGTGCTCTGTGCCCACCTGCTCTAAATTACAGGTCAACGACAAGCGATTGCCAATCCTGATCTTTTCGAAATCGATATAATTGTGAATATAGGCCAGCTCGCTCTTTAACGGAACCAACAGTTCTTTGGCTTCGTAAACCGAATAACGCAACAATTCTGACAGTTTTAACAACAAGTCCGGGATTTTCTCATGATCGCTAATAGAAAGCCCATACATGTTATTGAGCGTATTGAACAAGAAATGGGGACTCAATTGCGATTGCAACAACTGCAGTTCGCTCTTGCTCTGCGTAGCCAAGGCATTGGCTTGATCTATGCGCAAATTGAAGCGTTTAACCAGGAATTTAAGCCAGGCGCCCAAGGCCGAACTCAGCAAAATAAAAAGTGCCCAAAACAACAGCAGGTTAACGGCTGGCAGGTGTGGCAACTGGATATCGGCATGAATAAAAAGCCCTACAAAACAAGCCACTACGACCAAACCTAAGGCTGTAATTGCCTTTTTAAGCAAACGTTCGCTCTTCAATTGCCAAGAATCGGCCAGGTACCAACCCAAATACAAAAACAAGAAGAAAGCAACAGTTACTGCAAAACCAAGCTCTTCGGCATTATTGCCCGATACCAACTTGATATAGAAAAGCGAAGCCCAATACACGGGCACCACAGCCATAACGGTAAAGTAGAACAACAAGCGGTTGCCCCACTTTCGCGGTGTTTTGCCTTTTTTCTGTTGGGTATTGCTTGTATCCATATGGCTTCGATCAGTTAAAGGTGGACAATTTTTTTTGTTCCTTAAATAATTGCTGTCCGAAATGCTCAAATTGCTGATGAAACTCAGTTTTTGGCTGATGAAAAATCTCGACAGGGATAAATCGCATTCCATCAGTTCAAACCCTCAGTTCGTCATTTATTTTTCTACGGCTAAGCATCAAATTGAATTTTTGTTTCAGATCAACAAAAGCAACATGAAAACGCCAGCTATCAAATTCGTCATCGTCTTATTTATTTCGCTATTTGCCTTCTCCAATTCATCTTTTGCCCAGAACAAAGCAATGCGCATTCGTGGTGTGTTAATTGATTCTGCCAGCAAAGCACCCTTAGAATTTCTAACTATTGGATTACTCAATGCTGCCGATAGTCTTTTGCAAACCAGCTTAAGCAAGGCTGATGGCTCTTTTAGCTTTAGCGAATTAAAGGCAGGCAATTACAACCTCCGCATTCAGGGCATGGGCTATAAAAGCAAAAAGATGAGCGTAAGCTTAAGCGAGCAATCGCCTTTACATGAGCTTAATACCATATACATGATCGGAGAAGCCAAAAATTTGCGTACTGTGAATATCACTGGGCAGAAACCTTTGGTTAAGCAAGATGCCGACAAAATCAGCTACGATTTACAGGCCGATCCGCAAAGCAAGGTAAGCAGTGTATTAGAAATGATGCGCAAAATACCTTTCATTACGGTTGATGCCGATGAAAACATCCAGTTAAAAGGCAGTTCGAGCTATCGCGTGTTTATCAATGGCAAACCTTCGGGACTGGTAGAAAGAAATCCGAAGGATATTTTGCGAAGCATCCCTGCTTCTACCATTAAAAGCATCGAAGTGATGACTAATCCATCTGCCAAATACGATGGTGAGGGCTTGGCCGGTATTATCAATATTATTACTGTTAAACAGGCTTTTGATGGCTACCAAGGTTCGTTAAACCTGAACGGAAAAGCACCCATTGGTGGCCCTGGAACGGGAGGCACATTCAGCTTAAAATATGGCAAGCTTGGGCTTACTGCGCTAGCAGGCGCCAGCAGGTTCAATCAGCCTAATACCTTTGCAACAACTAACAGACAAAGCACAAAAAGTTACCTAGTACAGGAGAGCAACCGCAAATCGACAAACAACACGGCCTATTCGGGCATTGAGTTGAGCTACGAATTGGATAGTCTTCATTTGCTTTCAGGGCAGTTTAATTGGAATGGCAATCGGCTTAATGGCTCCGGAAATCAATTGAGCCAATTTTTCGCCAGCAACAACCTCATTCAGCAATACGGCCTGATCAATCAGAACCAACGCAATGGCAATGGTATCGATGCAAGCTTAAATTATCAGTTGGGCTTTGCCAAAAACAAGAATCAGCTCCTCACTTTTTCTTATCGTTACCTGCGCAACGAAGGCCATTTGAACACCGATCAAGATTTCGAGCAGCTTATTAACTACAATATGCCCGCTTTTAGGCAAAGCAATAACGAAGGCTTAACAGAACAAACCGTACAGGTAGATTATGTACAGCCATTTGGAAAATTACTAATGGAAACCGGTTTGAAAGGTATTTTCAGAAATAACAGCAGCGATTTCAATTATTTAGGTTACAACGGCACGAGTTTCGTTTTAGACCCTTCGAAATCAGATAGCTTTGCAAATGGACAAAAAGTTTATGCCTTTTATAATTCTTACGGTTATAATGTGGGAAAATGGCAATTCAGAGCTGGAATTAGGTTAGAAAAAACCATTATCGATGCCAATTTCAATACAGGAAGCCAACAGGTGGTACAAAATTATTGGAATGCCATGCCAAATGCCGCCATCAGCAGAAAATTAAGCGAATTTAGCAGCCTGAGCTTCAGCTACAGTAAGCGCATCCAACGCCCTTCTATTTATCAATTGAATCCTTTTATCGACCGCTCCAATCCAGATTTCGAAAGAATGGGCAACCCTAGCCTACGACCAACCACCAGCGACCTGCTACAGTTAAGCTACCTACGCTCTAAAAAATGGACCTTTAATATTGCCCTTGGCCATATCTTCTTTAATAACGTAATTGGTCAGATTTCTATCTTCGATGCCAGCCGCAACCTTACCTTAACTACTTACGAAAACAACTTTACGGGTGGCATTTATAAGATTAATATCTATCTCAACTATCCGTTAACCAAGCAATGGAACATTAGCCTAAACGCCGACCTGCGCTATGTTGATTTTTCTGCAACCATAGATCAGGCCTTGCTAAACGGTAGTGGCGCTATGGCCTACGCTAATATTTCGAGCGGGTATCGTTTTAACCAAGGCTGGCGTGCAGGGGCCGATTTTACCATGGACTCTGGCGGGGTTTCTGGTGCACAAAGCAGTACCAATGGTTATGTAGGCAATTCTTTCAGCTTAAGCAAGGATCTGTTGCAGAGCAAATTGAACATTGGCATTTCTGTAAGCAACCCTTTTTCCAAATTCAGGGATATAAACGATGAATTAAGTGGTCCAGGATTTAGCCAGCTTAGCCATACCCGCAACTATTATCGGAATTTTGGATTAAGCCTAAACTATCGTTTTGGCAAATTGCAAAGCGAAATCAAGAAGAACAAAAGGGGCATTAAAAATGACGATTTGCAGTAACTAATTACAGAAGCAAGTGAAGAAGAAAACCCAAATAACTCATAGAGATATTTATTATATTAGTTGATTAAGAAATGCTTTATGTCAATACCTCTCCCTTCAAATTTTCCAAAATCAACTTATGCAATTCTTACCTATAAAAGCCTTAACCATTCTATCAATGAAGAGTGGGTTCAATGGGCTATTGAAATGCTGATGTCGGGATTTGATACAGAGCACTTAATCATTCTTGCAGGCGAAAGCGCCCCCTTTAATCAGTTTGAGATGAGAACGTTAACGGATAAGGTTTTACAAGAATTAGCTTTAGATTATAACGATAAGCATCAAATCGCTTATGGGTATTCTTCTTACCTCATACTTGAAGCGCTAAAAGGCAAAATAAAGTATAAAAAAGTATTAGATATTTTAAATGACTTATATGAAGATCTTAATCATGATAAAAGATTACAGCAGTTCTTCCTCCTTTATTGGGCAATGAGCGATCTTCAATATAGTGATGTTCAGTGGTATGTCGATGGAATAAATAAGGAAAATATTCACGAAGAAATTACCCGTTATTTTAAGCAATGGCTTGAAGAATTTGGGCAATACTCAAAGTCTTAAAAGTCTCCTCACTATCACGATAGCTAAAGCTATTTACATTTTTTCAAAAAACATTTGCGCAACCGATTGGTTTCGCTTATATTTGCAACTGAACGGTTGCAAATTATTATTTTTATGAGAAGAGACGTATTCCAGGCCATTGCCGACCCTACCCGCCGCGCCATTATCGGATTGCTCGCCCTACAAGCCATGACGCCCAATGCCATTGCCGAAAATTTCGACAGTACCCGTCAGGCCATATCCAAGCACATCAAAATATTAAACGAGTGCCAGCTTATTAAACAAAAGCAAAATGGCCGCGAAATCTATTATCACTTCAACCCGAAGCAAATGAAAGAGGTTGACCTGTGGATGGAGCAGTTCCGCAAACTTTGGGAAACTCGTTTCGAACAATTGGACAACTTATTGGAAAATTTAGAACCTAAAAAATCATGACAAAGAGAGAAGCTATCTTTTCGAAAGAACCACAAAACAAGAAAATAACCGTAACGAGGTCGTTCGGTGCCGACCTCTCTACCGTATGGAGAGCCTGGACAGACAGTGAAATCCTGGACCAATGGTGGGCGCCTAAACCTTTTAAGGCTGAAACCAAAACCATGGATTGCAAGAGCGGTGGCCACTGGCTCTATTGCATGGTGGGCCCCGAAGGCGAGCGCCATTGGTGCAAGGTAGATTACCATATCGTAAACCCAGAAAGCCACATCAACAGTTCGGCAGGCTTTTGCGACGAAAACGGTACACCTAACCTTGAATTTCCAATCATGCACTGGGACAAGAACTTCAAGGCCGAAGGCAACGAAACCCAGGTTTACATCGAAATCACCTTCGACAAGGAGGAAGACATGAACACCATTATCGGTATGAGCTTTAAAGAAGGCTTTACCGCAGGAATGGAAAATCTGGACGACTATTTGATGTCGAAATAAAACAAAAAGCCCCGAAAATTTCGGGGCTTTTCTGTTTTTCTAATAAAAGTGCTTAGTCTTTTTTGCTGTCTAAAGCCGCCTCGATGCGGTCGGCCAGGTCTTGCAGATGGTATTTGCTTAAGGTATCGCCTTGCGAGCCTGCCGCCGATTTGATGGTTTTATCCAAATCACGCAACTGGCCTTTAACCACCGATACCACATCGCTTTGCGACGCCGACAAACCCGTAGGAATGTTACCGCCCCTGCCGGTTAAAACGGCATTAACCGCTGTTGGTGCTGGCGCAGCTGGTTTCACAATGGCAATCAGCTTATCTACATAGGCCTTTTGCAGGTTACGACGATATACATCGATCGTTGCATTTGATTTCAGCTCAGTGAAGATCGAACCGTTCAAATCGCCAAACAGATCGGTAATTTTGTAAGCCGTGGCACCATCTGTAGCTTCGGCAGCCACCAATTTGCTCAAGGTATTGTTGCTCAACAAACGGCTCAGGGTAGAACCCTGTAACCTGGAAACTACTTCCAATGGATTTTGATCAATGTTATCCAAAATCGACTGGTTCAACATCCATTTTGGCGTTATGAACAATTGCCTGTTCAAGAAGTCCATGGCCTCTTTTTGCGTGGCCGCCGGCACGCGCTCGTAAATGGAACCGGCCTGCTCAACGGTTTTCGGATTTTCGTAAACACCGCCTACATTCTTGGCAACGTGGCCCATATAGCGGCCAAACTGCGTAGTTAACTGGCCATACATATTCGCTAAATTCTCGTAACCTTCGTTAGGCTCTTTAGTCCAAGCTGGCAATTGAGGCAAAATTACCTTGAGGTTTTTGATACCGTAATCGCTGGCTTTCATGGCATTGTCGCCCAAATCTTCATTTTGTGAATGCGGATCGTCTGGGTTAGACTCGGTGCCAAACCATAGGCGTCTGTTTTTGGCCGATTCGATCACCATTTTATTCAAGGCGGCAGTTTCATCGCCGGCACCTTTGCCATCCAGGTATTTATAACCCCACTCAATGGCCCATTTATCATAATCGCCAATGCGTGGATATAAACCTTTCGAAGTAATGTTGTCTTCTGGCTGCGCGACATAGTTGAAACGGGCATAATCCATAATAGACGGCGTGTGGCCATTTTCTTCTACCCATTTTTTGTTGCGCAGGTTTTCTACCGGCACGGTTGAGCTTGAACCATAGTTGTGCAGCAAGCCCAAAGTATGGCCTACTTCGTGCGAAGAAACGAAACGGATCAAATCGCCCATCAATTCGTCACTGAAAGTAACTTTGCGCGCCCTTGGATCAACCGCAGCCGTTTGGATCATATACCAATCGTGCACCAGTTTCATCACGTTGTGATACCAGTTGATATGGCTTTCCATGATTTCGCCGCTGCGAGGATCGGAAATGCTCGGTCCGCTGGCATTGGCAATTTCTGAAGGCTTGTACACAATAGCCGAATGACGTGCATCGTCTATGCTCCAGGTCGAATCCTGTGCTTTGGTTGGTGCCATTTTGCCTACGATGGCATTTTTGAAACCGGCTTTCTCAAAGGCTTTTTGCCAATCGTTTATACCGGCAATCAGGTAAGGAACCCATTTTTTTGGCGTAGCCGGATCGATGTAATACACAATCTGTTTAGCCGGCTCCACCAACTCGCCACGTTTGTATTTGGCCAAATCCTGAGGTTTTGGTTCCAATCTCCAACGTTTGATGAGCTCGATTTCCTTCACCCCTTGCGGGTTGAGGTCGAAATCGGTATAACCAACCGTAAAATAGCCTACACGTGGATCGGCATAGCGGGCTTTCATAGGCACTTTAGGCAAAATCACCATCGAAGTATTGAGCTCTATGGTTGCCGAACCGGTTGAACCACCTGCACCGCCTCCGCCTGCTGGCGCACCACCGCCAAAACCGCCAGTGGTTGCTGCTGATAAGCTGTAGGTTTTAACTGTGCTGATCTCTACGTTCATCGGAAAACTGCGGATGTTTTGAATATAGCTGCGATCGGCCAATTGGCTACCCAACCTGAAGCGGGTTTTGGATATTGGCGAACTGAAATAAAAAATATCGTTGTCGCTGTTGATGTAATCGGTTACATCGATAACGCTGCCGTTTTTGTCGGGCGAATACGCTGCTACGTTAAAAGAAGCCGCAATAGGCTGGATGCTTGAATTTTTCAGGTTCTGGTACATCGACGTCGTGCTATCGGGACTATACGTTTTGAAGCTGATTTTTCGCATAAAAATGCGGTTGTTGGGTCCTTTGTCGAAACGGATTACCGTACTGCCGATGACATCGCCGGCATACCCTTGCGCTGCACGGACTTCGGTACCCGATTTTGAGATGCGGCTTACCACCAAAATGTCTCTGCCTAAAGTGGTATCGGCAATTTCAAAATAGTATTTGTCTTCAATTTTATGGGTAGTAATCATTCCCTTTCGGGTAAGTGCCTTATCGGTAATCACCTGGTTATAAGGTTTAGGCTGTGCCCTCACACCCGAGCCCAGGGCCGCACCCGGAGCCCTGCGGGTACTATCTGTTGCACCACCGCCTTGTGGCCTTACTTGTGCCTGGGTTGCCGCAATGGCGCCCACTGCCAGTAAAATGGTTAGTAAATTTCTTTTCATGTAATAATAAGTTAATTGACAAGTAAATATAAACGACCAAAGAGCCAATTATATCGCCATATCAATAACTTTGTAGTTACAATGCCTAGAAATATTTAGGCGAAAATCACCAGTTGGTATTTGGTGCTGAGGGTGGTTAATGAAGGATTGGCCGGCTTGTTAACCTACAAAACACGACAGCCTACAGACTTAAGCCTGAAACTCCGGATTTTCTATCAGGCCTATTACGTTGTCAAAAGGATCGTAAATACTGCCTACCCAAATTGGGCCGCCCACGTTTTTAGGGGCTTCGTGTACCTTAACACCCAAAATCTCCATCTTTTCGAAGGCTGCTTTGATATCGTCAACGCCCCAATAGGTTATTGATTGGTTGCCATTTTGGTAGCTTGAGGGATCAGGATCGAGGCCGAGTTCGAAACCGCCGACGTTATAGCCTACGTAGAAAGGCTCGTCAAAATAAGGCATGATGCCAAAAACCTGTTGGTACCATTCTTTGGCCTTGGCTAGATCAGTAACATGATAAACAATGGTGCGAAGTCCTTTGAGCATGGGGAATGATTGAATGAATGATTGAGTGAATGAATGAGTGAATGAATGAGTGAATGATTGAAACAATTACCGGTTCTTAGTTGACAGTTAGCAGTTTTGAATTGGCAGTTCTAAGTTAACGATTAAACATTTGTCAACAACTAACCACCCAACAAACTAACATACCAACCAACTAATGGATTATCTTAAACAACATTTCCTTTAACAGCTCACCATCGGTCGTATTTCCGGTGCTGTCTAAACCCTTGCTTTTTAGATCGTAGCTGCGAAGTATGCTGATGATGTCGAAGGTTTTGCCAATGCTGAACGTCCGGGCGGCGGTTTCGTAATCTTTCACAAAATATGGATTTACACCCAGTTCCTTAGCGGCATCGTTTTTATTGGGCAGGTAGTGGTATTTGAGAATTTTGGTAAAATAAGCACTCAAATTGGCCATCACCATCACCATAGGGTTGGCTTTGGGATTGTCGGCAAAATAATTCACAATCTGATTGCATTTGAGCACATTGCGCGTGGCCAATGCCTTTTGCAGTTCGAATACGTTGTATTCCTTGCTGATACCAATATTACGCTGGATATCGTCTGTTTGTATCGTGGCATCTTTGCTGATGTTCAAACAGAGCTTTTCTACTTCGTTGGCAATTTTAGACAAATCGGTGCCCAGGTATTCGGCCATCAGCGCGGCCGCCTGAGGAGCAATTTTATAGCCTTTTTCCTTGATATGGTCTTCGATCCAGGGCATTAGTTTGTAATCGCGCACTGGGTCAGACTGAAAAACCACGCCGTTGTTGGCAATGGCCTTGTATATCTTTTTGCGCTTGTCGAAATTGGCATATTTGTAGGCAAGCACCAAAATAGTGCTCGGCAAGGGCTTCTCAAAATAGTTGAGCGCTACTTCGGCCTCTTTGCTGCTGCCTTCGGTTTCTTTGGCCCATTTCAGGTCTTGGGCTTCTTTCACAATGATAAGCTGGTATTCGGACATCATCGGATAGCGTTTGGCCGCATTTAGAATAGTGGCCATGTCGGTGTCTTTGCCATAGAGCACCGTTTGGTTAAAACCTTTTTCGCCATCGCTCAGCACATGCTTCTCCATGTAATCAACCACCTGGTCAATATAATAAGGTTCTTCGCCCTGCAATAAGTATAGTGGCTTGAATTTTCTTGCCTTTAAGTCTTTTAGGATATCAACCGCGCTCATTGCCGTAAAATTACGATTTAAATTAGATTTGAGGTAGTATATTTGTCGGTGAGATGTGAGATATGAGATGTGAGATATGAGATTTGAGTATTGAGTATTGAGTATTGAGATGCTAAAAGCGGGAATTGAAAACCGTTAGCCTAAAACCGCCTATAGCAAACTGCCAACCGAGAACCGGAACCGGGAACTGAAAACCGAAAACTGCTTTAAATGCCCTTTAACCCTACGCCCCTTAATTTGCCCCCTCATCCCTTTAAGATTACGCAAAAAGAGGATACCTATTTCATTTTCGACGAAATCCGCAAAAAGCATTTGGTTTTAACGCCCGAAGAATGGGTAAGGCAGCATTTTATCCGTTTTTTGGTGAAGGAAAAAGGCTTCCCTACCGCATTGCTACAGATTGAAGGAGGCCTCAGCCTTAATCAAACGCGTAAAAGAAGCGATATTCTGGTCTACAATACGGCCGGCGATAAATTGATGGTTATCGAATGCAAAGCGCCTTCGGTGGCGATTACACAAGCTACTTTTGACCAAGCTGCGCGCTATAACTCGGTTTACAAAGCGCCTTGGCTGGTGGTAACCAATGGCCTGCAGCATTACCATGCCCAAATAGACCATAGCAACGGCCGTTTTTTGTTTGTGGCCGAGCTTCCCCACTATCAGGCGCTTTAATTTAGCTTCCTAATCGTATTCCTTTTTCCAAAACTGGCTTTGCCCCGAATAAATGGCTTCGTTGCACATGGCCACACAAATAGAAGCCTTGGTGCCTGTATCGATGTTCGAAACGGGCATACTCCCTGCTGTTATCGATTCGTAAAAAGCTTTCAAGGCATAGTTAGTACCGTCTATGGTAGGCTTGTCTAAAATCGGGATGCCCCCGTCGGCATGGGGTGCTATTTTGGTGGCACTGGTTACGCCATCAACAATACCCAGTTCTTTGGCCAAAGCCTTTTCAGGATAAAATACCCCCGTATTGGTGAGCAGGGAAACCGTGCCTTTGGTGCCTTTGATCTTGAACAGGTAACCATCATGCGCATTGCCACAGGTGGCTCCAAAATTGCCGATCATACCCGCCTCCTTGTACCTTAAAACGGCCTGCACATTGTCGTAGGTTTCGCGGCCATCCTTAAAGACGTCAATCCCGCCGGTTCCCAAAATTTCGTTGGGTTGCGTTTCGAATGCCCAATTGATAAAATCGATTTGGTGCGACAACAGCTCGGCAGGCAGGCCACCAGAGTATTCCTTGTACATGCGCCAATTGATCTGCCGTTCTAAACCCGGATCGGGTACTGCCCTGCGCCAGTTGCCGTTTCTGTCCCACCGGCAGTCTATCTGCGAAACCTTGCCGATATAGCCACTCTGGATCATTTCCTTTACCTTAAAATACAAAGGCGAATAGCGGTATTGGTAACCCACCTGAAATACCTGTTTAGGGTATTGCTTCACCAGCTTCCTCAATTCGAGCGCCTGACTGGCATTGTAGGTCATGGTTTTCTCTACATAAACGTGCTTGCCTGCCAGCACGGCATCTTTGGCAATTTTAAAATGCTGGTTTAAGGGTACCGCAATAAATACGGCCTTGATATTTTTATTGTCGAGAATTTTCTGGTAGTCTTTTACTGCTTCGGCCGATGCCGGCACATAAGGCTTGGTTTCGGCCAATCTAAAATCGAGCACATCGCAATAAGCAGCTACTTTAAACAGCTCAGGCATAGATCTGACAACGGAAAGCACCCCTTTGCCCCGATCGCCACAGCCAATCATGGCCATAGAAATGGGTTCGGCATACAGGTTGGCCATCAAACGGTCTGACAGCAACAAACCAGACCCCATCAGGGCCGATTTTTGAATAAAAGTACGACGTCGCATTACAAAGTCTTGATTTTGATGCTTCTAAAACTCACCCGGTTTCCATGATCCTGTAACAAAAGGTGCCCTTTAGGCGCCTCGCCAAAATCTTTCCAAACCTTATATTTGCTCAAAGCAACCAGCTTCCTGAATTCTTCAGACCCCCTGGTATATTCCAATACTTTTACGCCGTTGAGGTAATGTTCTACTTTGTTGTTCGGATAAACCACTACCCTGCCGCTGTTCCAGGCACCAATAGGATGCAGGAAACGGGCTTCCTTTTTAGCGGTCATCAAATCGTACAGCGAAGCCAATGTCCTGTTGCCATCCCTGCCCAATTTGGCATCGGGATGCCTCTCGTCATCCAGTACCTGATACTCGAGACCGATGGCCGATCCGGTATTTTTTTCAGACAGGGTGACGAAGTATTTTACGCCACTGTTGGCGCCTTCAGACAGTTTGAAATCGAAAGAAAGATCGAAGGCCGAAAACTCTTCCTTGGTCACGATATCGCCTCCATTGGTTGATTCTGCCCCATCCGACGGCAGCACTGTCAGCTCGCCATTGGCAATGCTCCAGCCCTTTGCCGGGAATGCGGTTTTATAGGCCCCAACCCAGCCTGCATTGGTTTTGCCATCAAACAGCAATTTATAACCATTGGCTTTTTCGTAGGCAGAAAGGTTATTAGGCATAAAATTAACGGTATAAATTCCCTTTGGAAAAGCCTGTGGCTTGAGATTTTCGGTTTGGATGCGGATGTTTTTAAAATAAACCTTTTTGCCATCCAATTTGAGGTTATTGCCAATGCCATGCACCTGCAGGCCAATAAAACCAGTTTGATCAACGGTATCGATAACATAGGCAACCGGAATGCCGTTTACCCAGGTTTTGGTTTCGTTACCGATACATTCGATTTTATAATGGTTAAATTCTTCTACCTTGTAAGCCGATTTGGCTTTCGGATTAAGTTCTAGCGGATAAAGCCACTGCCTTCGGGCCTCGTCGTAGATACCGCCAGTCCACGATCTGGCCGATGGATCTATTTCAACCTGCCTTCCGTACACCATGCCTTTGCCTTGGTTGCCGGCAGGATTAAAATGGCTACGCGTTTGGATACCCGAATTGGTTTCGGTGCCTTCCAGTTTTACATCCAGCTCTAAAATAAAATTGCCGTATTCTTTTTCGGTCACCAAAAAAGAGTTGGGCGAACCTTTGGCCATGGTACCTACAATCATGCCGTTCTCTATGGCATAAGGTGCAGAACCCACAATGGGCTTCCAGCCATTTAGGGTTTTGCCATCAAACAAAGAGGTAGTTTTTTGCGCTTGTACAGCCGTGGTTAGGCCAAGCAGGGAAAGTGCTAAGGTAATCGTGTTCAGCTTCATTATATTGGGGTTATAAATGATAGGTAGATATGGGTTTAATATTTGAAAGTCTTGCCGTTGGCCATTACTTCCTGTTTTTGCTCATCGAAAGTGGCTTTTGCACCGGTATGTACCGCCGCATTGGTCATGATATTGGCTATAGAATGATAGTAACCTGCCTCAACCGGAGCATTTGGCGTTTTTCGACTGCGTACGCACTCCATCCAGTTGCGCATGTGGCCCGAAGTTAGGGGATCGCCACCCATGCTGGCACCGGTAGCCGTCTTGATCTCGGCTTTGGAAAGGTCGAAATTGCCCAACAAATTGGCTTTCATGCCCATAGCGGCCGCTTCTTTCTCGCCCAAGCCTCCTTTTGGCGAAACTTTATTGGTGATGAGGTTGAGCTCTCCGCCGTTCGAATAATACACTTCGCCTACATCGCCTACGCTGTTCTGCATCCTCGAGGTAAAGGTAACCTGAAAGCCATCACTGGTATTGGGTTTGCCATAATCGAATACCGCCACCATGGTATCCCAATTTTTGCGGCCATCCTTCCAAGTGTAGATACCACCATTGGCCACTACGCTGCGCGGATGATGCAACTGCGTAAACCAGTGCACCGTATCAATTTGGTGCGACATCCACTGCCCGGGCATGCCCGAAGAGTAAGGCCAGAACAAGCGGTATTCCAAATATTTGCGAGGGTCCCAGGTATCGGCCGGACGGTTGAGCAGAAAACGCTTCCAATCGATGTCTTCCTGTTTGAGTTTGGCTACCAAGGCAGGTCTGCGCCAACGCCCGGGTTGGTTTACGTTCCACACCAAATCCACCGCTGTAATGGGCCCAAACTTACCCTGTTGGATATATTCAGCTGCATTTTTATAATTCTCGCCACTGCGGCGTTGCGAACCGATCTGTACAATTTTATTGCTGGATTTCACGGCCTTTAAGGCAGCTTTGGCATCATCCATGGTTTCGGCAAAGGGTTTTTCTACATAGGCATCGCAACCGGCTTTTACCGCTTCTATGGTATGCAAAGCATGCTGAAAATCGGCCGTACTGATAATAACCGCATCCAGGTCTTTCATGGCGTATAGTTCGTCGTTGTTGCGACAGCTTTTGATATCGCTACCCGTTTTTTCCTTGAGAAAGGCAGTACCCTGATCCCTGCGGTAGGCCCACAGATCGGAAAGGCCAACCAGGTCAAAATTCAGTTCCTTGTAGTGATTTTGAAAACAGGGAAAAAGCGTTTCCCTAAATCGATCCGAAAAACCGACTGCACCTACACGAACTCGATCGTTGGCACCTATAATGCGGTTATAGCTTTTTGCGCTTGTACTGAGCGTACCTGCATAAGTAGCGGCTGCAAGCAATACGGATTGCTTGATAAATGTTCTTCTAGTGTTATCCATCTCAGAACGGTTATTGAATGAGTGAAAAGTTGATGTTAGGCAGCTTAAACGTTTTAACCTAACCAATAATAAGGTTTTTCAATCAGAATTAATAGCCTGAGCAATAATATTTTAATTACAATAGAAACAAAAGCCTAAAGCCCCCCTAAGCTATAGGGTAAAAGTCATTGATGAACGAAATTAATAGGCCTAAATCCCCAAAACCAATCTGTTCATCTGTGACTAAAACTTATTGTAAAACTACATCGGTTTTACCGCCGTAATAGAAAAGGTGTATTTGCCTATGTCATAACCTTTAAAATCGGCCACCTTCACAAACTTCACATCGGCTCTTTTGCCTTGCTTATACAAGTTGCCGGTAAGCGTATAGTTTTTGTCGAGTGTTACGGTTTTCACAATATCATCGGGCATAATACCGTTTATTTGAAGCTGGATGTAATTTAACAGCGAACCTTTGGGCCTTGCATTATCGTTATAGCCCACAAAAGTGGCCAGCTTAAAAGTTTGTCCGCTTACCAACGTATCGGTTAGGCTTTTGAGCTTTAAAGGCATGTCTTTCAGAAAGTCAGGCTCGTTGCTCAGGTTTATGGCCCAATGCTTAAACTTATCGGTAGTGGCATCCTGGGTTGCCTGGTCTTTGGTCCAATCAGGGTTTTCGGCAATAAACTCGTTTACTTTCTGCTCGATAAAGATGGTTGAACTACTTGTATTTTCTGTTGCTTTTTTATTGGAACAGGCCACCAAAAGGGCTACTGAAAGCATGACCGCTAATTTCTTCATCTTTTATCTTTTTGAGTTGACAATTATCTTTACCAATGTAGGATCGTAAATCTTAAAAGCTGTGTGGTCTGATTGAACCAGGTTTGGCGTCAGTACCGCATCTACCTCTTTAGGGTGCGACTTCATCAGAGGCAAAGCAAAAACTCCCCTCACGCAAGGTATCTGCGCCATCAGGTTGCCCCCGTCAAAACTCATTAAGGTACCTGCATTTTTACCCGCAAAGCCAATGAGCATTACCGGTTTGCCATTCAGCTTATTAAACAGTGATAGCGGACTGCCTAATTTAATGCCATTCTGCAACACATAAGTAGCGCCGGGTTTATCAATAATGATATTCTGAATGGTTTGATAGGGAGGTTTATTCTCCTGCCAATTGATGGTAAGCTCTCCTGCCGTACCTTTCCAAACTTTGGTCGCAAAAGTCTGCTGAAACACACCATTAACTATTACAGAATCAAGTCCTACATTCGCTTTGCCAGCCTTGCGTTCAATAGATTCGTAGGTATCGTCAAAAGTAATCTTCCCTACCCCATCGCAACTTACCAAAATGGTATTTGGATTTGGTTTTAAACCCGTATCGCTCCCAGCAACCGGTGGAGGTGGCACTTCTACCTCTTGCGTAATGGTTGTATCCAGAACCATCGTATCAGCTGTTTCCTGTTGTTTCTGGTTGCTTTGGCAGGCCATAAAGCACAAGGCCAAGCCGGCAAGACCCAATTTTATTTTTTTCATACTAAGCCTCCAAAGCCGCCAGGCTTTCGGTAATGATTGCAATTTTAGATTCAGCATCGGCTTTTTTATTGCGTTCGTTGGCAATGATTTCGGGTTTTGCATTTTGTACAAAACGCTCGTTGCCCAACTTGGCATCAACCGATTTCAGGAAGCCCTGCAGGTATTCCAATTCTTTGCTTAAGCGCTCTTTTTCTGCCTCGGCATCAACGTTGCCTCCTAAACTGATGAAGAATTCGTCGTTGCCCACCATAAAGCTGGCCGCACCCGCAACCTTGTCGTTAACCAACTCGATCTGCTCAATATTGGCCAATTTGAAAACAATGTTTTCCCATTGTTTATAATCGAGTCCAGAATTTACCTTGATTGCCAAAGGCAAAGCCTCTTTTGGCGAAATCTGGCGTTTATTCCTTACGTTTCTGATTTCCGAAACCAATCCTTTAACCAATTCGGCCTCTTTAAGCAAAGCCTCGTTTGCCTGCCCAATTACCGGATATTCAGCCACAATGCAGCAATCCATTTCGGCACGCTCGCCAAACAGCTCGTCGTGGTACAGTTCTTCGGTTAAAAATGGCATAAAAGGATGCAATAACCTTAAAATCTGCTCGAAATACTGGACGGTGATTTTCTTGGTCTCGGCATCAACCGGATGTTGGTACTGGGGCTTGATCATTTCCAGGTACCAGGCGCAGAAATCGTCCCATACCAATTTATAGGTCGCCATTAAGGCTTCGGATAAGCGGTATTGTTTAAAGTTAGATTCGATTTCGGCCAAAGCTTCGCTAAAACGGCTTTCGAACCAGGCGATGGCCTTTTGGTTTGGATTGGCCAAAGTTTCGTCAACCTCCCATCCTTTTACCAAGCGGAAGGCATTCCAGATTTTGTTGGCAAAGTTACGGCCTTGCTCGCAATAAGCTTCGTCGAACATCAAATCGTTGCCAGCCGGCGAAGACATCAGCATGCCCACCCTTACGCCATCGGCACCGTATTTTTCGATCAGTCCAATCGGATCAGGCGAGTTGCCTAGCGATTTAGACATTTTTCTGCCCAATTTATCGCGAACAATACCAGTTAAATAAACATTGGTAAATGGTTTTTTGCCTGTAAATTCACGTCCAGCCATAATCATACGGGCCACCCAGAAGAACAAAATCTCCGGAGCAGTTACCAAATCGTTGGTTGGGTAGTAATAGTTGAAATCTTTGTTCTGGGAATCTTTAAAACCACCAAAAACGGTAATCGGCCACAACCACGACGAAAACCAGGTGTCAACCACGTCTTCGTCCTGCCTGATAAATTCTTCGGCCTGTTTTCTAAAGCCTGACTTCGATTCTTCAGACCACTCGCGACGCTCTGGCACACGGTTGATCAGTTCTTCGATGGCTTCTGCCTTTGTTTTGGCTACAACCGGCTCCTCGTGCTGAAAATACCAGGCTGGAATGCGTTGTCCCCACCACAATTGGCGACTAATACACCAATCTTTCACGTTTTCCATCCAGTGGCGATAGGTATTGATGAACTTTTCCGGGATCAGCTTTACTTCGCCGTTCAACACATCCTCCAATGCCGGTTTGGCCAACTGGTCCATTTTACTGAACCATTGCAGCGATAGTTTTGGCTCGATAACCGCATCGGTACGTTCAGAAAAACCTACCTGCGATTTATAATCTTCTACTTTTTCCAAGTGCCCGCTTTCTTCGAGCATTTTGGCAATCTTTTTACGAGCCACGAAACGGTCTTCGCCAATCAGGATTTCGGCCTTATCGTTCAAAGTACCATCGTCGTTCAGGATATCGATAACCGGAAGCTTGTGTTTTACCCCCAGTTCATAATCGTTCAAATCGTGTGCAGGCGTAACTTTTAAGCAACCTGTTCCAAATTCCATGGTTACATATTCGTCTTGTATAATCGGAATTTCGCGATTGATCAAAGGCACAAAAACCTTTTTGCCATGCAAATGCGTATAGCGCTCGTCGTTAGGATTGATACAAATTGCACTATCGGCCATGATGGTCTCTGGCCTGGTGGTTGCAATGGTCAGAAAAGCTGAAGGCTCGCCTTCGTTTTTCACCTCATATTTGATGTAGTACAACTTTTGGTTTACTTCTTTGCGGATCACTTCTTCGTCAGAAACGGCAGTTTTGCCTGTAGGATCCCAGTTTACCATGCGCACGCCACGGTAGATATTGCCTTTTTTGTACAAATGGATAAAGCTATCGATTACCGCATCAGACAGGTCATCTTCCATGGTGAAACGGGTTCTGTCCCAATCGCAACTGGCGCCCAGTTTTTTGAGCTGGTCTAGAATAATACCACCGTATTTTTCTTTCCATTCCCAGGCGTACTTCAAAAACTCTTCACGGCTCAGGTCTTTTTTGCTGATGCCTCTTTCTTTGAGCATGGCTACCACCTTTGCTTCGGTTGCAATAGAAGCATGGTCGGTTCCAGGTACCCAGCAAGCATTTTTGCCCTGCATACGCGCCTTACGGATCAGCACATCCTGAATGGTGTTGTTGAGCATATGGCCCATGTGCAATACGCCGGTTACATTTGGTGGCGGAATGACGATGGTATAAGGTTCACGTTCATCGGGTGTTGAATGAAAAAACTTTTTGTCTAGCCAATAGCTGTACCATTTGTCTTCTGCGGCCGTAGGGTCGTATTTTGTGGAAATGCTCATGTATATTTGTGTCGATTAAACTACAAAAATACGATTTTGGCAGGAATTTTTAAAGCAGAAAGCGTGCACAATTGGCATTTTCCGGTCGGCAGTTTTTAATGGCGAACCTAATTGACAGATCGTATAAGGTTATCGCAAAGAACACCGGCTAGCAGAGCCTAAACTTTACAACCTTGAACATAATTTCGTAGCTTAGTTCAACTAAAAGCTCAACATGCAACTCGATCGACTAACCCCTTGCCTCTATACTAACCAGTTTGATGCAACTATTGAATTTTACACCCAGCTGCTCGGCTTTACCTGCCTAACCGACCAGCCTACTTTTTGGGCCTGCCTGCAAAAAGACGAAGTACAAATCTTTGTAAGCCTGCCTAACGAACATATCGGTTTTGAAAAAGCCGTTTTTACGGGTTCTTTTTATTTCAACACCCCTAACGTTGATGAAATTTGGGAACAGCTTAAAGACCAGGCTAATGTTTGTTATCCGCTAGAAGATTTTGATTATGGCATGCGCGAATTTGCCATTTACGACAACAACGGCTACCTCTTGCAATTCGGACAGGATTTGCCTACAAATCACTAAATACTTCGTCGAGGCTGAGGCCAAAGCCCGGCAAAACGCTCGAGGTCACAACCTCGCCTAGCGTGTAGATTTTTGAAGGCTGGTAATGACCATTGATTAAGCTGTAAATTAAAACGGTTTGATCGCTTTGGCTTACCACCCAATATTCTTTTACGCCAAACTCTTGATAGATTTGGTATTTGTACAACAATTCCTTTTTGTTATTGCCCGGCGAAAGGATTTCGATAACGAGATCTGGCGCGCCGAGGCAACCTTTATCATCGAGCTTAGATTTATCACAAACGACGCAAATATCGGGTTGCAACACGGTATAAATAGCTTCGTTGGCTGTACTTTCTTTGGGAAAACGCACATCGAAAGGAGCTGTATAAGCTTTGCAAGGCTGATTTTTTAAAAAATTGGCGATTGGAAGAAACAGGTTTCTCGAAATTTCCTGATGCAAACGTGATGGCGCAGGGCTCATCTTGAAGACCTTGCCTTTAATCAATTCTACGCGATCATCAAAAAGCCAGTTGAGGTAATGGGCATAGCTATAGGTTAGCGACAGGTCAATATCATTGAACTGCCACACCTTTTCGTAATCGTCAGGGATTTTATATTTAACATGCTCCTTCACAGATCAAATTTACTAAAATTAATAGCAAATTCAAAATTTCATCCTTTGAATTCTCACCGCATTTAAAATCGCCAGAAATGCGACGCCAACATCGGCAAAAACAGCCTCCCACATAGTGGCAAGACCACCAGCACCCAAAATAAGCACCACAGCTTTTACCACAAAGGCCAGGCCAATGTTCTGATAAACCACGCGCTTGGTGGCTTTGCCAATTTTAATAGCTGTAACAATCCGGCTCGGCTGGTCGTTTTGAATCACTACATCAGCCGTTTCGATAGCCGCATCGCTACCCATGGCCCCCATGGCCATGCCTACATCGCTAAGCGCCAGCACCGGTGCATCGTTGATGCCATCGCCTACAAAGGCTACCTGGTTTGCCGGATCTTTCTTGATTTCTTCCAACCTGCTTACCTTATCTTCGGGCAACAAATCGCCATAGGCCAGGTCGATACCCAATTCTTTAGCCAGCTTCTGCGTAATGGCCGTTTTGTCGCCACTTAGCATCACCACCTGCTTGATACCGTTGGCGTGCAGTTCATCAACCGCCTGCTTGGCATCGGCTTTTACCTCATCGGCGATGATAGCATAACCGGCATATTTGCCATCCACAGCCAACAGCACAATGGTTTCAACTTGTTCGTTGATCAAATCAGGATAATCGACACCTAATTTTTTAAGCAGCTTGGCATTGCCCGCACTTATTTGTTGCTGGTCGATAAGCGCCGTTAAACCATGACCTGCAATTTCTTTCACTTCGGTTACAGCTAGCAACTGCTTATCGCCATAATGGCTTACAATGGCTTTGGCAATGGGATGGGTAGACTGCGATTCTAATGAGGCCAACAAGCTCATGAACCTGGCTTCGTCAATTTCGGCCTTGACTTCTTTCACCTTGAACACACCTTGGGTTAAGGTACCGGTTTTATCCATCACCACTACATTAAGCTGGGTGATGACATCGAGAAAATTAGAGCCTTTAAATAGGATTCCGTTCGCAGAAGCCGCACCAATACCGCCAAAATAGCCCAAAGGTATAGAAATAACCAGGGCACAAGGGCATGAAATGACCAAAAACACCAGTGCACGGTACAACCAGGTCTGAAAATCGTAATTGGCCACAAAAAAATAAGGCAAAGCCACCAGTGCTACTGCCAAAAAGAAAACAATTGGCGTATACACGCGGGCAAACTTGCGGATGAACAACTCTGTTTTGGCTTTTCGCGAAGTTGCATTCTGCACCATCTCCAAAATACGCGATAAGGCACTATCGGCAAACTTCTTGGTCACTTTTAACGTAACCACCTGATCGAGATTGAGCATACCCGCCAACACCGCTTCGCCCTGGCGAATGGTTCTTGGTGTACTTTCTCCCGTTAGGGCAGCCGTGTTAAAGCTGGCGTTTTCGCTCAACAATTCTCCATCCAGGGGAGCTTTTTCGCCCACTTTGAGCTGTATGGTTTCGCCTATGGCTACAGTATCGGGCTTCACGGTTTCGAATTTACCGTTGCGCTCTACGTTAGCTACATCGGGTCTCACATCGAGCAGGGCTTTGATATTTCGCTTGGCCTTGTCGACCGCAGCGCCCTGAAACAGTTCGCCGATGGCATAAAACAACATCACGGCTACAGCTTCGGGATATTCGCCCAGCGCCAGCGCGCCAATGGTTGCCAGCGACATCAATAAAAATTCGGTAAAAATATCGCCCTTGACGATGGTCAATACAGCTTCCTTGATTACTGAAAAGGCTACCATGGCATAAGCCAGCAAATACCAGCCTGTACGTAAGTAACCCGTAAAAAAGCCCAATTTAAAATGATCGAAGGCAATAGCGCTCAACAGCAGCATCAGACTTAAGATAGCCGGCAAATAGGTTTTGATGGATGAAGCATCGCCATGGTCATGGTCGTGCCCGTCGTCGTGGCTGTGCTTGTGTTCGTGGCTGTGCTTGTGTTCGTGGCTGCAACAGCCGTCTGTATGTGGAGGATGTTCGTGTTTTTCCATTTCTAATTTAGAATTATTCAAAATTACATATTAAATCACTAAAATGGGGCTTTTTCATCGCTGATTTTTAGCGCCGTACAATAAAAGATGTTAAAATATGTTAAATAAGTATATAAAGCTAAAACAATGAAATCGTTCAGATTAACCCTATTTAATATTGACATTTTCCGCAAAATTGGCTTAAGCAAAATCTATTACTGGTTCAACAAGTAATATTTCTATTATCATGCCTTAGTTTATTGGGTAATTCTTAATTTTCATCTTTAATTATATCCCATAAAGTATGAAAATTCAATTGAAAAGTTATTTTGCGGTGGCAGGTATTCTGGCGGGTAGTTTTGTGGCTTCGGCGCAGAACGCACCAAAAAAATACATCGACCCGGCAAATATGGATCTGAGTGTGAAGCCGGGCGATGATTTTTATCAGTATGCCAGCGGAACCTGGATCAAAAACAACCCTGTTCCGGCCAAAGAAACGCGTTGGGGATCTTTTAACGAACTCCGCGAATTTAATGCCCAAGCGGTGAGAAGCTTGGTAGAAGCCGCTGCTGCCGACAAAAATGCACCTGCAGGTTCAGTAACCAAACGCGTTGGCGATTTCTATGCCGCCGCCATGGACAGCGTGACCATCGAAAAACTGGGCTATACCCCAATCAAAGCCGATCTTGAAAAAATCAAACAAGTAAAAGATGTACAGGGGCTTTTAGACCAAATCGCCTATATGCGCACTTCGGGCGTTGGTGGTGGCCTATTTGGTTTTGGGGTTGGCCAAGACCGAAAAAACGTAACCAAATACCTGGTTAACATTTCGCAGGGCGGTACTACCTTAAGCGATCGCGACTATTATTTAAAAGACGACCCACAAAGCCAAAAAATCAGGGCAGCCTACCATACCTACATGGTTAAGCTGTTTAGTTTGGTTGGCAATACCGAAGCCGTAGCGACCCAAAAGGCAGAAACGGTTTTCAGACTGGAAAAAGCATTGGCCGAAATCCAGATGAGCCGCATCGAAATGCGCGACCAATACAAAACCTACAACAAGTTAACGGTTGCCGAATTCAACAAAATTACGCCAAATATCAACTGGACAACCTTGATGCCTAAATTTAAGGTAAATGGACAGGATACAGTATTGGTTAACTCACCTTCTTTCTTCAAAAACCTGAATGGCATGCTAACTTCGGTTCCGTTGGCCGACTGGAAAACCTATTTGGAGTGGAACGTATTAAAAGGAGCTGCCAACAACCTGAGCTCGCCTTTTGTAAAAGCAAGCTTTGCCTTTACCCAGGCACAAACCGGACAAAAAGTACAAACCCCACGCTGGCAACGCATGTCGGCCTTAACCGATGGCACAATTGGCGAATTGTTGGGCCAATTGTACGTAGCCAAATATTTCAAGCCAGATGCCAAAGTGCGTATGGACCAAATGATTGTTAACCTGCGCAAGGCCTTCGAAATCAGGATCAACAACTTGGATTGGATGAGCGATGCCACCAAGAAAAAGGCCTTAGAAAAACTGCATGCCTTTACGCCTAAAGTGGGTTACACCACCAAATGGCAAACCTACGATGGCTTGGTAATTAACAGGGGCACTTATTTCCAAAACCTGCGCAATGCCGGAGCATGGGGTTACAATGAAATGGTAAACCGTTTGGGCAAGCCTGTTGACCGTACCCGTTTTGGCATGACGCCTCCAACGGTAAATGCTTCTTACAGTCCAACCATGAACGAAATCGTATTTCCTGCCGGAATTTTGCAGTTCCCGTTTTTCGATCCAAATGCTGACGATGCGGTGAACTATGGTGGTATTGGTGCGGTAATCGGCCATGAAATGAGCCACGGTTTTGACGATACCGGAAGCCAGTACGATGGATCAGGCAACCTTAAAAACTGGTGGACCGATGAAGACCGTGCAAAATTCAATGCCAAAACCAAGGCTTTAGGCGATCAGTTCAGTGCCTACACGGTAGTTGACACCATCCATGTATTGGGTAAATTGACCATGGGCGAAAACATTGGTGATTTAGGTGGCCTTAACGCGGCTTATACCGCCTTCAAAATGACCAAACAAGGCCAAAGCAATGAAAAAATCGATGGTTTTACCCCCGATCAGCGTTTCTTTTTGTCGTGGGCCCAGGTTTGGAGAGGCAACATTTTGCCAGAAGCCGCTGCCCAATTGATCAAAACCGATCCGCACTCGCCGGGCCCATACAGAACCATTGGTGCCCCTGTAAACATGGATGCCTGGTACGAAGCTTTTGACGTAAAGCCTGGAGACAAACTCTATAAAAAACCAGAAGACAGAATAAGACTCTGGTAAAACATTAAACAAAGAAAAGCCTCTCAAACGATGAGAGGCTTTTTTTTATAGAACAACTACAGATATAGAGCAGCAATAGCAACTTGTGTTCATTTCAAATCAGCCTTAGCGGTATCGCCTATAAAAAATCTGTCAAGCTGTGGCTAACCTTAGCTATACCCACAACCACAACTCAAAGGACTGTATTCTTGGCCAGTTAGCCTAAAACCAAACCTGTTAAGCTGCAACCAAAAAATTATTTATACTTCTCCTGAATCTTTTTAGGCAACTTAGCCAGCACTAGCGCTCTCGAGGTCATCACCCTGTTCTTCAATTCTTGTTCAGTCAGGATATCCAAACGATCAATCTGTACCCATTGCCTCTTGGCCATGTGCGAAGCCTGATGGATGCCGTTCCTTGCCACCAGCCTATCAAACTCTTCCGGTTCGCATTTGGTAGAAAAGCTGTTTCCCTCTTCCAAGGCAACAATCACAAACATCTTTTCTTCGATCATGAAACAAAGGTGTTCCCATTTCATGCCTTCGGTTGTTCCAGGCAAACTGAGGCAAAACGTTCTAAAACTTTCTATATTCATACCTAAAGATAATTGATAGCGACTGTTTTTTAGCAACTTTGCAACATGAATATCTTAACCCAAACCGCCGATGGCTCCAACACCTTGTTTAACGAAACCATTGGCGAGCACTACCACTCTGCACATGGCGCCCTGCAAGAAAGCAGGCATGTTTTTATCGAGGCTGGATTAAAGTTTGTCCTTGGCTTAAATCCATGTCAGGCCATCAGCGTGCTTGAGGTTGGTTTTGGCACCGGATTGAATTTCATCCTGAGCAAGGCTCACTGCGAAGAGCAGCAGCAGGGGCTCGATTACACCGGCATCGAAGCATTTCCACTGCCTTTAGCCACTATTAACCAAACCGGTTACAGCGACTATGTTCCGGCAACAAGCTGGCAAGAATTTATAATCAATTACGAACAGGCACTACAAAGCAAAACACAACTTTCTGCCTTTTGCAACTTACGCATTGCCCATACCACCCTTGCCGATTTTGGCACCAATCAACAATTTGATCTTTTGTATTACGATGCTTTTTCGGTAAGGCATCAACCCGAAATGTGGACCAACGAACTGATTGCACACGCATGCAGTTTTCTCAAACTGGGAGGTACTTTTGTGAGTTATGCCATCACCGGAAACCTAAAAAGGGCCCTCAAAGCCTGTGGCATGCGCATCGAAAAACTTCCGGGCGCGCCCGGCAAAAGAGAAATGATCAGGGCGACTAAAGAATAACTTCATTGGCAATTTTTGGTTTGCCAAAACCATTCTTCGCACTTAGCTGTTTTGAAGTAGCAAAAAAGATTCACCAAACCAACAACTCTTTCCAGTCTACCGAATTTTCACCTATATTTATTTCAAATTTACCAGCTATGAAGGAAGTTTCCTTACCTTTTGTCGCCCGGCTAGCGCTGGCACTCCTCTCAATTATCATGATTGGCTATTTGGCCATTTTGGGAAAAAGCCTGCTATCGCCTTTGCTTTTTTCATTGCTCATGGCTTTTTTGCTGTTGCCTTTAGCCAACTTTTTAGAACGCAAGCTCAGGTTTAAGCGCAGCTTGGCTTCCATTGCATCCGTTATTGTAATGATTGCCGTCATTTACGGCATCATGTATTTTTTTGGCACACAATTAAGCGAACTCTGGAGCGACTGGCCTTTGCTGGTTAAACAGCTTACAACGGCTTTTCACGACATACAGCATTGGATTTCGAGAACTTTCCATGTTAATACTTACAATCAGGAGGCTTACCTGAGCAACAGCGCCGAAAAGGCCTTGGCTACAGGTGCAACCCTGGTGGGCTCTACCCTGCTTACCATTTCTTCGAGCCTGCTGTTCTTGGCTTTCACCTTGCTATTTACGTTTTTCGTGCTCAATTACAGGCGCCTGCTGTTTACCTTCCTGACTACCGTTTTTGCCGAAAAACATAAAACTAAGGTGACCGAAATTGTAAGGGAAATACAACAGATCATCAAAAAATACATTACCGGCCTGTTTATACAGATGCTGATCGTATCCACGCTGATGATTGTTACCCTTTCTTTGCTGGGCGTAAAATATGCGATTTTGCTGGGCCTCATTGCCGGTATTTTCAATATCATTCCTTACCTGGGCATTTCTACGGCGCTGCTCATCAGTGCACTCATCACTTTCGCCACCGCCGGCGCAGCCAAAGCCCTGTTTGTAATCCTAGCTTTTGTGGGTGTACACACCATCGACGGCAACCTGCTGATGCCTTTGGTAGTAGGTTCGAAAGTAAAAATAAATGCCCTTTTTGCCTTTATCGGCATTGTAGTGGGCGAAATGATTTGGGGTATTTCGGGTATGTTTTTATGTATCCCCTATTTGGCCATGCTTAAAATCATTTTCGAAAGGGTTGATGGTCTCACCCCTTGGGGGCTTTTGCTCGGCGAAGAACAGAAATCAACGCCACGGAAACGGAAGGTATACAGGATAACAAAAAAGATAAAACTTGAAGAAGCCGAATAACATGCAAGAAAACGGGAGCAAATCGCCACACATCCTCAATACATCGGCCAACTTGCTGGGTTTTTGTTTTATCGTGCTCACTTCGGTCAAGATTTCAAAGCTCAGCCAATCCACCTATATAGACGAAGGCGCCGCATTGGCCGTTATTTCGTTTATGGCCAGTTGCCTGCTTTCTTTTTTGAGTATGCAGGGCACCCCACTACGCACCAAGAAAATGGAACGTTTAGCCGATATCATGTTTTTGTTCGGACTTATCGTACTTTTGCTCACTACGATTATGATTACTTTCAACATTATCCATTAATATGCCCGCCAATATTCCGCCACCAGCTAGCCAAAGTCCAGATGCCGCCTTTTTAAGATTGCTTACCGTGCTCGATACCTTGCGCACCCAATGCCCGTGGGACAAAAAACAAACCATGGAAACCCTGAGGCACCTTACCATTGAGGAGACCTACGAGCTGTCTGATTCGATTTTGGATGGCGATATGCAGGAGGTTAAAAAGGAACTGGGCGATTTGATGATGCACCTTGTTTTTTATGCGCGCATTGCCAGCGAAACCGATCAGTTTAACATTACCGATGTGCTAAACGGCGTATGCGATAAGCTCATCAGCAGGCATCCGCATATTTATGGCGACGTGGAAGTGAACAGCGAAGAAGATGTAAAACGCAACTGGGAGCAGCTCAAGCTTAAAGAAGGCAACAAATCTGTTTTAGGAGGCGTACCCGCTTCATTGCCGGCCTTGGTTAAAGCCAGTCGCATACAGGAAAAAGCACGTGGCGTGGGTTTCGACTGGGAAGAAAAAGAACAGGTTTGGGCCAAGGTTGAAGAAGAGCTGCAAGAATTCAAAGACGAGTTTAACATTGCCGAAAACGAAACCATCGATACCGAAAAGGCAGAAGGCGAGTTTGGCGACCTCCTCTTTTCTTTAGTCAATTATGCCCGTTTCATCAACATCAATCCTGAAAACGCCCTCGAGAAAACCAACAAAAAATTCATTAAACGCTTCCAGTTTTTAGAAGGAAAGGCCAAGGAAAACGGCAAAGCCCTGCAAGACATGACTTTGGCCGAAATGGATGTTTACTGGAACGAAGCCAAAAAACTTTAAATTTACCCGCTTAACCTATCCACATGAAAAAATTGTACGCTCTCCTTTGCATGACACTTTTTGTGCTACAAGCCAGTGCGCAAAGCGACAGTACCCACAGCCATACCCTGAACAAAACCGAAACCGACGATTTTTTCACAGCCGTCTTCAAAAAGAAAAACCTCATTAACTTCCCTATTTTTAGGGCTTACACCTATAGCGACAAAAGTGGCACTTATTACGTAGCACTTTCAGAAAGTTCGGACAAAATCAAAGCGAAAGATACCATCAACAACTCCATTAAAGCCTTTAATTTTAAGGCAGATAAAGGCGTGGCAACCAAAAAATGGGAAATCAACGATTTTAAACTACCAGACGCCAAGGGCGCAACAGTTGAAAGTTCGATATGGTTCTGGACCAAGTACTGCGAGTTTACCGATTTGGATGGCGACGGCTTGATTGAACCGATTATTGTGTACGGTACTTTTGGCAATAACGGCTACGACGACGGCCGCTTGAAGATTCTGATCTATTACAAAGGCCAAAAAACAGCCATCAGACATCAGAACGGGGTATTAGATGGTGAAAGAAAAACACAAGTAGACCTAACTTTTTACAGTTTGCCAACCCAGGTACAGGCTCATGTTAAGGAGCTGATGGAAAAAATGGTGAAGAATAACCATGCTATTTTTCCAAGCAAATATTTAGATAAAATGGCTAAAAAGACAACGCAAATTGTCGATTAAAAAATCAATTGCAGTTGAGGCAATGCGGCTTATGCTTTTTTTTGCAATTTAAGCTTGCCGGTAGTGCACAGCGATCGATTTGAGTACCTGCTCAGCCAGGTTTCCAGAGTTTTAAAGATTTGCGCTTAGCTGTGCTTTTTCTTCTTGCTCATTACGGCTTTTTCGCCGGCACCAAAATTGCTGGTCTTGGCATTGCTTTTCTTCTTTTCGTGAAAGGCGGCCCTGCGAAAAGCTTCCTCCTCGGCTTCTTCCTTGCTCAGTTGCTTTTTTGAAGTATTTTCCCTGGGGGTTTCTTCAATCAGCAGGTCGTCTGGCAATTCGGCTATTTCCAATTTCTGACCGATAGCCTGTTCTATCTTACGTACTTCGGGCAATTCCAAATCGGTGGCAAAAGTAATAGCCATCAGCTCCTCCGAATCCTGTTGCCTGATTATGCGATGCAGATAGGTTTCCCTTTGTGCAGGCAACTCAAAATGGAATATAAACGGAATACCTTTCAAATCGAAATCGCTTAGCATTTCATTGGCTACAATCAGCACACGGGCATTTGGCGTTGCCTTAAAAACTTCGACATCATCAAAACCGGCCTCGTCAAAAAACAGGGGCTTATACACAAAAACATCGCTGGCCTTGCCGTCAAAAAGGTCTTTGGCCAGGGTTTGCGCGGTTAATCGGGTATTGACAAAAACGACCACCTTATCAAACACTTCGCTGTCTTTAAGCAAAAGGTTAAGCAGGTTGAGTTTTGTTCTAAAGTTGGGTACCTGATACAATAGTTGCGGCTGGGTTTCCACTTTGTTTTCGCCCAGGTCTTCTACCTCTATCAGCGTTGGAAAACGCATAAAAGCACTGATCATTTTCTCCAGCTTTTCGTGCATTACCTCGGTAAACACCAGGTGCTGGCATTTTTGAATGCTGTTGGCCAATTCGTTAATCGGCAGCTGCATACCCTGTTTCACCATTTCGGCCGCATCGTCGATAACCATCAGCTGAATTTTATTGGTGTTGAGCCCCAATTTCAGGTAAACTGCCCTTGCCCTCGACGGAACAGCCACTACGATATCGCAGCCATCGGTCAGCTCGTTCACCTGATTTTCCATGCTGTTATCGGCATGGATGCCCACAATACGGATGGTTTGGTTTCTATTCAGCCGTTCAAATTGGGCAATTGTTTCTTCCACTTTTTCTTTGGTAGGCACCAAAATCAAGGCCCTTGGTGCTTCTTCGAACCCATATTTGATGCGCATTAAAGTAGCCAGCACATAGGTAGTGGTTTTGCCCGCACCCTCTGGCCCTATGGCTATGATATCTTGTCCGCCAATAATGCGCGACATGCTTTTAGCCTGTATTTCCTTAGCATTTAAATAGCCCAGTTCGGTCATTACCGAGTTGAGGGGCTTGCTTAATTTGAGTTGTTCTAAAGACACCGTTATTATATTGAAAGGCAAATTTACGAAATATAAAGGGTAGGCTGGCCAATTACAGTGCATCTATCTGTTCTTTTTTAGAAAAGCCTGTAGCGTTTGGCCTCAAATCAGCGTATGGCTATTATAAAACAAACTAAACATGAGAAGGATCTTATACTTATCTGTACTGGCTCTGTCTTTTTCGGCATGTAAAAAGGATCCAGGCCAAAGCGCATTTAATGGCACATATGTGGGCACTTTTAGAACCATTGTTGATGGTAAAATGACGAGCAGCGAAGCTAGAATAGTATTTAAGGGCAACCGTTACCAAAGCCTAAAAGGCAGGGGCAGCGGCAAATTTGTGCTGGTAGATAAGATGGTTCGATTTACCGATGAGAACATTTGGACGGCTGATTTTGACTGGGGGCTGATATTAAACAACGATTACCAATACGAAACCAAGGGAGATAGCTTAATTTTGGACAAGATGATACCTTATCATCCCAGTCAAGTTTACAATTATTACCAATATCGTTTAAAGCGCATCAGACAATAAATGGCCAAGCCACAGGCGACTCCTCTTAACGACTTATTGAGAAACTGTAAAGATGGAAATCTGCAGTTTCAGGAATTGCTGTACAAACAGTTTTATGGCTACGCATTGGGAGTGGCTTCGAGGTACCTGATCAATCAGGAAGACGCCTTGGAAGTGGTTAACGATTCTTTTATCAAGGTTTTCAAATCGTTGCATACGTTTAGGGAGGATGCCGATTTCAAGGCCTGGTTTAGGAAAATATTAGTCAACACCTCGCTCGACCATAAAAGAAGGAACATGCGTTTCAATCAGGCGATAGAAATGGTAGATACCGAAGTACAAACTACCTACCATTCGGCAATCGATCAGCTTTCGGCCAAAGATATCCTGAAGTTGATGAAGAACCTGAACGAAACACAGCATTTGGTTTTTAACTTATACGAAATAGACGGCTATAGCCACAAAGAAATTGGGGAGATGCTGAATATCCCCGAAAGTTCGTCGAGAACTTACCTAACCAGGGCAAAACAGGCCCTGAAGAGTTTATTGAGCAATTATTCAATTTATACACGATGAAGCAGCAAGATGAAGAACTAACAAGGCATATTAAAGCCCTGTTTGAAGATGTGGATGATGGCCTAAGTGAAAACGGCTGGGCCGAACTGCGCAAAAAATATCCTGAAGCGCCAAGCAAAAAATTGCCTATCTGGTGGCTTTCGGGCATTGCGGCCTCTATTTTAGTAGTGGCCGGCCTCTTCTTGTTTACGCAAAAAAATAGCCCAAAAATAGAGCATACCGATTACCTGACAAAAACACCCAAAAAAGAGCAACCCGCTTACAAAGCCGATGATACTTTAACCCCAAATTCGCCTGTACAAACCGAAAGCACCGCAATTGTAGCCAACCAAAAGCCAAGTCGGCAAAAAGGAACTTCGCCAAATCAAGATTTAAGGTTTGCTCATCAAATTGCTAAAAACCCAAAAGACAATCCAAGCAGCGTTGTGCCGGTCAATGTGGCTCTGGTGCAAAAAGATAGCATCTCGAAAAATATAGTGCCTCCGCAGCAGGTTATTGCCAATCAGCCAGCCCCAAATCCGGCTGCTAACCCGCTAGTTGTGGCGGCCGTGCCCGATCAGCCAGCCAAGCCGATTAAAGACAATGCGCCCCAGAAAAAAACCACCGAAGAATTTTTGAAAGCGCAAAGCCAGATTTTGATGGCCAGTGGCAACAACAAAAAAGAAGATAAACAGCAAGAACTCAGCAATTCTTTCGATGTATATACCGGCACCTTTGTAAACTATTATGCCAACAATACGGCCAAAGTAAATGCAGGTTTCGGGGTCAATGCCAACATCAAGGTAAGCCAAAGCCTATTGGTAAGCGTGGGTGCCGGACTCAGCCAGAACAGGCTTTCTTACGATAACAACCGCACCGTTCCGCAAAATTTAGCCAGCGATGTGTCTAACCAAGCCATGGCCTACAATGTAATGAGCCGCGAAAGCCGCATCAGCGACATCAAGGTAAATGCCCAACTGCTAAGCATAGACATTCCCATTACCGTTAAATTCTATCCGGGCAAAAAGAAGAATTTTTACCTGGCCACGGGCATCAATTCCAACTCCTACTTACTTCAGCGCTACACTTATGACTATACCGTTCAAAATTCGGCTGCCTTTGTTAAAAGTGTTCCCATTGAAAAACAAACCGAAGAGAGCAAATTTAAGGGCTTCGATTTTGCCAATAGCGCGATTATTGCGGTAGGCCTTAGCCAAAGCATAGGCAGAAACACGATTATTTTCGAACCTTATTTTAAGCCAACCATTGGCAGCATGGGCGAAAAAAACCTCAAGATCAATACTGCGGGCATTAACCTGAGATTCAATTTTACTGGCCAGAAAAAATAAACCAAAATCATGAAATCTTTGCAAAAAACAAGCTTTAAAGCCAATTTACTGGTCTTTGCGATCGCCATTGCACTGGTAGGGTGCAAAAAAGACAAAGCTGTCGATCTTTCGGGCAATTATACCCTTGTCCAAAACAGGCCCATCGAACTGAACCCCAAAGGCCAAACGGCTGTCGAACTTGTTGTAACGGCCATCGAAGATACCCGTTGCCCGCCCAATGCTTTTTGTGCACTTGCCGGATTGGCCAAGGCAACCGTTTCTATCAAGGATATGGGCATTGCACAAGAAAAGAACCTTACCCTTTACATTGGCTACAACCTGCCGAAGGCCCAAAAAGACCTCGCCAAAATCAATATCAATGGTACCAGCTACATTATCCAGCTCAGAGACATCACTCCTTATCGCGGTACCGATACCGGCGAAAAAACGGCCTACCTCATGTTAAGCAAGCTTTAAACCCTAACTCCATGAAAACATTGAAACAAAATCCATTGCCAGGAAGCTTATTTGCACTTTTCTTGCTCATTATGGCCATCGCCTGCAAAAAAGACAAAACGGCAGACCTTTCCGCACAGTTTACGGTAAGCCAAGCCCAAACCTACGAGTTTAAGCAAGGCGACAAGGTGATAACAACGGTTGCTTTAACCGCGGTACAAGACAGCCGATGCCCCTTATATGCCGATTGCATCTCGGCAGGCTACGGAATGGTTACGCTTAAAATCAAAGACCTGAGCATAGGCTCCGAAAAAAACCTTAGCCTTTACATTGGAGGCGCTGTGCCCAAAGACCAAAAAGACTTGGCGCCAATTACGCTAAACGGCACCAATTACATCATCCAGCTCAAAAACATCAGTCCTTTTCCACAGGTAAACACGCCACACACACCAGCTATTGCCCTGCTTGCACTAACCAAGATCTAAGGCATAAAAAAAAGCAGTCGTTTTACCAACCGAAGTCAAGACGCTTACTGGATTCCTTCCCAAGAGGCTGGCATGTTAAAGCAAAAACATGCCAGCTTTTTTGCTACAGCCCATCAAAGCTGTTTGGCACCGTATTTAACCTTAGGCCGATTTCATCAAATTTTTGATACAAATTGCTAATCATTTAAACAATGTGTAAGTTTAAGAGCCTATTTTAGGCAAGCCCTAACCGAAAACTTATCCTTATTCAAATGAAACAGCGTGCACAATGGCGCATGATTGCTTCATCATCATTAAAAACAACTTAAAGCTGATGAAAAAACTACTACTCAATTTATTCTTGATTGCCCTTGGCGGAAGTGCTTATGCGCAGGATGCCGTGAGCTACCAAATGCCTCCAAAGGCAATTGCCGATCTGTTGTTGGCTAAGCCAACACCAGGCGTAAGCATAGACAGCAAGGCCGAATGGATGCTGTTCAGCGAGCGCAATTCCTACCCTTCTGTTGAGGAGCTCGCCATGCCCGAATACCGCATTGCCGGCATGCGCATCAACCCGAACAACTATTCGGCCAGCCGACAAACGTTCATCAATAATTTTACCCTTAAAAACATTAAAACAGGTAAAACGGCAACGGTTATTGGCTTGCCTACGCCTTTGTATGCCGGCAACGTAAGCTGGAGCCCAAGCGAAACCAAAATTGCCTTTACACAGACTACCCAGAACAGGGTTGACCTCTATGTAATCGATGTAGCAACGGCCAAGGCCACCAAAATTAACAAGCAGCCTCTAAATGCCATTATGGGTGGTGGCGCTACTTGGGTTGACGACAATACGCTACTTTACCGCGTAGCTACCAAAGCGGCCAGCTTGGCGCCAAAGCGTCCGTTAACACCAAAAGGACCAACCATCCAGGAAAACCTGGGCAAGGCTGCCCCTAGTGCTACGTTGCAGGATCTGATCAAATCGCCGTTCGACGAGCAGTTATTCGAATTTTTTGCGACCTCGCAACTGGTACAAAACAAAGGTGGCGTAGAAACACCGATTGGCAAACCAGCCATTTACAGTGGCATTTCGCTCTCGCCCGACAAAAACTACATGATGGTAAGAACCATTAAAAAACCATTCTCTTACCTGGTTTCGGCGGGTGGCTTCCCTTCGGTAGTAAACATTACCGACAGAACTGGAAAAGTGGTTAAGCAACTGGCCGATTTGCCTTCTACCGAAGTACGTCCATCAGGCTATGACAACGTTCAAAATGTGCCTAGAGGTTTCGATTGGCGCGACGACGAGCCTGCTACCATCGTATGGGCCGTTCCATTAGACAGTGGCTTGATTAAAAAGAATGTTGAATACCACGATCAGGTTTTATCGCTCTCGGCACCTTTTAACGGTACTCCAAAAGAGCTTTTGAAAACCAAAATGCGTTATGGTGGTATCAGCTGGGGCAATGCCTCGTTGGCTTTGGTTAGGGAAAATTCGAGGATCAAACAAACGTCGAAACTAAGCCGTTTTAATCCGAGTACCGGAGCTTTAGAAACCTTGTACGAACTGAACACTACCGATGCCTACAACAACCCGGGTATGCCGGTTACCGAAAAGAACAAATACGGTCGCCAGGTAATCCTTACCACCGATAACGGCACCAAATTGTTGCTCAACAATCCTACTGGTGCTTCAGAAAAGGGAGATTTGCCTTTCTTGGTTAAATTTGACCTGGCTACCAAAAAATCGGAAATCCTTTGGCGTTGCCAACCGGGCTCTTTCGAAATGGTGACCGATGTTTTAGATCCTCAAAAGCTGGTATTGCTTACCCGCAAAGAAAGCCAGAAAGACGTGCCAAACTATTTCATCAAAAACCTGATTTTGCGTGTTGCCGACAGGCAGATCACCAATTTCACCAATCCTTATACCCAATTGGATGGCGTTACCAAGCAAAAAATTTCCTACAAACGTGCCGATGGCATTGATTTAACAGGCGATTTGTACCTGCCAAAAGGCTATAACAAAGATAAAGACGGACCATTGCCGGTATTGATCTGGGCCTACCCACGTGAGTTCAATTCGGCTGCTGATGCGGCTCAGGTACGCGGCTCTCAAGACCGGTTTACCACCATCAGCTCTGGTGGTCCCTTATTCTTCGTTACCCAAGGCTACGCCATTTTAGACAATGCCGAAATGCCGATTGTGGCCAAAGACGGCAAAAAACCCAACGATACTTTTGTAGAGCAACTGAAACTGAATGCCGAAGCCGCCATCAACAAATTAAGCGAAATGGGTGTTGGCGACAGAAACCGCATGGCCGTAGGTGGCCACAGCTACGGCGCCTTCATGACTGCCAACCTGTTGGCGCATACCAATTTGTTCAAAGCAGGTATTGCGCGCAGCGGTGCCTACAACAGAACGCTTACGCCTTTTGGCTTCCAAAACGAAGACCGTACCTATTGGGAAGCGCCTCAGCTGTACTATGAAATGAGCCCATTCAGCTATGCCAACAAAATCAAGACCCCAATTTTATTGATCCACGGCGAAATGGACGACAACCAAGGTACTTTCCCGATCAACAGCGAGCGCTTGTTCAATGCCATTAAAGGCTTTGGTGGCACTACGCGTTTCGTGTTCCTGCCTTACGAGGCGCACGGTTACCGTGGCAAGGAAAACATCCTGCACATGCTTTGGGAAATGAACACTTGGCTCAACACTTACGTTAAAAACGCCAAATAATAAAAATTACCGCATGATAAGCTTGCCATCGCTAAGTTGGCAAGCTTTTTTA
Source organism: Pedobacter sp. ASV12 (assembly GCF_016429155.1). GTDB lineage: Bacteria > Bacteroidota > Bacteroidia > Sphingobacteriales > Sphingobacteriaceae > Pedobacter. The sequence continues at coordinate 73,012 of NZ_JAELUC010000002.1, read as the reverse complement.
TTTGTGCTCTTTCTTGATGTGCCAAAACAGTATCTTTATTTAATGAACCCTAACCCCAATTCACGTATGCGACGATCCTTTAGAAACAAACTATTAGCCCTTGCCCTCATCATTTGCTGTGTCCTATCTGCAAACAGTATCTACGCGCAAAAAAAATCAAAATTCAACGTCATTGCCTTTTACACCGGCAAAAACGATATGGCCCATGTAAGCTATGTGCACGAAGCCAATCAGTGGTTTCCTAAAATGGCCGCAAAATACGGTTTCAGTTACGACTCTACTGCCAACTGGAACAATTTAAATGCGGCATTTTTGGCCAAATACCAAGTGGTGCTCTTTTTAGACACCCGACCTGAAAAGCCCGAACAACGCCTTGCTTTCGAAAACTACATGAAAACCGGAGGCGCCTGGATGGGCTTTCACTTTTCGGCCTTTGCCCTTACCCCTTCTGCCTACGAACAAAACTGGAACTGGTACCACAACGAGTTTTTAGGTACTGGCCAATACGGCAGCAACACCTGGCGGCCAACTTCGGCCATCTTGAGGGTTAACCGCAAACATCCAGCAACCAAAAACCTGCCCGAAACCTTTAAATCGCAACCCAACGAGTGGTACAGATGGGAAAAAGACCTGCGCAAAAACCCAAACATCGATATTTTGCTCAGCATCGATTCGACCAGCTTCCCTTTGGGCACCGGTCCTAAAGCATACGAAATTTGGCACACGGGCTACTATCCGGTCGTATGGAGCAACAAAAACTACAGGATGATTTACGTAAACATGGGCCACAACGATATGGATTATGAACACCAATACGGCAAAGATGTTAAAACCCTATCCTACACTTTCGACAATGACATTCAAAACCAAATGATTATCGATGGGTTGCTGTGGCTTGGAAACGGCAAAAAAACAAAGCCTAAAAAATAAGCCATGGAAAATTTTGACTGGACTTCCTTTACGCTCCGAATAGCTATCAAAGCCGATATGCAAACCATTTACAAGGCCTGGGCCACTAAAGAAATAGAAAAATGGTTTTTGAGCGAAGCCGACTATTTGGCTAGCGATAACCAACCTATCGATGCGACACAATTGGCCACAGTTGGCCATAGCTACGTTTGGCGCTGGTTCCTTTACAACGATGTGGAGAAGGGCCAGGTAACACAGGCCGACGGCCAAACTTTTTTTGAATTTACCTTTGCCGGAAACTGCCTTGTAGGCATTACCTTAGCCCAAGAAAACGGATATACTGTAGTAACCCTTACCCAAAAGAACATCCCTACCGACGACAACAGCAAAAAATATATCCGTTTAGGCTGCCATGGAGGCTGGTCGTTTTATTTGGTCAACCTCAAATCGGTATACGAGGGCGGCTTGGACTTAAGAAACAAAGACAATCGCTTTAAACCTATGCTTAACAATTAAATGATGGAAAAAATTTTAGAAGTTATCCGCGCCTCGCGCAACAAATTACTGAGTATCATTGCCGATCTTTCTACGGCAGAGCTGAACCACATCCCGCAGGGTTTTAACAATAACCTGGCCTGGCAGGTTGGCCATTTGGTGGTAAGTCAGCAGATTTTGTGCTATCGACTATCGGGCAATCCTTTCGTCATCGAAGAACACTTGATCGACCTTTACAAAAACGGCTCTAAGCCCGAAAGGCCTTTCAGCGATGAAGAAATAAGCCAAATGAAGGCTTACCTGCTCAGTACTATCGACCAGTTGGAAGCCGATCTCAAAACCAACAAATTCGACAATTATTCGCCTTACACCATTTCTACCTATCCGGGCCTGAGCCTACAAAACGTTAAGGATGCCGTAACGTTTATCGTATCGCACGATGGCCTGCATTATGGCTGCAGCCTGGCTTTAAAGAAATTGGTAAAACGGGTAGCATAAAGCCGATATGGTGTTTTAGCCCTAGCTTAACAGATTTTTACCAAGAATCTCTTGGATTAGGGCTATTACTCGTCTTTCGAAAACTAAAAATCCATGTATCTTTGCAGGGCATGAGATACTTCTTCCACATCGGCTACAACGGCCATTACTACAATGGCTGGCAAAAACACCCCAAAGCGAATAGCATCCAAGAAGTAATCGAGGTCAAGCTCAGCCAGATTTTTAAAACGCCCCTCACCATTGTGGGCTGTGGCCGCACTGATTCGCAGGTACATGCCAGCCAGTTTTTTTTCCATGTAGACCTGCCACAGGCGTGGGATTACGACCTCCTGTTCAGGCTCAATACCCTATTGCCACACAACATTGCCATCTTCGACATCATTCAGGTTGAAGAAAAGCGCCATGCCCGTTTTGATGCCGTGCAGCGCCAGTACGACTATTACCTGCATACCTACAAAGACCCATTTTTAAGTCAGCAAAGCACTTTTTACCGGCATAAAGACCTGAATTTGACCGAAATGAAAAAAGCGGCCAGCCTTTTACCTCTGTATAAGGATTATAGAGCGCTTTGCACTTCGCCCGACAAAAACGAACACACACTCTGCTACGTACGCGATGCCAAACTATTCAGCTCGGCCAATGGCGATCACATCCGTTTCCATATTTCGTCTAACCGTTTTTTGAGCAAGATGATCAGGATCATTATGGGCAAGCTGCTTAAAATTGGCCGGAACGAATTGAGCGTAGCCGAATTTGAAAGCTACCTGATCAACAAAACGCCACCAGCCTTACTAGAACCTGCCCATCCAACCGGATTATACCTTTCTAAAGTAACTTACCCCTACCTCGACCTGCCTTTGCGATCGGAGTTTGCAGGCCTGCAAAGCAAGGATTGGGTAGAAATTATTTCGTAAACAATCCCTGGTACAAAATACCATCGGCCGACGGGAAATCGAAGGCCAAAAGCTTGGCAATGATGGGTGCAATGTCTTCTTCGCCCATTTGCGGGATCACTACGCCTGGTTTAATGCCCTTGCCAAAAATGACAAAGCCGGTTTGTATTTCCTTAAAATCGGGAAAGTAACCATGTGTGCCTCCCTTTCCAGGCTTAACCAGCTCGCCTTCGGCCGATGGGCCAAAAGAAACACCTTGTTCGGCAGTTAAGGCCAGGGCTGCATTCGGATCGGCACCTACCTTGTCGAGCGCAACCCTATCTACCACTTTAAACAAGCGTTGCTGGCCAGCCGTTAAGCCGTTCAGCATCGATTTAACCTTATCCAGGGTAGCCTTGTCTTTGGGATCTTTTAGGTGCAGAAACGCCGAGCCGCCACTGGCATGAAAATAGGCTTTCCAGCTGTCTTTTTGGGCAGGATCGTACAACCCGGCCTTAGCCAGCAACACATTGGGCGTAACCTGGGTGTGTACGTCAACAAAGCCATGGTCGCCAGTTACAATAATGGTGGTATTCTTTTTAATGCCGGCTTTTTCTGCCGCATCGATAATGGTTTTGATGGCCCTGTCGGCACCGGCTACCGCCGACCTAACCTTTGGGCCTTCCCGGCCTTCCTCATGCTCAAAATGATCAACCTGCGCAATATGAATGGCCAAAAACGAAGGTTTGTATTTTTGGATCAGGTAAGAAGCCATGCGCGATTTGTTTTCGTCGCTCGAATAATAGTCCAAATCGGCACCACCTTGGCCTAGTTTGCCCGTGGCAAGTTCCTGTACTTCTTCAAACAAACCTTTGGGATTGGCCACATCGGCCAAGGCCTTGATTTCGTCGTTCTGCCCACCTTTGTTTTTGGGCAAATACCAGTACTCGGGCAGGTTATAGGTAATAGGCGCACCAAGTGTTACCGGCCAACCTACGCAAGCCGTAGTTAAACCAGCCTGTTTAGCCGCACTCCAAATGGTAGGCACTTTAATGCTCGAGTAGTCCCAGTACCATTTGCCGCTAATGCCCAAAGGCTCTACAGGCGTATTGTAATAGATGCCATGTTTTGATGGTTTTACGCCTGTTAAAATCGTAGTATGCGAAGGATAGGTAACCGTTGGAAAAACACCACGAACGCCTTGGGCATAAGATCCCGTTTGCATGGCCTGGCGTAAATTGACCATGGCCCAGCTCGGATCCATATAAAATTCTGGCCTCAGGCCATCGACGCTGATGACAATAACGTGGCTTTCTTGTGCTTGAAGCATCGTTGACAAACCACAGAACAACAAGAGGGAAAATAGGGTTTTCTTCATGATTACGGAAAATAGAATTGCCCAAAGCTAGGGACCCCATATAGGTTAAAGGTAAGGCGAAGGTTAAGAAAACGTTAATGGCAGCAACTGATAGGCTAAGTGGCGACCTGAGTTCCAAAGCAAAAAACATTTTCATCTCGAGGCATTTTTTCGGAACTTCGTTCAGCCTTCGGCTAAACCTTTTCCATATGCAACACGAAATCATCAACCAAAAATACCTTCTAAACAAAATGCCTGGCAAAGGGGGCTGGACGTTTATCGTGATTTCGGAAATACCGAAAGAAAAAAGAGGCTATTTCGGCATGGTTAAAATCAGCGGATGGATAGACAGCTATCAACTCGACAATGTAAACCTAATGCCCATGAAAAACGGCAACCTGTTTTTACCGGTGAAAGCCGAAATCAGGAAACACATTGGCAAGGAAGCAGGCGCTTGGGTAGATTTGGTTTTGTACAGCAACACGGTTGCACGGGCAGAGCACTCGTTAAGCACCGAGGAAGAATTTCTTTTATGCCTGGCAGATGAACCTCTGGCCCTTAAAACCTACCAAAAGTGCAGCAAGGAAGAGCAACAAGCTTTGATCAGCTGGATTGATGGCGCCAAAAACGAGGACGCCAAAGTGGAAAGAATGGTACAGGCCATAGATCGGCTAGCCATGAACCAGAAAATGGATAAAAGAGATTAGTATTCTATTAATCGTTGGTGAAGAACACCAACGAAAGCCTACTTAAATCTGATGGCTTTTAATGGACTGATTCTGCTGACCAGCAATGATGGAACCAGCAAGACCAGAAAACATACCACAATGGTGGCCAGGTTAAGCAGTACCACATCAATAAAGTGTACTTCAATAGGCACGTAGGAGAGATAGTAATTGGTTTGGTTCAATTTAAACACTTCCGTATACTGTTGCAAAAATGCAAGACCAAGTCCTAAAATATTGCCCAGTATCAGGCCAATGCCTACCAGGTAGATGGCATTATACAGGAAGATCTTCATAATGCCAACATTAGCCATGCCCAACGACTTAAGCAAGCCAATCATGGTGGTACGTTCTAAAATCATGATCAGCAAAGCCGTTACCATGTTAATTACGCCCACAATCATCATCAAAACCAACAGTACCTTGGTATTTACATCCAACAACGAAAGCCAATTGAAGATTTCAGGAGTACTTTCTTTTACCGAACGCGATCGCAACTTGAGCTCCAAATTGGCATAAACATCATCCGCAGTGGCCTTAAGTTGAGAAAAGTCTTTCACTTTTACTTCAATCCCTCCCATCTGGTTAGGAGCCCAATTGTTTATGCTCCGGATGATATTGATGCCACCAACGGCAAAATTCTTGTCGATATTTTCGATGCCTACATTGAAAATACCTACAATCTTGAACTTTCTTTTTTTGGGCGGATTCTGTACAAAATGCATCAGAAAACTATCGCCAGTTTTAAGCTTCAGCCGATTGGCCGTATAGCTCGATATCATGATCTGGTTAGCGCCACTATCGGCAAAGTTGATGACGCTCCCACTCACCAAGTGCTTTTTCAGAAACTGCCAATCGTAACTCGCATCTACGCCTTTAAAATTGATGCCCTCTACCTCGCCATTGGCCGAAATGATAGCTGGTTTGGTGGCAAAAGGATAGAAGGAAGCCAAGGCATGGTTGCTTTTGAGATACCTGAGGGTAGTATCGTTGGGCACAAAAGGCGATTTCTCGAAAGAACCGTTCAAATCAAAGCGGTAAATCTGAACATCGCCGATAAAACCCCGTACCTTATCCTGGATTTCGGTTTTGAACCCTTTGATAATGGCTACCGAAAGAATCATGACGGCGAGGCTAAGCATAACGCCAGCAATCGCTATGCGCACAATGAGCTTCGAAAAAGTCCGCTCAGATTTGATGGCCATCCGCCTCGCAATGAAATATTCTATATTCAAGTTTTGTAATAAGTTGTAACTTAGCAAAAGTGCTGATTCAATTTTGAACTCGCACATAAATCTTTAAAAAACCTGATGTGATGAAGAAATTTGCCGCTGTTTTTACTTTCGTATTTGCCCTTTTAACCTTAGGTGCCTGTGCACAGGAACGCCAGGCAAAAAAAGCTATCGAAAAACCGGGACTGAAAACCGGAGCCGACCAAACCGAAAAATATGTGCCTCTCTTAAAAGGCAAACGTGTAGGTATGGTGGTTAATCCTACTTCTATAATTGGCAAGCAGACCTCGGTAGACAGCTTATTGAAACGTGGCGTTAACATTGTAAAAATCTTCGGCCCGGAGCACGGTTTTAGGGGCAATGCCAGTGCAGGCGTTCATGTTGACGATGGCGTTGATACCAGAACGGGTATCAAAGTGGTTTCGCTGTATGGCAAGCACAGCACGCCTACCAAAGAAGAACTGGCAGATATAGACATTATGGTTTTTGACATTCAGGACGTTGGCGTACGTTTTTATACCTATATCAACACCTTGCAGCATGTAATGGAAGCCTGCGCCCAAAACAACAGAGAACTGATGATTTTGGATCGCCCCAACCCGAACGGCTTTTATGTAGACGGCCCGATTTTAGATCCGCGTTTCAAATCCGGAATCGGCCTACAACCCATTCCTATTGTACACGGCCTGACGGTTGCAGAATATGCACAGATGCTGAATGGCGAAGGCTGGCTCAAAGATAAGCTCAAATGCAAGCTGCAAATCGTTAAAAATGCCAATTACAATCACGATATGCCTTATGAGTTGCCGGTAAAACCTTCGCCCAACCTCAATACGGCGCAAGCCATTTTATTATACCCCAGCACTTGTTTGTTCGAGGGCACCTACCTTAACCACGGCCGCGGCACACAATTTCCTTTTACCGTAGTTGGCGCACCTTATTACAAGGGCATTTATGCATTCTCCTATACACCAACCAGTATCAAAGGCATGGCCGAAACGCCCTTGTTTCAAGACCAGGTTTGCTACGGACTTGACCTGAGAAATTACGATACTTCAAACTTTAGGAAGACAAAAATGTTAAACATTAGCTGGTTGATCGAACTCTACAAAGCCTCGCCCAAAAAAGAAGATTTCTTTAACAGCAAGCTGAGCAAGGAAATGGGCACTATTGAGCGCTTGGTTGGCGTAGATACCTTCAGGCAGCAAATTATTGCCGGAAAATCTGAAAAGGAAATCCGTGCAAGCTGGGAACCAGGACTAAGCAAGTACAAGCAAATGCGCAAAAAATACTTGCTCTATCCATAAAACAGGCAAGCAACTTTCAGCACCTGTTTATCCCGTTAAAAAAGCGCTCAAAAAGCAAGTTATCAACCGTACTAAACCCTTGTTAAAGTGACCGATCAAACCAAAATAGTTGTTGCAGGCATTGGTGGGGTTGGTGGTTATTTTGGAGGTCTACTGGCCAAAAAATACGCCAACAGCGCTGTTCAGGTATCTTTTATTGCCCGTGGCGAGCATCTCGAACAAATTAGGGAACGCGGCTTAACGGTAATCAAAGGCGAAGTATCTTTTATTGCCCGGCCTTACCTGGCTACCGACAATGCCAACGAAATCGGCCTGGCCGACTACATCATCATTTGTACAAAAAACTACGATCTAGACACGATCATTGCCCAGCTAAAACCCTGCATTGGCCCACAAACCACAATATTGCCTCTGCTCAACGGCATTGAAGGCGCCGAAAAAATCAGGAGCTTATTGCCCCAAACCACCGTGCCTTCGGGTTGCGTGTATATCGTTTCGGCCATAAAAGAACCCGGTGTGGTAGAGAACATTGGCCATCAGCAAAAACTCTTTTTCGGTATAGACCAGGTTACCGACGAACGGCTTAACCAGCTTCAACATTTCCTGAAAGCGGCTGGTATTGAAGCCACGCTCACCTCAACAATTTCGAAAATCATCTGGCAGAAATTCATCTTTCTTTCATCGCTGGCTACGGCTACTTCCTATTTTGACCAGCCCGTGGGGGAATTATTGCAAGCAAATCGCGAAACTTTGGCCAAGCTGATTACCGAAGTAACAACCTTAGCCAAGGCCAAGGGCATTGCTGTTGATCCAGACATTATGGACAAGTCGATGGCGCACTACGAAGCCCTGCCTGATCAGGCCACCTCTTCCATGCACCGCGATTTTATGGCCAACAAACAAACCGAACTCGAATCGTTAACAGGTTATGTGGTTAGGCAAGGCAAGCTATTGGGCCTTGATTTGCCGACTTTCGAAAAGGCTTTTACAGACTTAAGTCGCAAATAACCAGATTTTTAAACAATACTTGCCTTTTTCAAAAAGCGCAGGAGTACCTTTTCGTCGTTTTGTATGGCTTTGGCCTCTTGGGCATCAGGCTGACTAATTTGCTTCAGGTAAGGTTGCAGCCGATCTTCCTCGAAAGCCACCAGCAATTGCGGATAAACATAAGCACTTTTACACACGGCACGGGTGTTGCCCAGCTTGCCCGATACACAGTCGAGCATCTCTACGATGATCTTTTGTTTCGACATTTCCGGGTAACGCTTCGTTAAATGGGCCAATTGCCTCAAGGCCTCCAAGGTACCGCCCCAGGTCCTGAAATCCTTTGCCGTAAAATCGCTACCGGTAATTTCGCGGATGTAATTGTTGATCATTCCCGAATCTACGGCTTGATGTGTTTTGCCCTGGGTATAAAACTGGAATAGCTCCTGCCCGGGAATATCCTTGCATTTTTTAACCAGTTTGGCCAGGTTTTTATCGCTTAATGCCACCTCCTGACTTACCCCTTTCTTGCCTACAAAAGTCAAAAACGATTGATTGCCTTGCTGCTTAAAATGTTTATCGCGCAGCGTACTCAAGCCGTAGCTGCCATAGTTCTTTTTGTAGCTTTCGTTACCGATCCTGATCAGTGTTTTTTCGATGACACGAATACAGATGGCCAATACCTTTCTTTGGTCGAAGTCTTTTCTGCTCAAGTCTTTGGACACCTGCTTACGGGCCTTGGGCAAAGACTTGCCAAATTCAAGCAGCCTGAAGTACTTATGATCTGATTTTCTGCTGGTCCAGTCGGGATGATAGCGGTATTGCTTGCGTCCGGCCGCATCCAAACCCACAGCCTGTAAATAGCCATTCTTTTTGGGCGAAATCCAAACGTTGGTCCACGCTGGTGGCAATACCAGTTTTTGGATTCTTGCCAAATCGGCCTCGTTTTGTAGCCGTTTGCCTTGGGTATCTTCATAGTAAAAATGACCTGGCTTTCCCTTCCTGCAAAACCCAGGCATAGCCGGGTTAACATAAACCAAACTGCTTGAACTGAGTACTTCTTCGGTTGAAACCATGGAAACAAGATAAATTTGAACGAATTTTAGTTATTTTTGTATGGAACAGCCCCGATTTTCGGTTGCTGAGAATAAACAACATTCTGATGAAAATAGTTTTTATGGGTACGCCCGATTTTGCCGTTGCTTCTTTAGATGCCCTGTTGCAGGCCGAGTTCGATGTTGTTGCCGTAGTAACCGCCGCAGACAAACCTGCCGGGCGCGGACAAAAACTAAGTGAAAGTGCTGTAAAAAAATATGCGGTAGCAAAAGGTATTCCTGTTTTGCAACCCCTGAAACTCAAAGACCCTGCATTTATCGAAGACCTGAAGGCCTTTAAAGCCGATCTGCAAGTGGTGGTTGCCTTCAGGATGTTGCCCGAAGTGGTTTGGAACATGCCACCCAAGGGTACTATTAACCTGCACGCCTCTCTGTTGCCCCAATACCGTGGCGCAGCCCCAATTAACCATGTTATTATTAATGGCGAAAAGGAAAGTGGCGTAACTACCTTTTTCTTAAAACATGAAATTGACACCGGCGACATCATCTTTTCTGATTCTGTGGCCATTACCGACGACGAAAGCGCAGGTTCATTGCACGACAAGCTGATGGATTTGGGTGCCCATTTATTGGTGAGGACCGTAAAAGCCATCGAAGCCAACGATTATAACGAGGTACCGCAGCCAGCAAGCGACGAACTTAAAATGGCACCAAAAATTTTCAAGGAGTTTTGCAAGATCGATTGGAACCAACCTAGCCAAACGGTTTACAACCACATTAGAGGCTTAAGCCCTTACCCTACCGCCTTTACCACTTTTAATGATAAGGCTTTGAAAATATTCGGTGCCGTTTTGGAAGAAAAAGAGCCCGGAATTTCTGCTGGCGCTTTTTTAACAGATGGCAAAACCTTCTTGAAATTTGCCGCCAAAGACGGTTTTTTAAAGGTAACCGATATACAATACGAGGGTAAAAAGCGCATGCTGATCGAAGAATTTTTACGAGGCATGCGCCTGTAAATTTAAAACAGGCAGGCCGAAACGACACTGCCTGTGATCCAAAAACTACCGGTTATAATTGTCGATAGCTCTTTCCATGTTTCTAGCACCCGACCGTTGGATCAGAAAGCCTCCCACGCTTAAACCCGTACCAAGCCCCAGCAAGACAAAGCTTGGGGTATAGTTGCGGTCTTTATAGGTTGGCATGCCCCTGTAGGTGCTGCCGTTTTGCTTAAAGGGATCGCCAGAAACCAAAGTAACCACGCCCGCAAGAATGGCCGCGCCGGCGGCCACGTACATCACCGTGCCTGTAGTCATGCTTTTCCTGTAGCTTTTGAGCAGATCCAAACTCTGCGGATTGTCGGCCATATCGGTGCTGAGGTTGGCGTAATTAACCCTTTTCAAATCAGCAAAGCCTTTGTTGTAGAACATACGCCTGCTTACCGGCTCGCGTCTATAGCCACTAAATCGATAATCAACCCCATCGTAGGGTATATCTTGGTAAACAATCTGCTGATACAGGTTGATTTTTCCTTCGATGATCCTCTCGGCAAACGATGCTTCGCCAAAAAAGTTGAGCTGTCGGGTATTGGCAAAGAAACCCCTTTCGTTGTTGAAGAATTTGACCTGCCCCAGCGGCACGCTTCTCGAATCGGCACTTAATACCCAAGAGCCTAAAAAATTAGGCCGCAAGCGGACTTTTTGTGCATGAATTGTAGAATCGGAATAGAGGTACAGGTAGTTTTTGCTTTCGTTCACTTGCGAACGAGCGTTCAGGCCATAGCAAGCCATCACGATGATGAGTAATTTTTTCATATCGGTTCATTTTGTGTGTAACCAATAATACTAAAATTTTACGAAGAATGCTTGGCTAACTGTAATTTAATCAGGTAAAATATACGATGGAAACAGGGAAAGACAACAGGCCAGAAGGCAGAAGGCGGAAAGTTGAAAGTTAAAAGTTGAAAGTTGAAAGCTACAGGCAATGAGAATCCAGGTTTTTCTTTCATGAAACAATCCTGCATTCCTATAAAACCAATGTCCGAATGAACCAATACCCCAATGAACTAATGAACCAATGAACTAATGAACAACTAAAAGATTAAGCTTTTCGTTCAGCACTTTGGCTACTTCGTTAAAATAGCGTTTTTTGCCATAGCCCATTACCCAGCGTATGCCGCTGCTGGCATTGGTTACGAATACTTCTTCGGCTTCCTTTAAGATTTCAGGGCTAATTTGGGCCTCTATTAACGGCAATTGATGGGTTTTGGCCAACTGTAGCACTACATTGCGCATCACGCCTGCCACGCAGCCTTCTGAAAGTGCTGGGGTATAGATCTGTTTCTGGTAAACCACAAATACGTTCGAGCTCATGCTCTCGCATAAAAACCCATTTTGGTTCAAAAGCAAGGTTTCGTCTAAACGATGCTGTTGCTGAAAAAGCGCCGCCATTACATAAAGCAAGGCATTGCTGGTTTTATAATTGGCCAGCTTGTTAATGGGTTTGGCAATTTCGTCGTATACATCGATAATCAGTCCCTTCTTGTTCAGCTCATAAAAAGGTCCTTCCAAAGGCATGGCTTCCAGTACATAGCCTACCTTATTGCTTTGCGGGGTGTACAGGCCTTCGCCATCGCGGTAAACCGCCAACCTGAAACGGACATTGCCATGAAGCCTGTTCTTTTTGAGCAGTTCGGCTGTCTTCTGTTTCAGGAAATAATCATCGAGCAAGGCATAGCCTTCCATTTTTAGGGCCTTCATGCCGGCTCGTAGCCTATCGGCGTGCAATGCCGCAAATTGCAGCTTGCCATTGCACATGCGCATCGACTCGAACAGGCCATCGCCGAATTTAAATGCACGGTTGCTCGCCTTGATGATCGCTTCATCGGCCGCAAAAAATTCGTCGTTATGCAAAATGTATGGCGACATCATGGGTTAAGCTTGTTGGGCGTAATTACGCCATTTGGTTAAAACAGCCTCAAAATCGGTCGGCAAAGGTGCTTCAAATTCCATGTACTTTTGGGTACTGGGATGAATGAAACCCAGCGTTTGTGCATGCAGAGCCTGGCGTGGCATGATTTCAAAGCAATTGGCCACAAACTGTTTGTATTTGTTAAACGTGGTTCCCTTTAAAATCTTGTCGCCGCCATAATTGGCATCGCTAAACAGCGGATGGCCAATATGTTGCATATGTGCACGAATTTGGTGTGTACGACCCGTTTCCAACTGGCAGCTGATCAGCGTGACATAGCCCAAACGCTCGAGCACCTTATAATTGGTAACCGACCATTTTCCCTTCTCTTCATCATCGTACATGTCCATTACAATCCTGTTCTTCAGGCTCCGGCCAATGTAGCCTGTTATCCTTCCGTCTGTTTCAATATCGCCCCAGGCCAGCGCCACATATTTACGGGTAATGCTATGGTCGAAAAACTGTTTGGCCAGTTTGGTCATGGTCATTTCGTTCTTGCTGATGAGCAAAAGGCCAGAGGTGTCTTTATCGATGCGGTGCACCAGCCCGGGCCTGCCGTCATTGCCGGGCAAGGTAGGCAATTGTTCAAAATGATAGGCCAAGGCATTAACCAAAGTACCGGTGTAATTGTTAAAGCCGGGGTGTACCACCATGCCGGCAGGTTTGTTCACCACCAGCAGGTCGTCGTCTTCATAAACGATATCGATCGGAATATTTTCTGGATAAACCTCGGTATCACGGGGCGGATGGGCAAATACGATGGAAATCTCATCGAAAGGCTTTACTTTATAGCTCGACTTGACAGTTTTCTTGTTCACCAGTACATTGCCCGCATCAATGGCATTCTGAATACGGTTGCGGGAAGCATTCTCTATACGGTGCATTAAAAACTTGTCAATGCGCAGCAACGACTGTCCTTTATCAACAACAATATTAAAATGCTCAAATAGGTCCTGCTCTTCTTCCTGCTCAATTTGATGGTTCTCCATGGTGCAAAAATAGGATTAACAATTTGATAATCCCGAAAAAAACAAATTGGCTCGCTATTTGTTGATATACCGTTGTAAAACTGAACTAATAGGCGGGCGCATGAAAAACTTTACTCAAAATGTTAAGATTATTTTAAACTTTTTTCCTTATCTGATTAGAAAGATATACTTTCGGCCTTAAAACCAAACAGATATAGAAAAAATGAAAACAAAATTAGCTGCGCTTAAGATTTTATTTATCCTAAGCGCATTTTTATTTCCGGTCAGGCTCCTGGCCCAACAAGATGTAGAAGGCTTATTTAAATCAGGTCCGGAGGATGCAACCAAACTCATCAACGCCTATATGAATCCCTTGTTTAAAGGCTTGGGCGTTGGCCTAAATTCGGGCTGGAACACGACCGCCAAGAGCAATGGATTTTTGCGTTTCGATTTGCGCATTACCGCTACCGCAGCTTTTGTGCCTACGGCAGACCGTACCTACGATGTGAATACATTGGGCCTGCAGAACATCAGGCCGGCTACGCCAGGAGGTCCGAGTATCGGCCCTACCGCTTTTGGCAATGACAGCCAAGGTGCCAACATGCGTTTATATGCCAACGGAACACCAACTACTGAAACCTTTAAACTGCCGCAAGGCACTGGGATCCATTTTGTGCCTTCGCCACAAATACAGCTGACCATGGGTTTGCCTAAAAACATCGATGTATCTTTGCGCTATGTTCCCAAAATCAAATTGGGCAGCGATGCCGGAAAGATCGACCTATTTGGTGCAGGTGCCAAAGTAGAACTATTGCCTCTCCTCATGGGCAAAAGCCAAAAGCTCATGCCTTTTGATATAGCTGTTGCCTTAGGCTTTACCCGCCTAAACTACAGCTTGCCTTTGCAGGTAAACACCAATGCCCAACACTCGAACCAAGAGCTCAACATCAAAGTTAACGGATTTAATAGCGAAGCCATTATCTCTAAAAAACTCCTGTTTTTTACCCCTTTCGCCAGCGTTGGCTACAACAGTTCTTCGTCTAGCCTAAAAGCTTTAGGCGATTACGAATTTTCTACCCCAACCGCACTCAATCCCAATCAAACCACCACTTACACTGATCCTATTTCCATTAAAAACAACTTAGACGGATTTAGGGCTTCTGTAGGCTTTCAGCTTAATATGGCCTTTTTCAGGGTTTACGGCTCTTACACCACAGCCAAGTACGACTATGCCAACGTAGGTATAGGCTTTGGTTTTGGCAAATAGCCTAAAATTTTAAAACCTCGATAAAAAAGCTTCTCTTTGGAGGAGCTTTTTTTGTTATGCAGATTTACAGTCCGGTTCAGGCCCTTAATTTTGAGCACCTCCATCCAATTTGGGTTAAGCGCGACGACCTGATCGACCCTTATATTTCTGGCAACAAGTGGCGCAAGCTGCAACATATCCTTGCCGATGCCCAACAGCGAGGCCAAAAACACCTGGTAACTTTTGGCGGGGCTTATTCCAACCACCTGGTGGCAACAGCGGCCGCGGCCTCCAGACATGGCTTTCAGTCTACGGCCTTTGTACGGGGCGAAACCGTACAGAACGAAATGCTCCTGCTCTGCAAGTTATTTGGCATGCAACTCATTTTTGTAGATAGAGAAAGCTATAAGGATAAGCGGAACCTGTTTGACAAACATTTTGCCACTAACCAAACGGCCTATTTTATTGACGAAGGCGGAGCCAGTGCCGAAGCGGTACGGGGTTGCGCAGCCATCATCACCGAACTGCCCCTAACCTACAACCATATCTTTTGTGCAGCTGGTACAGGCACTACCGCGGCCGGCCTGTTGCAAGGAATTAATGCCCAACAGCTACATACCCAGCTACATGTAGTGCCTGTACTTAAAAACGGTGGTTTTATAGCCGACGAAATCGCTAAATACGAACCCAATTTGAGTAGGCTTACTTTACATACCGACTATTCTTTCGGGGGCTATGCCAAAACCACGCCGCAGCTTTTAAAGTTTATGACAGCTTTTGTCAGCCAAACGGGCTTATTGGTAGATCCGGTTTATACCGCCAAGCTGTTCTTTGCCATTAACGATTTAGCTGGTAAGGACTTCTTCAAAAAAGACGATAAAATATTGGCTATCCACACCGGTGGCTTATTGGGCATTTGGGGCATGCAGGAAAAGCTAACCCAAATGCTGGGCTAGCTTAAGGTTAGCATTGGGGTTTATTTAATTTTGTTGAGGTAGTTAAGCGCCTCTTGCAATTGTACATCCTTGCCGGAAGCGATTTCGGCCATCGTTGGCTTAAACCTGCGGTCGGGAACAATGCCTATTCGCTGCGTTTCTTTTCCGTTGGGATAAAAAATGCCATTGCCTGTAAAAACAAACTGATAGCCACCTGGCAAATTCAATTGCTTTTCGTCTCCATCGGCGCCGGCAGTTTGGCTGCCAATCACCACCGTATTTTGGTTAAACTGCCTCAGCATCATGCTAAACCACTCGCCCATGCTTTGTGTATTTGCATTTGTTAAGATTACGATTTTGCCGGTATATAAATCCCCTATAGGCTTTATGTCTTTGCTCATGAAGGTTTCTATGGCTTCTTGGCTTACAAACGCACCCGGATTTTGCAAAGCCGCGCGGTAGTAGCGACCAAAATTAAATGCTGCTTTACCCAAAGCCCTTGGCAGGTAATAATAAAACAGTCCGGGAGCTTGGGGGTATTCGCGCATATCGAAAATGATGGCTTTTTTGCTTTGCAACTGTTTTGAAAAGGCTATTTCGGCCTCCTCATCCTGTGGCAAACTCTCATCATGAAAACGTCCTGCCCTTACCAAAGCTATTTGCCCATCTAATTCTTCATATCCTTTCCAAGCCTGTTCGGCGTTATATTTCGATCTGAAATAAGCATTGATCAGCGCTACCTGTTTTGCATTACCCCGCTCCAACATTTCTAATTGCAAATTCATTAACCTGTTGCCTCTACGTACTTTTACCGTCAATGTTTTGGCAGGCAGATCGGCAAAAGCAAAAGCCCTTCCCCTATAATCGGTTGATAGGTGGCGCTGTTTGACGGCTTCGTTTGAGGCTGGCAACAAGGCACTGCGTATTTTGAGCCATTGCTCGATGTCGGTACCATTGATGGCCAAAATCTGGTCGCCTTTTTTAAGGTCAGAAGCTTGGGCCAGCGAATCGTTTAACATATTCTTCACCACGATTTTCCATTGGCTTACCTCGTAATCAAATGGTGGATAATAAACCAGCTTAAAGAGTTGAGGCAGGGTTTTCAACTGGCTTAAAATACCGGCTGCGTGGGTATCGTTAATGGCATTTTCGAGCGTCAGCACGGCTTTTTCATAAGTCATTCTCGAATCAACAGCCTTAAACACCGGGATCGATTCGGTTAATACCGTTTGCCAATTTTTGCCGATTACATATTTGTAAGGAAACAAATACTCGATAACGGCCCAGGCTTTGGCCAATGCCAGCAAATTCATGGCTTCATTTTTAAAATCATAGTCGGCATAAGCTACTTCGTTGGGCACCAACCCTACGTTTTTGCCATCGGTAGCAATATAATAGTGCTTGCCGCTTGTATTGCGATAATCGATAAGCAGCTGAAGTGCCGTTTGTAGTTTTTTGGGAAAGGCCTTGATCCAGCCATAATCCAGATTTTGGTTCAGGTACAAGGCTTTGTCGGTTGCCACGCCAGGCTTTTCCACCCCTGCTGTATTCTCGTTTAACAAGCTGAGCAGCTTTTCGTTGCAAGATGCTTCGTCTGCTTGGCTTATCGCAGCCACATTTGCCAGGAAAACCTTGTCGGCATCGAAGCTACCGGCAATGCCTTGGGGCGATTTATACTTGATCAATCCCCATACCTGAATAAATTTCTGAATGTTTTTTGCTTGTTGTAAGCTTGTTTGTGCTTTCGCCATGAGGCTTAAGCCGCTTAAAACCGTAAAGAAAATGAGGAGTTGCTTTTTCATCTGTTTATGTTGTTGTTGGTGTCCCAAAGTTGAAAGGTTTGAAACCTCGCCACAAAAACGATTGACAAGAGGCCAAAACTTGTTGATGAGAAGCTTTTTTTAAACTTAGCCCTAAAGTGTGGATGAATGGGCCTTTTGTCAATAAAATATGGCCTTTGATGTAAACCATTTGATAAAACCATCGTTTTTAGCCTATTTTTAGCACATGAAGAAACAAACCTTTATTTATTTGCATATCGGCTATTGGCTATTGGTGTTTGTACAGGTGTTATTGGTAGCCTTAGGTACCGGCGTGTTGGGCACACAAATCGAATGGGGCTTGTTTCTACGAATTGTTTTGCCGGTTAAGCTGATCCAAACGGCCTGTGCGGCGGCTTTTTTCTATGTGAATTACCTGCTGCTTATTCCGCTGTTCCTTAAAAAAGGCAACATTTTTAAATATATTGTTTCCCTTGTAGGCGCCATATTGGTTTTTGCACCGCTGTACTATTACCTTGAACAACATTTTTACCCTTTAATCGGTTGGAAAAGCTACGAACTCGACCTTACTTTTTCTTTTGCGACCATGGTTGTGCTGAGTTCAAACTTCCTCAACATCTTTTTGGCGCTTTTGCTCAGCTATTTGATGGACTGGCGTACTATGCGCGTGGAGAAGGAGATTGCCGAAAAAGAACAGTTCAAAACCGAATTGGCTTTTCTCAAATCGCAGGTCAATCCGCATTACCTGTTCAATACCATTAACGATATTTATGCGCTGGCCCAGCAACAAAGCGAAGAAGCGCCCGAAGCCCTGCTCAAACTGTCAGAACTTTTGCGCTACATGTTGCGCGAAAGCGACGATGCCTATGTACCCTTGGCGCGCGAAATCGCCTATTTGGAAAACGTAATTGAGCTGCAGCGCATCGGGCAAAAAGGAAAAGCCTTTATTGGGTTTAAGGTTGAGGGCGAGGTGAAAGACCAAAAAATTGCACCACTCATATTAATCAACTTTATCGAAAATGCGTTTAAGCATGGTGTTTTTAAGGATGCGGATGAGCCCATCCAAATCGAATTGAGCATTGCCGGCAAACAATTCGGCATGCTGGTCAAAAACAAGATCAGTACCTCGGGCAAAGACAAAACCGGGGGCATTGGCTTAGCCAACGTCAAAAGGCGCCTGGCACTCATTTACCCGCAAAAGCACCAACTGCGCATTGACCAACAAAATAGTACCTTTACGGTAGACCTTAACATAGCACTATGATCCGCTGCCTTATTGTTGATGATAAACCCCTTGCCATTGATGTATTAAAGCATCATTTGGCCAAAGTGCCCTTTTTGGAACTGGCGCATAGCACCACCGATCCGCTCGACGCGCTCAACCAGGTAATGAAGGGTGGCATAGACCTGATTTTCCTCGACATTCAAATGCCCGAGCTGAGCGGCCTCCAGTTGACAAAGATCATTGGCACCAAATGCCAGGTCATCTTTACTACAGCTTATAGCGAATATGCCTTAGAAGGATTTGAAAACAACGCGATAGATTATTTGCTGAAACCCGTTTCTTTCGAACGTTTTTATAAAGCAGCCGAAAAAGCCCAATTTGTACTGCAGGCACTCGCAGCCGGCAACCAAACTCAAGCACTAAGCCCAACTAGCGACAAAGAAACAGACCATATTTTTGTGAAAACCGAATATAAACTGGTGCGGGTAAACACAGCCGATATTGTTTATGTTGAAGGGATGCAAAACTACATCGTTATTTGTACCCCCACCGAAAAGATTACAAGCTTACAAACCATGAAAAAAACGGAGGAACAATTGCCCAGCTCTCAGTTTTTGAGGGTGCATAAGTCGTTTATTGTGGCACTGAACAAAATCAGCAGCATTGAGCGCAACCGCATTTACATTGCCGATCAGGTTATTGCCTTGGGCGATGTTTACAAAGATGCCTTTTACAAAGCCATTTCTTAGCCTTAAGTTGACAGCTTTTGGTTGATAGTCCATGGTCAATACTCAACTTCACACCCCTTCATTCTTTCATGGTTAAAACCCCAATCTCCGCTTTGCTCAACGGTTCATCGGCGCAAATCCGACCAAAAAGTTTTCCACATCTGTTTAGTCCGGTTTTGCTTTTTGTCTAGAATCATACTTTAAACAGTTTAAACCTAGTTTTTGCTCTTTTTCTCAAAAAAGTGCCCAGATTTGATAATTTGGCACATTTCGTTACTTTTGGACAACACCAAAATATAAATTTTATGTATCAACTTAGTGTAGCGCCAGATCAAGTAACCCAAACTTTGCAGCAACATATCCTAGCCGATGGTTTCGACCTGACCTATGACATGGAGAAAAGCAACGGTGCTTATATTTACGATTCTAAATACAAGCGCCAGCTGCTCGATTTCTTTACCTGCTTTGCATCGGTTCCCTTGGGCTATAATCATCCCAAAATGATTAACGACGAAGCCTTTAAACATAACCTTTTATTGGCGGCCTTGGCCAACCCCTCTAACTCTGATGTTTACACCCAGCAATATGCCGAATTTGTAGCCACCTTTGCCAAAGTTGGCATCCCTGCATACCTGCCACATGCCTTTTTTATTGCAGGTGGCGCCTTGGCTGTTGAAAATGCCATTAAAGTAGCCATGGACTGGAAGGTGCAGAAGAATTTTGCCAAAGGCTATACCACCGAAAAGGGATTTAAGGTGCTGCATTTCGAAAAAGCATTTCATGGGCGCTCGGGCTATACCTTGAGCCTTACCAATACCCTGCCCGACAAAACCAAATGGTTTGCCAAGTTCGATTGGCCAAGGATACCAGTACCGCAGGTAAAGTTCCCCCTAACCGGCGAAAATCTTCAAACGGCTATCTCAACCGAAGAAATATCAATTGCCCAGGTTAAGCAGGCCTTTGCCGATCATAAAGACGATATTTGTGCCATTATCATCGAACCAATCCAATCGGAGGGTGGCGACAACCACCTGCGTGAAGAATTTTTAGCACAACTGCGCCAATTGGCCGATGAAAACGAAGCTTTTCTGATTTATGATGAAGTGCAAACCGGCGTTGGCTTAACCGGAAAATTCTGGTGCCATGAGCATTTTAGCGAAAAGGCAAGACCAGACATTGTAGCTTTTGGCAAAAAAATGCAGGTATGCGGCATTTTGGTGGGCAAAAAGGTAGAAGAAATCGAAACCAACGTATTTAAAGTCCCTTCGCGCATCAATTCTACCTGGGGTGGCAATTTGGTCGACATGGTTCGTTCTACACAGATCCTGAACATTGTTCACGACGATCAGCTGTGCAAAAACGCAAGCGAGGTTGGTGCCTACCTCAAAGACAGATTAGAAGCCTTGGCTGCGAAACACGCTCAGATGAGCAACGTACGTGGCCGTGGCCTACTTTGCGCCTTCGATTTTCCGAGCAAGGAAATGCGCAACAGCTTTATCCAGAAAGGGATGGACAACAACGTGATGTTTTTAGGTTGTGGCAACCAAACCATTCGCTTCCGTCCGGCCTTATGCATTGAGCAAAAACACATAGACGAAGGTATGGAAGTAATGGAAAAAATATTGCCTCAGTTATAAACCGCAACTTATACACCCATAAAAAAGCCCCGTCCAAATGGTCGGGGCTTACTTTTTTACCTAAATTTATTTTTAAACTACTTTAAAAATTCTAATTCAAATTGGTTCAAGAACGGATTGCCATCCAGACCATAATCTGGCAGGATCTTGATCTTCATCCAATACAACATATTGGCACCCACAGTGGTCGGTGTCAGAGCGATCGACTTGCCGGTAGCATTTGGATCGGCAATTACCGAAGATGGTACATCTGTACCCATAGCTTTCCAGGTATAGGCGCCATACAGCAACATGTCATAACCACCCGGTGCCTTGTTGGCAATATAGGCATCGGTACCTTCATTGTTTTGCCAATAACCAATCAGGTTGGCATAATTCGGATGTTGGGTTATATCCTTTAAAGCAATATTTGCTTTAATGGTTGCCGCGTCTAATGCGGTGTTGAAATATAATAATTCAGCACCTTGGAAATTCAAGCCTGTTCCACCAGAAAATTGCTTATAACCCAATGTTAACTTCTCTGTGGTGCTTAAGCTTTTAAGAGAACTAATGTTTAAGGTAGCATCCGGATTGCCGTCGGTATAGGTGCTCACAGTTCTTGTGGTGCTGTTTACATATTTTACCGTCATGGTAAGCGTATGCCAATTGCCATCAAAAACGACACCACCAGCGCATTCTGGTCTGCTTGTTCCACCTCCATTCGCAGCCCCTCCAAAAGACGTTTTCCATTTTTTAGAATCGCTTTGAAACCATAGCCATCCGGTTTGTGGCTGAGAACTACTTGTATTGATCAATGTGCTCTTCGACAAAAAACCTACATAATAGGTATCAATGTTAAATTTAGCCTGCATTTGCACGGTGAAGTCTTTAGTAGCACCTGGGTCGTATAGTCCATTGTCGTTATTCACACTCGCGCCAATGGTGGTGCTATTAAACAAAACCGTATTGAAGCCTCTCTTTTTGATTTCCTCCTGTTTAAGCCTTGGATTCGAAGCAATGATAAAGCCAGCCTGCGGATTGGTGCTGCTGCCACCGTGATTGGTGGTCACCATAATGAGCCAATCTTCCTTGGCGTAATTCTTTCTTGCCTTTAATGCGGCTACGATATTGCCCACATATTCGTCGGCTTTTACAATGGCATTTTTATAATTGGCATTGCTGGCCAAAAATCCGCCATTGGCTCCGGCTGCTTCCACATCCCTAAAGTTGACGAAGATGGCACCTACGTTATCTTGTTTGCTCAAGATGTTAACTGTGCTGTCCTTTACGGCTAGATCTGTGCTCACTACAGGAGCAAAATCGGCATTCCTGAGGTAATAGCGAAGATTTGACCAAGGCGTTACCACTGCGGTTTTGGTGGCTTTAAACTGCGTAATGTAATCTAAAACGTTTCTGTACGAAGTTACCGCCGCGTGGTCGTCGCCGGTTGGATCGGCCAACCTTTCAAAACTTTCGGTACCAATTTGATGCTTGGCGTAGCTTACCCCGGTAGCCATGCTGGCCCACGAAGAGGCATCGGTACCCACACCGCTTTTTTGTACTTCGTACGAATATTTGGAAGTTTGCAGCAAGGTGGCCATGTTGGTAGGCGCAATAGTTTTGATTTCGCTACCTGTAACCCCATCAATACTGATCACAAGCACTTTTCGTTGCACGTCGCTAATGGGCTTCAGCTCTTCGAACACAGGTGGTGGATTATCATATTTTTTGCAACCCGCAATAGCCAATACCGAAAGCGAAATACCGGCTAAGAGTGTATAGTTGAAATATTTTTTCATCATTTCGGTTAAGGTTTAATGATATTGAATTCAGACAATGACGTATAGGTATTGGCAGTAGTGTACTGATTTTTGATAACCAGTTTTACATACCTAGCGGTTTGTACGCCTGTTGGGAAATTATAGTTGAATTTGGCATTGTTGTTAGGCAAGGTAAATGTGCCCATGGTGGTATAGTTGGTACCGTCTGTACTGATAAACACTTCCATGTCTTTTGCATAAGAGTTGCTGTTTTGGCGTTGTGTTAGCGTTACTCCTTGTACCTGGATAGGCAATCTGCCCACTTTTAACACGATGTTGATTGGGAAAGCTGTTGCATTGGTTAATGCAGGGCTGTATTGCGAGTGCCAGTAAGTTGCGGTATTGCCATCTAACAGGTTGGCTGGAGAACCTTCTGACGATTGGTTGTTTGAAATACTCGACACGAAAGGGTAAGTTATTGGTGCAATTGCGCCAGTACCACCTGTTCTGTTCAGCGGATTGTAAGTCCAGATCTGCGTAGCCAATACCGGATATTTGGCGGCAACCTTATCTCTTACCGGATCGCTGATCAAAATACCCCAAGCATCGAAGAACGAGGCCAAATCGGTTTGGGTATAATCAGACAGCTTTTCGTACACGAAATTATGCATGGTGATATCGCTGGTATTCAAACGCTCGGCATGTCTGGCCTGCGAATACAGGTAGGTCATGGCACCATAGCCATATTTCTCGAATATTTGTACAAAAGGTGTCATGCGTTTAAATGGATCGTTCATGGCAGCATCCAAATCAAAGTTTTTGGTACCGGTTCCACTGGCGTAGGCAATGGCTTGCGGGAAGCCGCTCGATACGGACGGGTGCAGGATGTTATAATCGGCCCCAATCCTGTTGGCTACCTTAAAGCTGAACAGGTTGTTGGTAGTTTCGCCCAAAGTGCTCCAGCTCCAAACCTTGCCTTGCTGACAGTTGTGGCCAAATTCGTGGTAGCTGCCCCACATGCCGTTGCTGGTCGAAATTTTCTTCAAGCTCGAGAAAGCACTGAACCATTCGGCATCGTTGGTACCCACAAATGGGAAACCCGAGTGGCCGTAACCGGCCGACAACTGAATATCCAATACGCCTCTCCAAGCGCCTTGCGGGCTCCTGTCCCTGATGTCGGCAGCATTGTCTGAAAGGCCCATCCAGCCATTGTAATCTAATTCAAATACATCATTCCATTTGCTCAATACCGCGGTTGGGTTGGTTAAAGGCTCCGAAGAGCTAAAGGTGGCTATCACCTTATCCCTCGGCATCAGGAAAATTACGCGCTTGCTCCTGAACTCGAGCCAAGGAACCTGTGATGCTTTTACTTTGGCTACCCAATCGGCATCGGTGCTTTGGCCCAGGATAAAGTCTGGAGAAACACAGGCACCAGAAATGGTAAACTCAACCGGGTTTGGATAGGCAAAGCTGGCATTGATATAAATGGTACCGCCATACAGGTTACGGATGTAGTTGGTACCCGGATATAACTGCTGACGCGTAAAAATTACAGGGTCTCTAAGCAAAGGGTATTTGCCTCCCAAGTTATCGGTTTGGCCACCAATTTGAATGCCCAGACCTTGTATGCCAGCCGGAACTATGATTTTCACCAACTCGCCAGGAGCGGCATAGTAGCCCGTACTGTATTGAGGCTGAGGCGCTACGCTGATGCGCAGGTTATCTGAAGTTTGGTCGGTAAAGTTAAGATCCAACGTAAACTTGGCATCTTTTACACGCGGTTCAGACTGGTCTACCAAGCCCGGAAATACACGTGCCTTGGCGTACATCGATTTGTCGATAACCGCCATATTGGTGTCTATTTTGCCGTTGGCTACATTACCCGAGTTATCGGTATATCCATCGGGAATATTATAGCCGTATTTTTTACAGGCTGTTGTGGCCAATAATAAAATCAGCACAGACAATTTAGTTACATGATTAAATTTCATCGTATAGCATTTTATTATTTGGTTGGATAATTAACTGTTGGCGCATAAAGCTTGCCCATCAAATTCCATTGCGATGGCACGGCTATATTCATCCAGTTATAAATCAGCACAGGAATATCCACGCCGTTTGGAACAGATTGATAAGCGGCCTGCGAGATTTCTGGAGAGATGTATGGAGAAATGTCGCTAAACGACTTCCAGTTTGGCGCACCTACGTAATTGAGGTTGACACCTTTGCCAGAAGCTTCCCTGATTACGCTGCCTTGGTTATCGTCGCATGGCCAGTAGCCAATCAAGTTGTTATAATATAAATCGGTTGGCTGTTTTACCGTTTTTCTCATGTAGGGAATAAGATCAGATTCTGGTATGGCAATGTTGTAGATAGCTACATCCTTGATCAGCACATTGATCGTTCCGTTTGATTCGGTTGAGTTGATATGACCAAGGGTAAATGGAACGGTTGGGGCCGACATGTTGGCTGTACCCAGGTTCAGTTCGGCGCTCATCTTATCGTCGGTATAAATTTTGGCCTTACGTGTGCCGTTGTTATAGATACGCATAGCCAAGGTATGCCAAACCCCGTCTCTTACTTTTTCTCCGGCAATCTGGGTTCCGGTACCCGACACCTTCATGGTCCAGGTATCTCCTGCCGAGAAAAACACCCAGCCGGTTGTACCGCTACCGCTTTTAAAATCTGGTGTTTTTCCAATAAATGGCGGATAAGCCGTTGAGGCATGGTCCATCCTCACTTTTACCATTACCGTAAATTCGCCACTGGTTCCAAAATCGCCAATGGTATTGTTACTCGCTACCGCCGCTGTATAGGCACCATTGTTGCCCGAAAAGTTTGGTGCGAACCCCGCATAAGGCAAGCTGTTGATGTTGGGCTGGTCTACGCGTGTTGGACTGAATTTAGGGTTGTAAAAGGCCAAGTAAGTGTTTCTCGAAAGATCGTTAAAGATATTAGAGCCCGGCAAGCCGCCAGAAACGCTTGCACCGCCTTTATTTGAGGCTATTACAACCAGCCAATTCTCGCCGGCATAAGTACTTCTTGCCCTTAATGCCGCCAATACTTCGCCAATGTAGCCATCTAAAGTAGCAATGGCCGAGGTGTAGGCCGGGGTACCTTCGGTATAGCCATTTGCCGCACCTGCAGTTTCAACGCTGTGGAATTGGGCTACCAGCAACGATGGATTATTAGTCGTGAGCTCGGCCACAACGGCATCTTTAACCGATTTATCGTCGGCAAAGTTCTGCTTTAAGCTGGCGTCAGCAGCCAGATTATCATTAAATGCGGCCGTCGAGGCAAAAGAAACCGTCCTGACATTGCCCAGGCTTTGTTTCAATCGCGTGAAAATAGTTGGCGTATTCTGTACGTTAAGGCCAGCAAAACTTTCGCTGGTTACGTTGTGCTTGGTATAATCTACACCAGTAGTCATGGTGGTCCATGCCGCGGCGTTGGTAATCGGGTTGAGCTGGTAATCTGCCAAACCATCGTAAGAATAAATGGCTTTGCTGGTTACCTGCGTGAGGTTAGGTGGCGCTATGGATCTTACTACCGAACCGCGCATGCCATCCACAATAATGTAAAGCACTTTTTTAGCATTATTGCCAATTCCAGCTGTATCGTTCTTAAACTTTTGCGGCAGCACGTTATCGAAGTCTTTGTTACAGGCCGCGTTCAGCAAAATGAAACCCAACAAGGATCCCATGCCCAATGTTTTGAAGTTAAAAACCGATTTTATAATTTTTTTCATAACCGAATAAATTAAGAGGTTAATTTGAAATGATCAATCTAAGTACGTTGTGCGGCAAGATGGTATTGAACCTCAATACATCGCCAACCAAGATTACCTGCGATCCGCTGGCAGTTGGTGTTTCGATCATATCGTAAACACGCCCTTGGAAACCACCTGTATTATTATAGCCTACGGCCAACTGCCCGTTTGCTTCCAAGACCATAAAACCCTGACGCAGGTAATCGCCGTATTTGGTAAACGAACCTGCCACCAATATTTTGCCATTGTTTAGCTGGGCCGCGAAAGTAGCTATACCACCGGTAATGGCCTGCGTAGTAAATGTGGCTACATTACTGCCATCGGCATTGAGCAAAGCCAAGCCAGACAAGGGCTTGTTGTTGAAACTGGCAAACGAACCGCTCAGCATGATTTTGCCAGTGGTGGCATTGTACCTGATTGCATACACATCATTATCTGCTCCTATGCCTGCCAAGAAGGTATTGTCTACGCTGCCATCGAGGTTAAGGCGTACGATGTGGTTAGCCTGTACACCGTTAAATGTGCTGAAGCTGCCTACCAAAATCAGCTTGCCGTCGGCCTGCATCATGGCATCCATAATGGCACCATTGGCTCCTGCCGCACTTTGGCGCGTAGTTTTGTTGTAGTGGAAGGTCGAATCCATCGTACCGTCCGAATTTACCCTGACCAACTGCCTCATTTTGGTTACGTCGTAAACTTTCTCGTCGTAGCTAGAGTTTGGAATGTACATCCGCTTAAAGTTCTGGAAATTGCCGATGATGTAAATCTGTTCGCCAAACACAAATGTTTTTCTAACCGTACCGTCAACTCCGGCATTGAAGGCCGAAACGGTATCGCCATTTTTCCAGGTTTCTGCCGGTTTAGGATTTACAATAGGCACCAACGAATTTCCCGCAGCATCTTTGTCAGCAGTTTTAATGGTATCTAATGTACCATTGGCATTTAGCCTTGCAATGTTATTGAGGGTTTGCCTGTTTGGCCTGGTAGAGTTATAGCTGGTAAAGCTTCCGGCAATGATATACTTGCCGTTTTGCGCACCACTTGTAATCCTGTTGATGGAGTAAATGGTTTTGAAACCTCCGCCAGCACCTTTTCCAAAATTGATATCGGTGGTGATGTAAGTTCCGCCGGCATCAATTTGGGCAATACCGCCGTTCGGCACTTTGTCGGTTCCTTTTAATTCGAAGTTATTGAAGGCACCGCCAAGCCAGAACCTACCTGTAGGCAGCTGCTCGATATCGAAAACGGTGCTTGCACCGCTGCTGTTGGATGCACCATTCACGATTTTAAACTGATCGTCTACGGCTACTTTGCCCCCTACTTTAATAATCGGTCCGAAGAAGCTCTGCCCCTGTGCGGTAATCCACATACTGCCCGTACTTGCAGTTAGCGGCACTTTAAACGAAACGGTGGTGTCGGTATAGTTCACTACTTCGGCTTCGATTTCGTTCACGTAAAGCTTAAAATTGTCTTTGAACTTCATTAACCCGTTTACTTTTAAACTAAGTGTTGCCCCTGCAGTAACGATATCTGGATCCGTAGATTTGGAGATAAAGGTAATGCCCAATGGCTGCTTGCCCCCTGCATAAGGATCTGGCGCCAGCTCTGTTTCTTTTTTACAAGAATAAACCGCCAAAACAAGCATCAGCGCGCTTAAAATGGCTAAGGCAGATTTATATTTGATAGAATTTAACATTTTCTGATGAGTTTACGTAAAATTGATTTATGGACCTGGGGGTAATATTCCGGATGAAACAACCTGTTCGATGAACGTATCGGTGTTGAAGCCAAAATTATGCTTGTTCCTGTTCAGTACATGCAGCACGCCATTGGTAGGCTGGATATCTGAGGTAGCCACCGGAATATTCACCAACGCTACCTGCGGATTAGACAAATCGGGAATATAGGCCAGATACAACTGACGGTAACCTGCGTAGGCTACACCGCCCGCATCGTTAAAAATAACGCCAATGTTCATGATCCTGCCTCCATAAGAAGCATAACCTTGACCCGGATAAGCGATATAAGAAAGCGTATCGCGTTGCGGGTAATCCTTCAATAAATACGACCCTTTAAAAACATATTGCGAAAGCGTGTTTTTCCATACGGCAGGCTTGATCTGTTCCAGTTTTGAAACGGTATCTTTGCCATTGGTGCGCAGGTAAATGTTCAGGCGTTTAATCGATTTGAATATCGATCCGCTGGGTGGCGCAAAGAAAGTTATGTTTTCTTTGTCTATCACATCGTTCATTCCAGCCAAGTTGATTACCCTAACGGTGGTATCGAACAAGGCAGGTTTCGACTTGAGGTATTGCAATATGGTGCCGTTGTATTTGGCCTCGTGCACACCGGTGTCAAAATAATATTTCTTACAGCTGGCCATCAGCAATAACGCCGATACAAGCATCAACAATAGTGTTTTATTTCTGTTTTGCATTTTCATCTCTATATCGCTTTTAATTCCAAAAATTATTTCCAACCAAATATGGGTTTGCCGTACGTTCGGTGGCGCTAATGGTTAAAGGCCAAGTCCAGGCACCCGCATTAAAGCTGCTTACGCTGATTGGGTTTTTAGAGAAATCTGGATTGGTCACTCTTTTGGTACGCACCAAATCGAAGAAGAATTGGCCTTCACCTATCAATTCCCTGCATCTTTCTTTAAAAATATCAGCTTTAAGCTCTTCGCCTGTAGAAGTAATAGACGGCGCAGCCGCAGCCGTACGTACTTGGTTTACATAGCCTTTAGCGGCATCTTCGTTGCCCAATTCGGCAGCGGCTTCTGCGGCCAGCAACAAGGCGTCTGGCAACCTGAAAATAACCGCACTGTCGTTGTTGGTCACCGAAATAGACGAACCGGTACCCGTAGTATAGGTATTGATGAATTTTTTGAACTGAAAACTTCCGTTATCTGCGTTATAGTTTTCAAACCAAGTAGTTAACCTGGCATCGGGCGTCCCTCCTGGAAACAGCTTGGTGATGTAATCTTTATCGTACGATAGGAAACTCGCCGTTTTTGATACCGTTCCTTGGTAAGGATAATGCGAAAAGTAGTACGAATAGTTAGCTGTTAACGCAAAGTTCTCTCCATAATTAGTTTCCTGCAATACCGAAAACAAGCTTTCGGAACTACGGCCCTTGAAAATTTTAAGGGTATTTTCTGTAGTCACCGGCAATAGGCTGTAATTGGTGTAGGTAGCCATTTCATCGGCTAGCAAGAGTACGTTTTTATAGTATTTGCTCTTATCGGCAGTATCCCAAGCAGCGGCCCACATGTTCAGGTGCATCAACAAGGCTACTGCACTGGCCCTAGTTGGCCTGAAACCGCTCAGCGATACGTCTGAATATGCCGTTGGCAAATCATTTTTGGCCGCCGACATATCGGCAATACATTTGTTGAGCACTTCAAGCTGCGGACTGCGTGGCAAAGCGGCGCTATGGTAGGCTTCTGTGTAATAAACCGCATCGCCATACAGCTTAGTAATGAACAAATAAGCCAAATTGCGCATAAAAACAGCTTCGGCTTTATAACGCAACTTATCTGTTTGCGAAAGGCTGGTTGATGGAACCTTGTCTACTTCGGTATACAGGATATTGGCAGCTGCCACAATATCGTAAAAGCCTTTCCAATCCATCAGCTGCTTTAAGGCATTATCGTACCTGGTGGTACCAGAAATTACCGGTTTAAGGTTATTGCTGATCAGGTTGTTGAAGCTGTTGGTACCACTGCTCTCCATGCTGATTACCTTTACAAAATTACACCTGATGTCGAGCGCAGGGAAGAACATACGGTCGCTTCCCGAAGCTACCTTATTTCTCAGCCTGGTATAAAGACCATTGGTAAAACCTTCTACGTCTTGCCTGGTTTGCCAGAAATTATTTCCAGACAAAGCATCTATTGGCGTTACGTTAAGGAATTTTTTACATCCTGGCGCCACAACAAACAAAGCGGCCAGCACCAATACATATTTTATATTTTTCATTTTCATAATTTCCAAGATTAAAACTCAATGTTTAAACCAAATGCAAACTGCTTAGAGAGCGGATAACCGCCAGAGCTGTCTCTACCCAATGCCGTTACGTTTTCAGGATTAGGGCCAGAGTATCGGGTAATGAAGCCCAAGTTAGAGGCCGTAAAGTTTAAGCTTACCCTGTTCATGCCGAATTTCTGCGTGAATTTTTGGTTCAGGCTGTAGTATAGCTTCACCGCATTCAGCTTAAAGTACGATCCATCTTCCTGGAACAAGGTTTGCGAATACCTGAATGGATTGATGATACCAGACCTGATGAAATCCAATGGGTTGCCATATTTGGCTACATCGCCATTGGCCAACCAATAGTTATACTCAGAAAGTGGCACCAAAGCACCTAGGGCCGTTGGGTTGTTAAAGTTTAAAAGCTGACTGGCCAAGGCATTGTTCAAAATGTCGCGTTGGAAGGTAAAAGAGGCATTGATTTCCAAACTCCAGTTTTTGTACTGCAAGAATGATGTGATACCACCGGTAACCTGTGGCTGCGAGTTGCCCGCAATTACCTTGTCGTAATCGTTGAGCACGTAGTTGCCATCCAAATCGGTAAAAATAGGATCGCCAGCCTTGAAGTAGTTCAGTCTTCCGTTGGCACCTACACGGTAAGGCAAACCTGTAATCGGGTCAACCGGTACCTGTTTGTTGGTAGCATACACGCCTTTGGTATTGAACAGGTAATTTGAAAGCGAGTTCAAACCTAAACGATAATAGGTATCTTGATCCAAGCTCGAGGCATCTTCATAAATCTTCTCGCGCAATTTGTCTGGCAAAGCCGCCAATACCTCACGGTTAATGGCCAAACTTGCCGATAAGCTCCATTTAAATGGACTGCTGTTGCTTAACGGACGACCTGTTACCTGGAACTCCCAGCCGTAGTTTACGTTGCTGATTTCGTTGGAGGCAATGGTTTGAAACGAGTTGGTTCCAGACAAGGCTTTCTCTTGATAAATATTGTCGTTTTGCTTGTAATAGGTATCAAAAGCTACCGAGAACCTGTTTTGGAAAAGACCAAGGTCGAAGCCCAAGTTATAGGTAGTGGCCTTGGTTGGCTGCAAACTCAAGTTAGGCAACCTGCCAAGCTCGAGGATTACGGTATTTGAATTGTTGTACCTGTCGCCGGCATTATACCTGCCATAGGCATCGTAAATACTTCCAACCGGCTGGATATTAGAACCATAGCTCAAACGGATATCGCCATAGTCAAGCCATTTTAGTTTCTCCATGAACTTTTCTTTGTTAAAGTTCCACTTCAAAGCAATTGCTGGGCTACGTTTAAATCCGGTATTCGGACCATTGGTAGAAACCCCATCGGCACGGTAGTTAAAATCCAATACGTATTTCTGTTTATAGTTGTAAGAGAACTGACCGGCAAAGGCAATAGACCTAAAATCGTTGTAATCTATTGTTCCGCCCAAAGAAGTCAGGTAATCGGTCATGTTGGTTAATGGGCCACGCAACTGGTCGTTTACGCCTCTCTGGTTCAAAATGGCATCGGCCTTGAAAAACGAAGAGTTAAGCTCGGTGAAGGCAAAAACGGTAAAGTTGTGGGCATCTTCGTCTTTTTCCTTGATCGAATATACATACTGCAACTGGTTCCGGTTATACAACTTGGTAGAGCGGTCGTTGTAAGTATAGTATTGCGATTGGTTGCTGTTTAAGGCACCCGGAGAAAAATTGTCTTTGGTACTCGACTGGTTGGTATAGTTTAAGAAGGTAGCCAACTTTAAATTGGGTATCAGCTCATACTCGGCATTGATAGTCGCAAAAGTGTTTAAAATCTTGTTGTCGTTGTCTGTTTTTAAGGCTCCAAGCACCGAATTTACCGACGAATAGAGCGATGGCGCGGGCAAGAGCGACGACGAGTTACCCCCCGAAGCTACCCCACTGTTAATTAAACCGTTGCCACTACCCGTCTGCTGCTTCTGTATGGAGTTGTTCAATTGGCCAACCAGCTTGAACTTTCGGGTGGGGTTATAGGTCATGTTCATGTTCACGTTGTAACGAGAATAGCCGGTATTTTCTTGGATACCTGTTTCGTCGTATGCGCCCAATGCCACCTTGTAGTTAAAGGCTACATCGCCACCAGAAACGCTAAGGTTATGCGTTTGGTTAAACGTTGGGCGATAGAAATAAGACTGCCAATTGGTAGAGTTGTTGTAATAGGCATTTAAGCTGTCGGCCAAAAACGGCGTACCATTAATCAAGCCTATGGCATGGTTAGCTGTTGTATCGTAACGCATAATTTGGTCTATCCTGAGCAAACGCTCGCCTTTACCGCCAATTACAGAGCGGAGCTGCGGCACGGTAGAAAGGAAGGCCGAACCGCTGTAGCGTACAATCGGCACTTTAGAATTACCCCGTTTGGTGGTAATCAAAATTACCCCGTAGGCACCGCGCGAGCCGTAAAGCGCCGTAGCCGCCGCATCCTTCAATACCTCGATGTCTTCAATATCTTCAGGCGGAATTTGAGAGGCCGGAGAAACGCCCGGACCAGCTTGCTGAAATCCGTAAGAATAATTGGTATTGTCATCAACCGGAACCCCGTCGATTACAAACAATGGCGAAGTTGGTGTTAAGAAAGTGCTATTGCCCGAGCCTGATAGGCTGATATTGGAAATACCACGGATAACCACCGAACCCCTGAAACCAGGTGCTCCGGTATTGTTCTGGATATTCAAACCTGCCACCTTGCCCTGCAAAAGCGAAATCACGTCGCCGGCCGGCTGGCCTTGCAAGTCTTTGCCCGAAATCTTAACGCTCGATCCCGTAGAGAGCGTTTTCGATTTGCTGATGTAACCCGCCGAAGTAATGTTTACCTCTTTTAACGTGGTGTTATCTGCACTAAGGGTTACGGTAATATTGGTTCTGTTGGCTACCTTAACCACTGCGGTTTTATAGCCGATGTATTTAAAAGATAATTCGGCATCGGGCGAAACGGTAACCCTAAACTTGCCATCGGCATCGGTCTGTGCTACAACTTTTCCATCGGCAATAATGCTAACGCCTGGTATGGTTTCTTTTGATTTCATGCTGCCATCAAGAACTACGCCGCTTACTGCGATTTTTTGCTGGGCAAAGGCAACTTGCTGAAAACCAAAAATCAATAAAATAGCTATGCTGTAAAAATACTTCATTGGAAATATGTTTTGTGGTGATCTATTTGTTTTCATTAATCATTATCGAATTTTGGTTTGTCGCGCTTAAACCAGAAGATGATCTCCCAGTCGCCCTTTTGATAAATATTGAAATTGAGCGCGATAAAGCATTGCTGCTGCACGTTGCCAAAAGCCTGTCTGTTAAACCTGAACACCGCCCTGGCCTGATCGCCCGACGAAGTTGTGTACTTGGTAGGATAACTGGTACAAGGAATTGGATAAGCTACATCGTATTTTACGCCAGAAGCATCTTTAACCATGTTAAACCCATGCACCACATTGCTCCAGTCGGTAGCGGCAAACTTGTCGGGACTGATTGGGTTGAACAAGGTATCTACAAATTTGAATTTCACGCTGTTACCGTTGCCAACCTTGTTAAACAACACCTGTACGTCGTTAGAGCTCAATGGCTGTCCGCTTCTGGTACCTGTAATGTTCATCCCGGTAGGGTTAACCGACACCGAAGTGGCCTGGCCAGTAATCGGATCGAGGTTGGAAGGTTCGTACGGACGTTCGCGCAATGGCATTAAACGAAACTTCTGGAAATACTTCCTGCCACCCGAGTTCGACATTTCAACATCGAACACATAGCCTGAGTCTGGCTGGGCCTTGATCATGTTCGAATTGGCTGCTCCCCACATCAAAAACTCGCCAGAATGCGGCCTGATTTCAAACAGCTGGTGGTTTTCTGTTGTACGCTTGGCTTCTATTTCGGCCAACGATTTCTCTGTACCGTCGTAAGCCGTTTTCCAAACCGTTACCGGATAAAAATTGGTCAGCTCAGGAGCCGGTTCGCCGGCAAACGTACGCATGTTCACGATTTTGAAATCCAATGGCCTGCTTGAGTTGCCATACTGGAAGTTATTGGTGAACAAGGTATTCCTGCCCAAAACCGGCTGATAAATGTATTGTGTAAACTGGGTATCGTTAGATAGCGATAATCTTGCATCTGGCAGATTTTTTTTACACGATAAAAAAAGTAGGCTGCCTCCCGCTAAGGTTAGCAACACTTGGAATAGGTATCTCGTATTTTTCATCATCTTAAGCTATTGGTCTAATCTGTCTGTGAATTCGCTAAAACCAAAGTTGTGCATCGGCGAAAGGATGTTGATCGTTGCATTGTTGGTTTTGATATTTACTGCATTGGTGGTGGTGGTGGTCCAGAAATCTTCGAAATTAGAACCGTGCGTATCGCTGAAATTCAATACGGCAGGTCCGCCACCCTGATAGCCCGAAGCGCTCAACCTTACATACCTGATTTGCATCGGGTAGTTGATGATGATCGAATTGAGCAGCAAGCCATCTACGCTGCTGGCAAAGGCATCGGTGGTTCTGTTGCCCCTGATGATGTATTTGCAGGTCATGAAGCCTAATTCGTTAATATCGGCTGTGCTCAGGTAAATCGGCGCCCTGCCCTCTGCTTTGCGCTGCATGTTGAGGTATTTGATGGAGGCTTCGAAGTTTTTGTTTACCGGTGCAAACAAGGTGATCTTGCCACTGGCCACAGAATCTCTCAGCATCGGAATGCGGTTCAAAACCAGCAACAACGAATCGAAGGTATTGGGTTGCGATTTAAGGTAATCGAGTGCCGAACCGTTGAAGGTTTGAACTGTATTTTTATAGTTGTAATATTCCGACTCGCTTTTTTTGCAGGCGCTCATGTACAGGCTGCACAGTCCCAAAAGAACAAATGCACAATTTCTATATAATGTATTTCTCATCTGATATCTCTTTTAATCTGTTAACTATTGCCAATAAGGATTTTGGGTAATAAGCGAATTGGCATTGATTACATCCTGCGATACCGGCCAGTAAATGCCACCGGCGGTTTCAAACTGCTTAAAGGTCATGGGCACGCCGTTCTTGGTTGCAAAAACGCCATTGCTATTTTTGATCCTGTTATACCTCACAATGTCGTACCATCTCCAGCCCTCGCCCATCAATTCTCTTCTGCGCTCTTCGAAAATGGCATCGATGAGGTCTTTAGAAGAAGCCGACAAGTAAACGATAGGGCCTCTTAAATTGGCGGCTTTGTTCAAAGCATTGATGGCTGCTTCGCGTTGCCCCAGTACAGCCAGCGCTTCGGCCCGCAGCAAGGTGATTTCTTCCATGCGGCTAAACACCATCGAAGAGCTGAACAAGGTTACGTTGCCCGAGGTATTGCTTGGATAGATTACCTTGATCTTGCTGAAAATAGGCTGCTCCGATTCGAAATTGGTGAAATAGTTTTTCCTATAAAGTCCGCTGATCGGATCAATGCTGAAACGAAGGTCTTTCGGATCGGTAAATATTTTAAGGATGCTGTCTTTAGTCACAAACATTTCGGGCTGTACTTTCGGAATGTAGGGCGCAGCCAAAGTGAGCTGTTCAATATGACCGTTGGAAGTCGACAATCCGTTACCTGCTTCGAATGGGAAACCTACCATCAGCGTTGCCCTCTTGTAGGCAAACGGACTGTAGTTGTTCTGGTTTTCGGTTAAGGCGGCCATATCGATATAGTCGAGCGGGTTGGCACCGTCAACAAAATACTGGGTCGACTGGTTGTCTAATACAAACTTCGAATAGTTGGCAGCATCGATATAGTTGCCTTGCCATGCGGCAATGTGCGCCAAAATAATGTAGGCCGACAAACGGGTAAACACAATACCATTCCAGCTTGGCCAGTTGGCACCATAATATAAACCCGGCATAATCGGATCGGTACCGCCATACCTGAATGGCACCACCTGGGCGGCAGCCAACAGCTCGTTGGTACAAAAAGCCAATACTTTGTCTTTTGAGGTTCTTCCCACCTTTACAAAATCGCCGTCGTGCGACGAGGTAAGCAAAGGCACATCGCCCCAGATCCTTACCATATAGAAGTACGCAAAGGCCCTGATCATTCGGGCTTGGGCAACATCTACGTCGTTGTTCAGTTGCGTATAACGCGGATCGAGTGCACGGATTTCTTTTGACCGCTCAATGAACAAGCTGGCGGCATTTACCGCTGCGTAAAACCTTCTCCAATTGGTAATTCTGTTAATTACCGGATAGGAAGCATTCAACTGGCCGTTTACAATAGCCTTTAAATCGGCACGGTTGGTGATGGCAAAATCGCCTTGCCTCAAATCGCCCATCAGCCAGTGCGTATTGTCAGATACGGTGGCCGAACGGATCAAACCGTAAACCGACAGCAAGTTGGCCTTGGCATCTTCTAAGGTTTTCCAATTGGTTTCTTCGGTGGCCAGCCGGGTCGACTGTACATCGTCAATCTTCTTACAGGAGAAATTGCCCAAACCAATAAGGAATAACATCATTCCGATAGTGATTTGATAAAAACCGTTCCTTTTATTGATCATATTTTTCATCTGTTTATCATTTTGTTTACAGCGCCGATGAAGCCATCGGCACGCCGTCAATATTTTACAAATCCAATTTAAAGCCCAGTACAAACGTTCTTGGAATAGTTAGATTGGCACCATCGTAGTAACCATTGTAGTTAACCAGCTCAGGGTCAACTCCGCTAAACTTGGTGATGGTGAATAAGTTCATTGCCGTAGCATATAAATAGGCTCTTCTAACGCCTTTGCCGGTAGCTTTGTTAAAGAGCACCGTTTTGCCAAAATCGTAACCCAGCGTTACCGACCTTAGTTTGACGTAAGAAGAATTCTCCAAAAACAAATCCTGATCGGTACGGTAAGCGTCTACATCGCTCCAAGGGTTATAAATCGGGTATGATTTTTCATTGCTGAACGTCTGCCACGACGAAACCTCTTTTACCGAGTTGATGTCGTTGCCAGCTTCGCGGTTTACGAAACCATATTTGGTGGCTTCATATTGATTAATCGATTTTTGGCCCAAGGCAAAGATGAAATTGAAATTCAAGTCGAAGTTTTTATAGCTTAAGGTATTGTTCCATCCGCCAACAAATTTGGGCTGTCTGTTTCCGGTCAGTATTTTATCCTTGCTGTCTATTTTGTTATCGCCGTTGTAGTCAACCCACCTCGGATCACCGGCTTTCATCGGGATGCCGTTAAAAGTCATTCCAGCTGGAACTTCGGCATTGGTATTGTAAATGCCGTTGTTGGCGTATAGCCAATAGCTGCCCACAGGCTTGCCTACTACTAATTTATTGTCGTTGTTATAAATCAGTTCTTTTACACCGTTAGGCAATGCTTTTAGTTCGTTTTGGTTATAGTTGATGTTCAGTCCGGTGCTCCAGCTCAGCGACTTAGGCTGATCGATCACCAAACCATTCAGCAAAAGCTCAACGCCTTTGTTGTTAATGTCCATACCCGATTGGTAATTGGCACTGTAACCGGTTTCAAGCGGCACCGGCATTCCGATAACCTGATTTTTGTCGTTGCGGTTATACAAGGTAAGCGCTGCGTTTAACCTGCCTTTGAGGGTAGTTGCATCAATGGTTAAATTGGTCCGCTCTGCATAAGGAAGGCTGATGTTGTAGCCGATAAAGCCACTGTCGTAAGGTCTGTTAATACCTAAGCGGCCACCGTAGCCAGGAATGGTAGGCTCTTCGAACCAGCCGTTTTCCGAACGGTACTGCGGACCGGCAGCGAAGCGGTCGTCTTGGAAAATGCGAAGCGTACGGCCCCAACCTGCACTTAGGTGCAACTTGTCAAAAATGCCATTGTCTTTCAAAAACTGCTCTTTCAGGTTCCAATCGGCGTTAAAGGCTGGGGTTGTTACCCACCTGCTGTTTGGCTGTCCGTTAGAAGAACCGTCCCTTCTTACCAAGGCACTGAGGGTTAAGAGATCTTTATATTTGTATTTTGCCGAAGCATATAAAGAAAACAGGTTGTTTCTTTCTTTGTCGATGTACCTGAATACATAAAAACCATTGGCGGCCAGGGTATTCAAATAATCATCGCTGCCAGCATTACCATCCACAATGTTCAGTTTTACATAGTCGTTCGGTCCGTTGTAGGCCCTGGCATAATTGTATTTATAAGTATCGCCCTGAAAACTTTGTCCGATTTCGAAATCGATGGCATTCTTCGCATTGATTTCGTATTTATAAGTAGCAAAGTTGTTGAGCAGCAAACGTTGGCTGTAGCCAAAATAGTTAGATACATAACTTACTCCATCCATTAAGGTTGATGGGGTAAAATAATCGCGGATGCCTTCGTTATAATCAAAAGCCAAGCTGGTAGAAATCACAATCTTGTTGATTTTTGCGCTCAGGTTCAGGTTGCCGTTCAAAATATTAGAGCGGTTGTCGTCAACATTGCGCGCACTCTCCTGCAAATAACCCGAATAAATAGACGCATTTGGCGAAAGCGGGCTGCTCAAATCGGGAATGTATCGGGTTTCTGCAAAACGATCTCTTAAGCTTTTGTTCCTGTTTCGGTCTAAACGGGCTGTGTTTACGGTGCTAGATACGGTAAGCCATTTAAACGGAGCCATGTTGATGCCAAAAAACAAGTTGTACCTGTCGATATTGGTATCATCGGCATTGCCCGCATTTTTGGTTCCCGAGCCAAAAAACCTGAAGTTGGCACGGTCGCTGCCGCCGGTAATTCCCAAATCGGCCGAAAAGGTGGGCGTACTTTGATAATAAAGGTCGTTCCAGTTAGAAGGACCATAGTAGGCCGTATTGGTCGAATCCCTCAAATAAGAAGCATAGCTGGCATAATTGCTAGCTGTGGCATATTTTTGGTAAAATGGCTTTCTGAAGTTGTTTTCGTAAACACCATTCACCGTATTTACGCTTGGCGCCGCTACGTAGCCAAAATAAGAATTGAGGCTGATGTCTCTAACTCCAGCCCTGGCATTCTTGGTGGTAATATAGATAGCACCGTTTGCGGCATTCGGACCCAATTTGGCCAATTCATAAGGGTCTTTCACCACAACAATCGATTGAATGTTGTCCATGCTTATTTGCGAAAGCAAGTTGGTAGCCGGTCCAACCCTATTGTAATCATATTTTTGGATATCGAATGCAAAAGGATTGTCTTGCACCAATGGCACACCATTTAAATAGACAGCCGGTTGCAGGGCATAAATATCTTTTTTAGAGAACAAAAGACCAGAGGCTCCCTGAACAATCATGCTTTGTTCGGTTCCCGGCTCGCCGTTTGGCTCTTGTACGTATACGCCAGCAAGATTTCCTTTAATTACTTGTTGCAACGACAAGTTCGGAACTGCTGCCGATGAGCGCACATTGATGGTGTCGCGGTTGGTTTTGAACTTCTGTAAAGTCCTGATCATTTGGCCGATGGTATCGGCTGTTGACGAATAGGTAGCTTTTACCTTTTTGGACGTATCTTGTTGGAAAGCAAGAAATGCCTTGGCAACGCGGTCGTCTGAACGATTGGCACGCACAGACTTTGGTCCAAAAACAGCTACTAAAAAGAAACAGCAAATGCACGTAAAAATTTTAGTCATTTTTATTGTTGGTTAATAAGTGGATCGTAATCAAAAAGAACCAGCGGCTCTTTTAAGGTAGTGCGGCTACAGGAGCTGGAAATTATACAAGGGCCTCAACCGAGGTTGTACAATCAAAAGGCGCACAAGGCAGGGAAGTAGATTTCTCTTCATATTGGTTAGTTTAAGTTGTTTGGTGGTTGGTTGGTTGGTTTGTAGTACTGCGCTCAAGCGGAAGTATATAAACTGTTATTTAATATTTAATCGACAGTTATTTTACTTTCGTTTGATAATGCAATTTGTTTATTAAAAACAATTTTATATCTATCGTACACTACGCAAACGTTTGTTAATATTTATTCGGTTTTGGCTAAAATAGCTTCAGCAATATCCAGCCTGCCCCTGTTATTTTACCACATTGGCACTGAACAACTTAGTAAGGAAAACAGAAAAATATGTTCGATTTTTTGACAATGACTAGTCTTTACA
This sequence comes from Pedobacter sp. ASV12, assembly GCF_016429155.1. GTDB lineage: Bacteria > Bacteroidota > Bacteroidia > Sphingobacteriales > Sphingobacteriaceae > Pedobacter. The sequence goes on along the minus strand of NZ_JAELUC010000002.1, from coordinate 32,551 downwards.
TTTTTTGCAGACTGTATTTGGTAGCTGTCGCTTTTTAGCAGCGGCGTGGTTTACATTGAGGAAAATAAAACAGTCCTAATTAGTTAAAAGGAAATATAATTAATCATTCAGTTAACGCAAACGTTTGTTAAATGCCTTTTAAATGTGCATTTGAGGCAAATTTTATGCTGAACATCTATTTTTATGCCCCAAAATATTTGCATAATTGGCCACTAACAACAATTAATATTCTTTTAAATAAAACTATTAAAACGTTTTATGTGACTTTAGAGAAATCAGGAGAGGAAAATGAGCAACAAAAAAATCGCTAAGCGAAATTTATGAAGAAAGAAGCCATGTTAAAAAACGTCAATCAGGTTCCATTTGCAATTTGTGGGCCCCAAAAGGCTTTAAATTTCACAATTTGTTATCAAGGAGCCTACCCTAACCATACCATCCTAATTTGCAATGCCTTTAACAGGCTAAACAAATGCAGAAAAACCGGTAATGGCACGGCCTACAATTAAAGTATTGATTTCTTTGGTGCCCTCGTACGAGTAAATGGCTTCGGCATCGGCCACAAACCTGGCCACATCATGCTCCAGCAAAATTCCGTTGCCCCCCATTACTTCGCGCGCCCGACTCACAATATCACGGGTACGCATCGAACAGAAAACCTTAGCCAACGAAGCATGTTCATCGGTCAACATACCCTGATCTTGCAACTGCGACAAACGGAAACATAGTGTTTGCATGGCTGTTAGGTTCGAAAGCATTTCAACCAGGTGATTTTGGATCAATTGAAAGGAGGCAATAGGCCGGCCAAACTGTTTGCGTTTCTGGGTGTAGGCCAAGGCCGCTTCATAAGCGCCACGGGCACAACCTACCGCCTGCCAGGCCACTCCTGCCCTCGTCATTTGCAACACCTTGGCCGTATCTTTAAAAGAATTGGCATTTTGCAAACGGTCTGATTCGTCTACTTCGCAGTTGGTTAAAGTAATCAGGCCGTTCTGCACAATGCGTAAGGCCATTTTATCCATTATTTTTTCTACGGCAAAGCCTGAAGTTCCTTTTCGCAACAAAAAGCCTTTCACCTGGTGGTCGTCCAAATCCTTGGCCCAAATGATGGTTACATCGGCAAATGTGGCGTTGCCTATCCATTTCTTTTGGCCATTCAATATCCATTTATTGCCCTGCCTTTTGGCTGTAGTACCCAAACCTCCGGCAGCACCAGACCCTACTTCGGGCTCGGTAAGTCCGAAGGCGCCTATTTTTTTGAACTGTTGCATATCGGGCAACCATTCCTGTTTCTGCGCCTCAGAGCCCAGCAAATAGATTGAACCCATGCTCAAGCCACTTTGCACGCCAAAAAAAGTAGACATCGACGTATCAATCCGGGCCATTTCCATGGCTAAAATACCTTCCATCAGGTTAGACTTACCAGCGCAACCATAACCTTGGTAAGTGAGTCCGCAAATATTCAAGGCGGCTATTTTCGGAATCAGCTCGAACGGAAACTCGGCCTTAAGCCAATATGGGTTTACCAGGGGTTTTACTTCTTTTTCTAAAAAGGCGCGCACTTCGAGCTGCAAGACCCGGTCCGAATCTTTGAGCGCCTCGTCTCCCAAATGGTAAAAATCGCCTTCGATGGCTGGCAGAGGTTTATTTTTGCTTTTGGTCGACATTAATTTCATCAACCCCTGCCATTGTTCTTCGTCCAGGTTTCCGGCCGTTTCGAGCATTTGAGCCAAATTCACTTTTTTTGATAAAGCATTGAGCTGGTCGAGATCTACGGATTTGAAAAGCTTGTAGGCGTTTTTTAGGGAAGAGAAAAAACTGGACATAACGAAGGGTTTTAAGAAGGATAACAGATTTCACCCCTTTTTGTTGTTCAATTTCTTTTCATTTTGACAAGTGTAACATTCTTGTCACTACTTTTTTGTAAATTGTATTAACTAAACTATATGGAATCATCAACTAAAACTTGAACCTTTATGAAAAAAAGACTACTGTTGCTATGCGCAATCCTCTGCAGTCTGAGCAGTATTGCCATGGCCCAAAACCGAACCATTACCGGTAAAGTAACCAGCGATAACGACAAAAATCCGATTCCTGGGGTAACTGTATCGGTAAAAGGCAACGCCCAAAGCGTTCAGACAGACTTCAATGGAAATTTCAGCATTTCGGTTGATGTCAATGCAAAATTTCTGGTCTTCAAATATCTAGGCTTTACCGACCAAGAAGAGCCTATCGGATCGTCAAACACCATTAATGTTGCCTTAAGGGAAAAGGCATCCGACCTGAGCGAAGTGGTTGTAGTGGGCTATGGCACGCAAAACCGAAGAGATGTAATCGGCTCTATTGCCAAGCTTGGCGTAGCCGACATCAAAGATAAACCTTTAACCACCATCGAGAGTGCACTACAGGGAAATGCGCCTGGTGTCTTCGTGAACTCGAGCAGCGGCAAGCTAGGTCAGGCCCTGCAAATCCGCGTGCGTGGCATTTCGTCTATTTCGGCCAATAACCAGCCTTTGTTTGTCATAGATGGCGTACCCGTGGTAACCGATGCCTTGGGCAGCTATACCGAACCCGACAATCCTTTGGCGGCCATCAACCCAGACGATATCGAATCGATGGAGGTACTGAAAGACGCCTACGCTTCGGCCATTTACGGAGCCAGGGCATCAAATGGGGTAGTAATCATCACCACCAAAAAAGGAAAAGCGGGCGAGACCAAGATAGATTTGAGCTATTTTGCAGGATTTAGCGACCCTACCAAAAAAGGCAAATTCCTCAATGCCGCACAATATAGGCAACTGCTTGAAGAATCACTCAAAAACGTAGGTTACGATGGCTATGCCAATGCTTCCGAATTTTGGGGCGACAACAATGCCGTAAACGATTGGGATACAAATTACGATGCCGATTGGGCCAACGCGGCCTTCAGGCGTGGCCATAATCAGCAGTACAACATCAATGTAAGCGGCGGTGACGCCAAAACCCGCTTTATGGTATCGGGCAATTACAACAACAACGATGGTATTATTATCGGCAACCGCTTTGTACGTACTGGTGGCCGGGCCACCATAGACCACACGGCCTTTAAGATACTCGACTTGGGCGGAAGCATCAACATTTCGAAAACCGACAACAACAGGGTATCGAACGACAACCTTTTTTCTAACCCGTTGCAATTGAATGCCTTGCCCCCTATTCAGCCTATCTACGATCCAGCTACCGGCGAGCTGAACAACAACACCGTATATTATAACGGTTTGATAGACCAGGTAAACGGCAGCAACCTGTCAACCACTTACAGAACATTGGCTACGGCTTATGCCGGTTTAAAAATCACCCCCGATCTGACGTTCAAAAGCGAATACGGCTTTGATTTCAACAATTTGGAAGAAGAGCAGTACCTCGGTGCCAAAACCCAGGACGGCGGCAGTACCGCGGGCTACAGCTATAATTACCTGGCCAAGTCTATCAACTTTAACACCAACAATACACTAAGCTACAACAAGGTATTTAATGAAAACCATAGCCTGAATGCCTTGGTGGGCTTTACTTTCCAAGACACCAAGTTCAGGTACGGAACCGTTACCGGTACCGGCTTCCCTTCAGACCGTTTTGAAAAAATTGCGAGTGCTGCCAAAATATCGGCCGGAAGTTCTTTCGAAACCGCCTATACTTTTGTTTCTTACCTGGCTAGGGCCAACTACAAATACAAAGAAAAATACTTGGTTGGTGCTTCCATCAGAACCGATGGCTCTTCGAGGTTTGGCAGCAACAAAAGATACGGAACTTTTCCTGCCGGTTCTTTGGGCTGGATCATCAATGAAGAAGATTTTATGAAGGGCACCAAATGGATCTCGATGTTGAAACTGAGAGCCAGCTACGGCTTAACGGGTAATGCAGAAATCGGCAACTTTGCTTCGCGTACTTTATACGGAGGCGTAAATTATGCCGGTGTTGCAGGCACATTGCCTAATCAGCTGGGCGACCCTAACCTAACCTGGGAAAATACTTCCGACCTTAACTTTGGCTTAGACTTTGGTTTGTTTGCCGACCGTTTAAGCGGTTCGTTCGAGGTGTATAAGAAAAAAACCACCGACCTTTTGCTAAATGTGCCTATTCCGGCCACCAATGGCTTCACTTCGATTACCCAAAACGTTGGCGACTTGGAAAACAAAGGCTTGGAAATTTCCCTCAACAGCAAAAACTTTGTTGGCGAGTTTAAATGGTCAACCTCTTTTAACATCTCGTTCAACAGAAACAAGATTACCCGATTGGCCGGCCAGCCTATTTTTCCGGGCGGCAGGTATCTGGGCCGAATTTCGGAAGGCGAGCCGTTCGGCTATTTTTATGGCAAGGCTTATGCCGGCGTTGACCCAGCCAATGGCGATGCGCTTTACTATGTAGATGCCAGCCGTACCGCCACCACCAATGATTACAGTGCCGCGCAAAACCAGAAAATCGGCAATCCTAATCCGAAGTTCTTTGGTGGATTTGGCAACAGGTTCTCTTATAAAAACTTCGACCTCGACGTCCAAACCCAGTTTGTATACGGCAACGATTTGTATAATGCAGCAGGCGGTTTCCAATCGGCAAACGGCGATTATTTCGATAACCAAACCATCGATCAAATGGACTATTGGAGAACCCCTGGACAGATTACCTCTATTCCGCAGCCTCGCTTTGGCGAATCAAACGGTACCAGGCCATCTTCACGCTATGTACAATCGGGCTCATACCTGAGGGTAAAAAACATCATTTTGGGCTACAACGTACCTAAGGCTTTAATCAAGAAATATAAAATGCAGAACCTCAGGGTATATGTTTCTGCTTTAAATCCATTTACCATCACGCATTATACAGGCTACGATCCAGAAATCAATACCACTTTTGCAGGCAGCGTACAGCTTGGTCACGATTTCTACACCCCGCCTCAGGCACGCACCATTACTTTTGGTTTGAATGTTGGATTTTAATTGATGAAAAACTTGAATTATGAAAAGCTTTAATAAAAATATATTGATTGCAGGCCTGTTCCTACTTGGCATCACGTCCTGCAAAAAAGAACTAGATATACAGCCTAAGCAGTCTATTTCTTCAGATGTGGCGCTGAGTACTACGGCCGACGTGCAAAATGCACTGATAGGCGCCTATACGGTACTGGCCACTGGCGATTTATACGGAACCAACCTTGTTTTTATTCCCGATCTTTACGCAAACGACGGTTATCTAAACTGGACTGGCTCGTTCAGCACCTATAGGGATATCTCTAACAAATCGATCATTTCAACTAACGCCGATGTGGGCCGTACCTGGAATGCGGCCTATAAAGCCATCAACGTGGCCAACACGGTACTTGGCGCATTAAACGTAGTAACCGATGCCAATACCAAAAATGTAATTGAAGGCAAGGCCCTGTTTATCCGTGGCATTATGCACTTTGAATTGGTAAGGCTATGGGGCTTGCCTTATGATCCGGCCACACCTAATACCAATCTTGGCGTGCCCATTATGACCAAGGCTATCAAAACAACCGACGATGTGATTAAAAACATTCCACGCAGTACTGTGGCCGATGTTTATACTGCCGTTGAAAACGATTTGAAAACCGCCATCACCAAATTAAGCGCGGTAGACGACAAATATGCCGCCATGGCATTTTTGGCGAGGGTTTATTTGCAGGAAGGCAAATTCCAGTTGGCTCGCGACTTGTCAAACGACATCATCACCAACAGCCCATACAGCTTGATTACCGCTTCGCTGGAAACTCCTTTTAGGGTAAAAAACTCTAACGAAGGTATTTTCGAAATCCAGCAAAACGACCAAAGTAATGCAGGTTCGGCAAATGATGGCTTGGCTACTTTCTATTCTAGCTATCTGAACTCAACAGGTGGCAAGGTTGGCCGTGGAGATGCCAGCATCAACACCACCTTTTACAATTCGTACAGCACCACCGACAAACGCAGAACCGACATGATTTACGATGGCAACGGTGCAAAATCGGGCTTGTTTACCAGAAAATGGTATAATTTCTTTGACAACATACCCGTGTGTAGAATTACAGAGCAATACCTGATCCGCGCCGAAACCAATTTTAGGTTGGGCACTTCAGTTGGCGCTACGCCTGCCGACGATATCAACACCTTAAGGACTAGAGCAGGGCTAGGTCCAATTGTACCTACTTTAGACCTTATTTTAACCGAACGCGACAAAGAGCTGGCTTTCGAAGGTTTCAGGCTGCACGATTACAAACGCACCAAACGTGCAATCGGTGCCTTTCCTTACAACAGTCCAAAATTGATTTTCCCAATTCCAGACCGCGAAATGAGCGCTAACAAAGGTTTACAACAAAACCCAGGCTACTAACAGCCTAGCCAACCAAAACCCAAAAGGCCCGACCTGCAATGCAAGTCGGGCCTTTTCGTTAACGAGGTTATTTTATCTTAAATCAAAAAGATTGGCTACGCCCAGCAGTTTTCTGGAGGTAAAACCTTCGGCATAAGTGGCGCCAATGCTTTTGCCAAACTCGCGGGCACGAGAAATTACCGCCTCCAAAAATTCGGGCGATGAGATATAGGTTTGAGGTTCGCTGTTATCAGGGCTATCGAATTGGGTTTTAAACGCCCTGATCGAAGCAATTTTCTGCTCCATCACCTCGGTAATATCAACCAGGATATCGGGCTCGATGTAACGGTCTTGAATATACTGCAGCACCAGGCGGGGGCGCCAAGGCGCCTGCTTTTGCCCATCAAGCGTAGTTTCAATCCGCCTTAAGCCCGATAAAAATATGGCGTCGTTGGCCAAATCTCCTGCCCGGCCATGATCTGGGTGGCGATCGTGCAAGGCATTGGTCAGGATAATTTCAGGCTGGTATTTACGTACCATTTTAATTACTTCCAGCTGATGGGCTTCATCGTTCCTGAAAAAGCCGTCTTTTAGCCTGAGGTTTTCCCGGGCATGCAATCCCAATATTTTAGCCGATTCGGCCGCCTCTTCATCACGTATTTCAGCCGAGCCACGGGTACCTAGCTCGCCACGGGTAAAATCAACGATCCCTACTTTTTTTCCTAAGGCAATATGTTTTAAAATTGTTCCAGAACAGCCTAATTCCGCATCGTCGGGATGCACGGCAAAAACAAGTATGTCTAATTTCATCTATTATTGATTTTGAATGAGAGAATGATTGAATTTTGAATGAGTAATAGATCCAAAACCTTTCACCTTAAAACCGCTACCTTCCGCCCTCTGCCTTCTCTTCCAGCAAACGCTGGATTTTCTTTTTCACCTTCGATGCATTTGGCTTGGTAAAAGAATAAAAATAATCAACCACTTTGCCCTCTTTGTTGATGAGGTATTTGTGGAAGTTCCACTTAGGAGTAGAACTCAGCTGTCCATTTAGCTTTTTATCGCTCAAAAACTTGAACAAAGGATGCGCATGGCTTCCCCTGACCATAATTTTTTCGAAAATAGGAAATTGAACGCCATAGTTGACTTCGCAGAATTCGCCAATTGCATTGCCGTCTAGCGGTTCTTGCTTCCCGAAATCGTTGGATGGAAAGCCTAAAATCTCAAACCCCTTGTCTTTATACGTTTCCCTCAATTCCTGCAGTTCCTTGAGCTGTGGCGTAAAGCCGCAACCCGAAGCGGTGTTAACCACCATCAGTACTTTTCCTTTATAATCAGCTAATGTTTTTTCGGCCCCATTTAATAGCTTTACTTTAAATGGGTATATGGTTTGGTCAGGATTCATGGATTTAATTTTGGTAATAGCCCGAGCTGACAATAATTGACTCAATATCCCGGTCTACCGAAACATCGTAGGTACTTTTTAGATTATGTCCAACCACTCTTGCAATCAACTGATAAGAAAACGCCGCAAAGCCCCCTTTAGTTTGCTTCACAATGTCGAAAGTAGTACGTCCTACTTCGCGGTCTATCAACTTGGTGAGGATTTGGCCTTGGGTAATCGTCAGTTCCTTGATTTCGGTATTGAACATCTGTTTGATTTCGGCATCGCATTCTTTTACCAATCGTTTCTGCTCCTTTTTATCAGCAACCGTTGCTAAATCACGTTCCAGTTGCTCATAGCGACGCTTGGCAAACAAGGCGTAAGGCATTACTTTTAAAACATTGTACTTTAACCGGTTGTAGGCCGCCTGATCGGCCGCCGACTTCCAGATGCGCTGGCCATAAATCACTACTTCCTGCAGGCCAATCCAAGGTATCATGTAGCCGTTGTCGTTGGTGGCCGCTACGCGGATAGTGTCGTTTTTACCCAATTTTGGCCAAATTGGAGGCGTTCCTGTTTCCTGGGCCTTAACGGCAGTGCCAAGAAACATGACAATAATCAGAATAAAAAGACGTGAATATTTCATAAATTTATGCCTATACAAAGTTAAAGCTAATTTTATATATTCGTTTCAACGATAATCGAATATAATCTTTTATAGCTTAAAATACGATAATTTTACCTAGAAAATACAAATGAAGAATACTTTAGTAATTGATTTAGAGGCAGAAAAACAGGAAATCCTCAAGAGGTATCGTGCCCTTTTGCGTGCTTCGAAATCAACTTTACAAAAGGGAGACAAGAAAGAAATACGCAAGGCATTTGAAATGGCGCTCGACAGTCATAAAGACATGCGCCGCAAATCGGGCGAACCTTACATCTACCACCCAATTGCCGTGGCGCAGATTGCCGCCGAGGAAATCGGGTTGGGCACTACTTCCATTGTGTGTGCATTGCTGCACGATGTGGTGGAAGATACCGACATTACCCTCGATGATATCGAACGCGAGTTTGGCAAAAAAACAGCCAAAATCATTGACGGGCTGACCAAAATATCTGGGGTTTTCGACTATAACAGCTCGTTGCAGGCCGAAAATTTCAGGAAAATGCTCCTCACCCTGGCCGACGATGTAAGGGTTATCTTGATCAAGCTGGCCGACCGCCTGCACAACATGCGGACGATGGATTTTATGCCAAGGCAAAAACAGCTCAAAATTGCCTCCGAAACCATTTACCTCTACGCCCCCCTGGCTCATCGCTTGGGTTTGTATGCCATCAAATCGGAGCTGGAAGACCTCTCCATGAAGTACCTCGAGCCAGATACTTATAAATTTATTGCGACCCAACTGAATGAGAAAAAAGCCGAAAGGAACTCGTTCATCAAGGCTTTCGTAGAACCGATCAACGAAATTCTGGCCGAACAAGGCCTGGTTGCCAACGTTTACGGCCGGCCCAAATCAATCCACTCCATTTGGAACAAGATGAAAAAGAAAAACATTCCTTTTGAGGAAGTGTACGATCTTTTTGCCATCAGGATTATTTTGGATAGTCCGCCAGAACGTGAAAAAGCAGATTGTTGGAAAGCCTATTCGATTGTAACCGATCTTTACCGGCCAAATCCAGACCGCCTGCGCGACTGGGTATCGTCGCCAAAAGGCAATGGCTATGAATCGCTGCACACCACGGTAATGGGGCCAAAAGGCCAGTGGGTTGAGGTACAGATCCGTACCCAGCGCATGAATGAAATTGCCGAAAAAGGCTTTGCCGCACACTGGAAATACAAAGAATCGACCAACGACAACGGACTGGACCAATGGATCCAAAAAGTAAGGGAAATGCTGAGCAATCCCGAGGCCAATGCCCTCGATTTCTTAGACGATTTCAAGATGAATTTGTTTTCCGACGAGATCTTCATCTTTACGCCAAAAGGCGCCTTGCTACAATTGCCTCTGGGTGCTACAGCCCTCGATTTTGCCTTCGAAATCCACACCGACGTGGGCGCCAAATGTATCGGCGCCAAGGTAAACCACAAGCTGGTTCCCCTTTCGCATAAACTGCAAAACGGCGACCAGGTAGAAATCATCACCTCGGGCAAGCAGGTCCCAAAAGAAGATTGGCTCAATATCGTAGTAACTGCCAAGGCCAAGTCTAAAATCAAGTCGTCGCTTAAAGAAGAAAAGCGGAAAATTGCCGAAGCGGGCAAGGAAATTTTAGAGCGCAAGCTGAAATCGCTAAAAATCACCTACAATACCGACAACCTGAACAAGCTTACCTATTTTTTCAAGCTACAATCAACCCAAGACCTGTTTATTGGCGTGGCCAATGGCAAAATAGAGCTTAAAGACCTGAAGGAATATTTAAGCAGCGAAAAGGAAATCGAAAATAGGGGCAACGATTTTAAAACCGATGGCCGTCAGGTAGAAGCGTTACTGAACAAGGTAAAAGGGCCGGAATCGGATATTTTACTGATTGGCGAAGACCTGCAAAAGATAGATTATACTTTGGCCGCCTGTTGCAACCCTATTCCCGGCGACGATGTTTTTGGCTTTGTAACCGTTAACGAAGGCATTAAGATACACCGCACCAATTGCCCGAATGCAGCCCAGCTGATGGCCAATTATGGCTACCGCATTGTAAAAGCCAAATGGAACGGCCAAAAAGAACTGACCTTCCTAACCGGCTTGCATATTGTAGGGATTGACGACGTAGGCTTGATCAACAACATTACCAAAGTAATTTCCAACGACTTCAAAGTAAACATGCGCTCGATTACAGTAGATACCAACGACGGCATTTTCGACGGTTCGATTATGGTTTTTGTAAACGACACCGATCATTTAGACAACCTGATCAAAAACCTGTTGGAAGTAAAAGGCGTAACCGGCGTAACGAGGTTTGATGCTTAAGAGCCTGACGGAAGGATGAGGGCATACAGGCGAGGGGTAAAAGTTAAAGACTCAAGAAAATCCTTTGTAAGGAAAGGTTGGATGGTCATTAACAATCCGGCGTTTTGGCGAATGCCAGTGACGAAGCAATCTTTTAAAGCCATCCGTATCCTGCATTTTATTCGAAATCTATTTTGAATAACGGTAAGACCGTGGCTAAGGCAACGGCTTAGAATAGCCCTCAAACGTTACAGCTTTCACAACCATCCAAGCAATAAACAATTAACTACCAGAATATAACTACAGTGTAATCATCTTTAAAATAATCCGCGATTCACTTTAATGTCTGTAATCATTTCTATACCTTTGGGAGGAGTTTAAAACTATGTCTGCACAGAATACCAACGAGTTGGTGAGAAAAATCTTCGAAGCCTACCTCGAAAACAAAAACTTGAGAAAAACCCCCGAGCGTTTTGCCATTTTAGAAGAAATTTATTCTAGAAATGACCATTTCGATGTAGAAACGCTCTATATCCACATGAAAAACCAAAAGTACCGGGTAAGCCGGGCTACGGTTTACAATACCTTAGAGCTTTTGGTATCTTGCGATTTGGTAACCAAGCACCAGTTTGGCAAGAACATGGCGCAGTTTGAAAAGTCGTATGGCTACCACCAACATGACCATGTGATCTGCATCGACTGTGGCAAAGTGGTAGAATTCTGCGATCCACGTATCCACCAAATCCAAACCATGGTAGGCGAATTATTGAAATTCGACATCAAGCACCATTCTTTGAACCTTTACGGGGTTTGTTTCGATTGTAGCGCTGCCGCTGCCATCAAAGCCAACCATACGCAAAAACAACACGCTAACTAATTATCCAATTTTATAATCTTTCTATTCTTTAATTTAAAATAATGACGCAAGTAGACGTACTACTAGGCCTGCAATGGGGCGACGAGGGCAAGGGAAAAATTGTTGATGTTTTAAGTCCGCAATATGATTTGATAGCCCGTTTTCAAGGCGGTCCAAATGCTGGTCACACGTTAGAGTTCGATGGTAAAAAATTTGTACTCAACACCATTCCTTCAGGTATTTTTAACGAAAAAACCATGAACCTGATCGGCAATGGCGTAGTAATCGATCCCATTATCTTAAAAAGAGAGTTAGATAACCTTAAAAAAGCAGGCCACGACCCGGTTGCTGCCGGCAAACTGGTATTGGCACGCAAAGCACACTTGATTTTGCCTACCCACCAGTTATTGGATGCGGCCAACGAGCAAAAAATGGGCGCCGGCAAAATCGGTTCAACCCTAAAAGGAATTGGCCCAACGTATATGGACAAAACCGGCCGTAACGGTTTGCGCGTAGGCGATACCACCTTGCCTGATTTTGCTGCCCGCTATGCCAAATTGGTAGAAAAACATAAAGAAATCCTTTCGCACTACGAGTTCGAATACGATTTAACCGAAAAAGAAGCCGCCTTCTTCGAAGCCATCGAGTTTATCAAAACCATTCCTCACGTAGATAGCGAACACTTTGTAAACGGCTACCTCAAAGCAGGCAAAAAAGTATTGGCCGAAGGTGCGCAAGGCACTTTGCTCGACGTAGACTTTGGTTCGTATCCTTTCGTAACTTCATCAAACACCACTACGGCTGGCGCTTGTACCGGTTTGGGCATTGCACCAAACAAAGTGGGCGATGTTTATGGCATTTTCAAGGCTTACTGCACCCGTGTAGGCGGTGGCCCCTTCCCTACCGAACTGGATAACGAAATAGGCGAAACCCTACGCCAGGTAGGCCACGAGTTTGGCGCAACTACAGGCCGTGCGCGTCGTTGTGGCTGGATCGACCTGCCCGCCTTAAAATATGCCATCATGCTGAACGGCGTTACCGAACTCATCATGATGAAGGCCGACGTTTTAGATGGTTTTGACACGATTTATGCTTGTACGCACTACGAATACAACGGCGAAACGATCGACTATATGCCTTACGACATCATTTCTATCCAACCCAAACCGGTTTTAACGGCTATAGCAGGATGGAAAACCGACTTGACCAAGATTACCTCAACCGATCAGATTCCAAGCCAGCTGAGCGCTTACATCGCCTTCCTGGAAAAAGAACTGGAAGTGCCCATCAAATTCCTTTCGGTTGGACCAGACAGGACACAGACCTTGACGCTGAGATAACGATAACAAAAAATCCCTTGAAAATTTTCAAGGGATTTTTTTTATTCATCTTCAAGCAGGTTTACGCAAGTTCCAGCCATGGTTTTTAAACGCGTGGGCAGGGTTGCCACCGCTTGGCTTTCTTTTATACTTTTATAAAGGTTGGTAATCATATCCAAAGTTTCGTCATCGGGCTCACAGGCTTGGTATTTCTCCAAATGTGGCAATGCCTTGAGTACAGCCGCCCTGTACTGATTGTAGGCCTTCGCATTGGCATCCGCATTTTTAGCAGCACTTGCGGCATTCATTTGAGCTACAAACACCTTGCTTTGGTTAAGGTATATAAAGCCCAGTGCCCTGTGAATAACCGAATAATTAGGTTCGCCTTTAAGCGATTGCGTGTAGTAAACCAGCGCACTATCGGGCTTGCCCACTTCTTCGTACATACGCCCCAAGTGATAAGCCACATTAGCCTGCCGCTTGGCGTTCAATTCTTTAGCCCTGGCCAACAAGCCACGTGTCTGTTCAATCAATACATCGTTGCCCTTAGCAGTTCTCGAAAACATAAATTGTTGATAAGCATCGTCGATATTTTTCTCTTGAGAAAAAGCGGCTCCTCCAGCCAATATCAGCAGTACAAAGAGCATTAAGATTTTATTGGCCATAGTTAAATTGATTCCTTGCACAAAATACAACAATTCTGCTTAATCATGCGGCAACAAATCATCAGTTTTGCAAGAGCGCTCTTCCGGCTATTTTCTTGTACTTCCGCTGAAAAAACTCATCAACCTCGGTATTGAATTTATCAACGCTTCTCAGTACGAGGTATCCGTGGCCCGAATCGGGCACTATCCATAAGTTGGCTTTTGGAATAGACTTGGCAATAAGCAGCGTATGTTCTGCCTTGATCACATCCTGATCGCCGGCCATAACCAACGTCGGGCACTTGATTTGAGCCAGTGAGGCGGGCTTGATTTGTGGTTGCGCCAACAGCAAATTAAAATGCCTCAGCAATACCGTACGTGTTATCGATGGCTTTTGCTTGTCATAGTATTTTTTGATGCCATCAAAATATTTCAATATAAACGGCTCCACGCTGTTCGTATCGGGCCAAAGGTTGGCACCAGTTACGGCCAGTTTTTTTACCTTTTCTGGATGGCGCATGGCCAGCAACAAACCGTTAATGCCTCCGTCGCTCCAGCCCAAAACCAGGGCCGAATCGATCTTTAAATGCGTAAGCAACGCCGCATAATCATCGCTCATCTGCTCATAAGACAGTGAATCAACCATATTCAAGGTATCTAAAGTCTTGCCATGGTCGCGACTGTCGGCCACAATGACTTTGTATTTTTTGGCAAAATAAGGGATCTGCTTGCTAAAGTCGCCAATAGAGCCACTATTGCCATGGATAATGAGCAAAGGTTGGCCTTCGCCATAAGTCTCGTAATACATGTTCATGCCTCGTATCTTGGCATAATGGCCGGCAGCTTTGTTATCGCCATAAGGTATCTTTGGCTGATCGGCTTTCGGGGTGGTTTGCGCATGTAAGGACAGGGCAAACAAGAAAAGGATGAGGGTTGATAAAATTCGTTTCATAAGGTTGTTTTATTTAAGCATATAAATTCAAGCTAGTTAGGAGAAAGACGGTGCCAATTTGAATTTGGTTGCAAGTGCATCTTCGTTATTTTAAAACACCTTAACAAAACCAGTCAACAGCAAGCTAAACATACTTTCCGCCTAGGCCAATCTTATTTTACAATTTTGTTGGCATTTAATACCTTTACGGCGAAAATGAACGAGGACGAAATTATCTTATTTAAGCAAAAGGCCAAACAATGGGCCATGAATTTCGATGTTTGTTGCTACCTGGATTCCAATCAATATACCGATCCTTATGCACAATACGACTGCCTCATCGCCATCGGACAGCAACACCAATTAAAAGCTAACGCCGGAACTGCTTTTGCCCAGCTCCGCTCATTTTACGAGCAGCACCGCGACTGGCTGTTTGGCTTGTTTAGCTATGAACTCAAAAACGAAGTAGAGCATTTAACCAGTTCGCACAGCGATGACCTCCATTTTCCAGACCTCTATTTCTTTGTACCACAATACTTGTTGGCGATACAAAAAAACGCCGTCAAAGTGCTTAAAGGCAATGCTTCCATCATCCACGAGATCGAGCAGATTGAGCTGATTAGGCCCGACAATCCCAAACTGGCTATCGAAAAACGCTTCGATCGCGAAACGTATATCCAAACGGTTGAGGCTTTGCAAGGCCACATCAAGCGGGGCGATATTTACGAGGTTAATTTTTGCCAGGAGTTTTTTGCACAACATGCTTCAATTGATCCCCTGTCGATTTACGAAGCCCTCAATGCCCTTTCGCCTACCCCGTTTTCGGGATTTTTCAAGCTTAACCAACATTATATCCTTTCGGCCACACCAGAGCGTTTTCTATGCAAAAGGGGCAACAAGCTGATTTCGCAACCCATTAAGGGCACTGCCAAAAGAAACGGTGATCCGATAGTCGACGAGCAGATCAAAGCCACATTGAAATCGAGCGTTAAAGAGCAGGCCGAAAACGTGATGATTGTAGACCTGGTGCGCAACGATTTGACCAGAAATGCCGTTAAAGGCAGTGTAAAAGTAGAAGAACTTTTCGGCATCTACAGCTTTCCGCAGGTGCACCAAATGATTTCGACCATTAGCTGCGAGCTTGATCCGAATATCCATTGGGTGGATGCCATTAAAAACACCTTTCCGATGGGCTCGATGACCGGTGCGCCGAAAATCAAGGCCATGGAACTGATTGAGCAGTACGAAAAAAGCAAAAGGGGGGCCTTCTCGGGCTCTTTTGGCTGTATCAGTCCTAATGGCGACTTCGACTTTAATGTCATCATCAGAAGCATCTTGTATAATGAAAATACGCAATACCTTTCTTTTCAGGTTGGCGGCGCCATTACCTATGCGGCCAATGCAGCCGACGAATACGAGGAATGCCTGCTTAAAGCTTCGGCGATTATGAAGGTATTGAGCAATTAGCGTTATGCATATATGGAGTAGTACGTATTGGGGTATTGCGTATTGCGATTGGCGCCCACAAACGGGCTTGTGCATTTGGTAGTTTTTTGATTACATGGAGCTCAGTGCCTGCGTTCAAGATTAAAGTCAGTCCTGCTTTCCGCTGTATCTTTTTGCCTCAGTGGCAAAAAAGGATGCCGCTCCAATCAGGGCTATTTAACCTAGGCCTGTGCAACCAGAAATAGCAACGCCAGCCTTGGTACCCAGATGAAAAGTCCGGAGCCGAGGACTTGTAAGAATAGCAGAATTGATGTTAGTAGCTGGAATTATCTCAGCTTTCAAAAAAAGATAAGTCAAATGCTTAGCGTTTGATCTTAAGATGGATTAAAACCGTACATAAAATCATTTAAGTGTCCGCCAGAATTTTCAAGTCCTACTAAGTCCATTAATTCTTCAAAGTAAGAGCAAACCTGCTCTCTATCCTCTGTATCAAGTTCATTGTAAATGGCTGAAAACCTATCTAACCCAGCCTTTATTGCATCTTGATAATCTTTATCGCTTGCATCACCTTTTTGGGCTAGATTTTTAAAATCATCCGCAACAAGATTGATTTTTTCAGTTAAAGCGGGTATTAGGACTGGGTTTCCTATCCCTGGATAATGCGTTTTTTCGTCTTTTAGAAATTTTTCCTTGTTTTTAAATTCTTCAAATTTTGTCATTGCTACTTGATCTGCTTTCTTGGTATTTTGTCCACATGCCAAAAATAACAATACGCCAAATATCGCAATAATAGAGGGCGAAAATTTACGGTTTATCATGTCGAAAGATATTAATTTTTACAAACAAAAAGGTGTAAAGCCTAAACCTTACACCCTATGCCTTCAACCTTAATACCTTCTACCTTATTAGGCCTTATTTGCCTTTATAATATTTCATGGCCTCTGGCAAGTCTCTTTGGATCTGGGCAATACGGCTTTCGTCGGTTGGGTGGGTACTTAAAAAAACCGGTGGCTTGCTTCCATTCTTGCTGGCCGCGGCCATCCTCTGCCAAAAAGCAATGGCGTTTTGCGGGTTATAACCTGCCATAGCCATGAACGAAAGGCCCATTTTATCGGCTTCCAATTCCTGCTTGCGCGAGTTAGGCAAAATATACAAGCCTTGTGCGCCAATGCCGTACAACTGGTTAACCACGGCTTGCGTAGTTTCCGATTTATTGCCGGTAGCTACGCCAACCGCCGCACCACCTACTTGCGCCGCCATCATTTGCGAAGCCCGCTCGGCCGAGTGCTGTGCTATGGCATGTGCAATCTCATGGCCCATTACAGTGGCCAAACCGGCATCGTCTTTGGTAATGGGCAAAATGCCTGTATAAACGGCTACCTTACCTCCCGGCATGCACCAGGCGTTGATTTCTGAGCTTTGAATAAGGTTGAACTCCCATTTGTAGTTCCTGATCTGGTCGCCAAAGCCATTATCGTTCATGTATTTGGTTACCGCAGCAGCAATATTGGCTCCAATACGTTTAATTCTTTGCGTTTCTGCAGAGTTGGCTGCCACTACCTTGGTGCTCGGATCGCTCAACAACTGGGCATAGCCAATGGCTGCCTGTTGCTGCAGCTGGCTATCGTCTACCAAACTCAACCTGCTTCTGCCGGTTAAAGGAACCGTGGTACATCCGGCAATTGCCAACATCCCTGTTGCCAAGCCCAAAATCGCTAATTTTTTCATCTATTTAATCTGTATTCAGTGTATTTGTCTAACTGTTTAGTTTTGTTCCTAACCATTTCTCCTAACAAACAAAGGAGCCAATAGTTTGTGCAAAGGTACTTTAAGCCTGTTTTTTCTTGAACAGGTAAACTTTCGATTCCTTGCCCTTGAGCAGTCTTTCGAGGTTTTTTTGGTGGGTAACCAAAATCAGGATGCATACACAGATTCCGTAAAGCACTTCCGATTTGATTGAAGAATGAAAAACAAACACAATACCGATCGGGAAAGTAAAGCCCGCACATATCGAACTCAGGGAAACGTATTTGCTCACCAGCAACACCACTACAAAAACCAGCACGCAAAGCATCGCAGCCTGAAAATTTACAGCCAAAACCATTCCAAAAAGCGTAGCTACGCCCTTGCCACCTCTAAAACCTGCAAAAACAGGGAATAGATGGCCCATGACGGCAATTACGCCCAGTGCCAATTGGTAATTGACGAATTGAGTAGAGTTATGTGGCCCCGTAACCGAAAGTCCTATAAAATGGGCCAATTGAGTGGCTGTGTAGCCTTTAAAAATATCGATGAGCATAACGGCGATACCAGCCTTTTTGCCCAAAACCCTAAAAGTATTGGTGGCTCCGGCATTGCCGCTTCCGTATTCGCGCACGTCAACGCCATAAAAGGCCTGCCCCAGCCAAACCGCTGTTGGGATAGATCCTAAAAGATAGGCCGCAATTAGCGCTGAAATGGAATAGATCGAAATCATGACCTACAATTATACTAAAAAATTCAGATTCACGTCGGCAGAATTTGGTCTTAGCACGCTTTTAAACTCAGGTCCAGGCTTTTTACCGAATGGGTTAGGGCGCCCATCGAGATGTAATCGACACCACAGGCGGCATAATCGGCCACATTGGCCTCCACAATGCCACCTGATGCTTCGGTAATGAAACGCCCATCGATCAGCTTTACAGCTTCTTTAAGCAACTTCGGCTCAAAATTATCCAGCATAATGCGGTTTACTTTGCCCGTTGCCAATACCTGCCGCAGCTCGGCGAGGTTTCTTACCTCTATTTCGATGTCTAATTGCTTATGGTTTTGCGCCAGGTAGCTGTTTGTCGCTTCAATGGCATTGGCAATGCCGCCAGCATAGTCAACGTGGTTGTCTTTGATCAGGATCATATCGTACAAACCGATGCGGTGATTGACTCCTCCGCCAATTTTTACGGCCCATTTTTCTAAATAACGCAGCCCAGGAGTGGTTTTGCGCGTATCTAAAATCTGGGTTTTATATGGTTTTAACAAAGTTACAATGCGGTGGGTTTTGGTGGCGATGCCACTCATGCGCTGCATACAGTTGAGCACCAGGCGCTCGGCCAGCAAAATCGCATGCGTACTCCCGGCCACCACAAAAGCAATGTCGCCTACCTTAACCGCATCGCCGTCTTTTAAAAAGACTTCAACCTGCAGGGCAGGATCAATTTGCCGGAAGATTTCGAGCGCAAGCTCCACGCCGGCCAATATGCCGTCTTCTTTAACAATTAACTGGGCTTTTCCCTGTGTACCTGCCGGTATGGTAGAAAGTGAGGTATGATCTCCATCGCCTACATCTTCGGCAATGGCATTTTTGATAAATAGATCAACTAATTGCTTATCCAAAACTTTTTTTATTGCAAAATTAGCAATTTTTGGCTGAAATGCTACTCTTTATCCGGCTCTATCCTTAACTCGGTGATTAAGAAATTATTAGTCGGTTTCTTAAGGCTCATGGTAATGGTTACCCTAAACTTCCCATTTTTGGTACCCAGCGAAAGAATACCCAGGCGGTAATTGGGATAATTGCTCAAGCGGTGGATAATAGAAACACGATTGGGCGGATTCTTCACAAAAAAATCCTTCAATATCTGTTCGGCCTGTGCTTTGTTGTATACATCTTCCTGGTCGATAATGATTAGTTCTACAGACGCCGCAAAGCTCTTGGCAATTTCTTTAGAGTTTCCGGCCTTGAAATTATTGGACAAATCATCAACAATATCGGCCTGAAATGCCTTATTCGTAGGAAAATGCAACAGCAACAGCAAAAACGCAAGCAAAGGTTTCATCATGTGTGATATCAAACTGCAGAATTACAAGCCAAAATTATGCCATTAATTAAATCACAAAGTGCAAAAACTTTCATTTAAAGGCATCATTAGGCTTATATTTGTAAACAATAAACAGATCAGTAAACAACTAATGCCGCAAATATTGTTGTTTAAACATATAATTTCAAATAATGAAAGCAAAAAAAGTAGTACTTCTTATTCTTGATGGCTGGGGCTACGGAAAAAAAGACAAATCAGACGCCGCTTATGTGGCCAACACTCCGTTTTTCGATTCTGCGCTCCAAACCTACCCTAATTCAAAACTAGAAGCCTCTGGCGAAGCCGTTGGCCTGCCGGCCGGCCAAATGGGCAACTCTGAAGTGGGCCACATGAACTTGGGTGCCGGAAGAGTGGTTTACCAAGAGCTGGGGCGCATTAACAAGGCCATTAGCGACAGAACGCTGCACAGCAACGAAGTACTGGTTAACGCCTTCGATTATGCCAAGGCACAAAACAAGGCTGTACACTTTATCGGACTCGTTTCAGACGGTGGCGTACATGCGCACATCAACCACCTCAAGGCTTTGTGTGATGCCGCCAACGAAAAAGGCCTGAAAGATGTTTTTATACACGCTTTCTTAGACGGCAGGGATACCGACCCCAATGCTGGACTTGGCTTTATCTCGAGCCTCGATGCACACCTGAAAACTTCTACCGGCAAAATTGCCAGTCTCATTGGACGCTATTATGCCATGGATAGAGATAACCGCTGGGAAAGGGTGAAGCAAGCCTACGATCTGATGGTAAATGGCCTGGGCGAAAAAACCACCAATGCCGAAGAAGCTATTAAAAAATCGTACGAGAACCACATTACCGACGAATTTGTTAAACCGATTGTGGTAACTCAAGCCGATGGCAGTCCGGTGGCGACCATTAAGCCGGGCGACGTGGTGATCTGCTTCAACTACCGAACCGATCGTGGCCGCGAAATTACCCTGGCCTTGAGCCAAAAGGATTTCCCGGACTTTGGCATGCACAAGCTGCCTTTGTACTACGTAACCATGACCACCTACGACGAAAGCTTTGCCGACGTAAAGGTTATCTTTACCAAAGACGACCTTTCCAATACCTTGGGCGAGGTTTTGGCCGCTAATCATAAAAACCAGATCCGCATTGCCGAAACAGAAAAATACCCGCACGTTACCTTCTTCTTTTCGGGTGGCAGGGAAAAAGAATTCGACAACGAAAAACGCATTTTAATTCCGTCGCCAAAAGTGGCCACCTACGATCTGCAGCCGGAGATGAGTGCTGCCGGTATTACCGAGGCCATTACCAAGGAACTGGCTACCGGCTGGGCAGATTTTGTATGTCTTAACTTTGCCAATCCTGATATGGTTGGCCATACTGGCGTTTTCGATGCTGTAGTTAAAGCCGTAGAAACAGCCGATGCCTGTGCCGCCAAGGTGGTAGAAGTGGGCAAAGCCAATGGTTATTCATTCATCATTCTAGCCGACCATGGCAATTCGGAATTCATGATCAATCCCGACGGCTCGGCCAATACTGCGCATACAACCAACCTGGTACCTTGCATTTTGATAGACGAAGATTACCACAGCATTGCCGACGGCAAATTGGGCGATATAGCTCCCACCATCCTCAAAATGATGGGCATTGCCATTCCCGAAGTCATGACTGGCAATTGTTTGGTATGATGAAGAAGCTGTTTTTGTTTGGTTTGGCGCTTGCGTTGGCTTCCTGCACGTTGAAAGAGCAGGAAAACAAGAATACCAAAGCCTATTTTGACCTGGAAGGCTATTTAAAAAAAGAGGCGTTGCGTTTGCAAAAGGCTAAGCCTTTGATTAACAAAACAGTGGTAGTGGGTGGAAAAAGCGAAACCCATAAAGTAAAAATTGCCGATTGGAAGAAAGAATTAGACCTTTTTATCCAATCCGACATCAACAAGGCGGCGTGGCGTGGTTCCTTTAGTTCTAGCCTAGCCAACGGCATGAGCACTTATACCAGCCAAAATGCTAAAGTACCTGTCAAAAAACTAGAAGTTAGCTTTAAGGGTAACAAGGTTAGTGCCATCAGGATCTTTGTGAGCAACACCAACGACCTTTACAAGTCTAACGACAGCCTCAGCTATTATCCCGATAGCCTTTACCAAATTAAAAAGGTACAGCAAATCAGGCTCCGGGCCGAGAAGAAATACGAGATTACTGGAAAGTTCAACTAAAAAAGGCCCCGAAAATTTCGGGGCCTTTTTTTTCAATATCTTTTGCCGGCTATTATTTCAGGCTGGCAATCTGCGCCTTTACATAATCAACCAAAGCAATAATGTCTTTTCTGAACGGCTGTACGGTCAGTACTTTCTGAAAATCGTTAATGGCATTGTTAAATTGGGCTACGCAAGCTGCTTTTTCAGGCGCCTTTTTAATTTTGTAGGATTTGAATATTGCATAATCCTTATACGCAATGCCCCTATTCTGCAAAATCTGCGGATCGTCTTCGCCATTGATTTCGATGGCCTTTGTAAAATCCTTGATGGCGGTTTGGTAAAAGTTTTCGCGCATGCTGTTGAGCGATTCTTTAGGCGCATTGGCAATATTCAGCCTCGCTTTGCCACGGTAGTAATAGGAAGAATAATCGTTCGGCTTCAATGTGATCAAACGGCTATAGGCATCGGTTGCTTTTTCATAATCTCCGCACTGGAAATAAGAATAGCTCAGCATTTTGAGCACGCTCGGATTGCTGTCATTGTTTTCTACTTTCTCCAGCTGGGCAACTGCGGTCTTAAAATCACTCTTCACAAAAGCCTGTCGGCCCATGTTTTCGTAATTGCCTTGCGCAAAAGCGGTCGAAAACCCTGAAAGTACAAAAAATAAAAAAACCGTTTTTTTAAAGTAAGTCATTAAGCGTTGTGGTTTAGGTTAAAATTACAAATCCCTTTTCAAATAAGAGTGTTTGTTCCATGGGTAAAGCAATAGGGGGCAATTAAACACAAAATTATATCATTTGCAAATATTAAGGTAAACGCTAAATTAGTTGAAATATGATGAAGTCTGCTATTTTTTTTAATGCTGACTTTTTAACAGGCAATCAGGTCGTTTGGCTTTTTGGCACAAGAGTTGAAAATATAGCTTGTAACATAAAATTAATATTTTTTTAACGGCATGCTGTCACTTTGTCGTTTTATATAGTTAAAGGCCTTACTTAATGAGCAAACAAGATCAATTCGATTTTAGTCAAGCACTACCCATCATAAACGAAGACACAGAGTTCTTTCCGTTGATGTCTCAACAAGACGAAGACGACATGAACAATGAAGAAACGCCAGAAATCCTACCGATCCTACCCCTCAGAAACACCGTTTTGTTTCCGGGTGTGGTTATTCCGATTACCGTAGGTCGCGATAAATCCATCAAGTTGATTAAAGAAGCCTACAAAGGCGACAAGATCATCGGGGTGGTTTCGCAACGCGATGTTTCGATAGAAGACCCTACCTTTGAGCAGCTGAACAGCGTGGGCACCGTGGCGCAGATCATCAAAATGTTGCAGATGCCTGATGGCAATACCACGGTAATCATCCAAGGCAAGCAACGCTTCCAATTGGTTGAAGAAGTGCAGTCTGAACCTTACATCAAGGTTATTATCGCAAAATTTGCCGAAACCAAGCACAAAGCTGATAAGGAGTTCAAAACTTTGGTGGCTTCGATCAAGGAAATGTCGTCGCAAATTATCCAGCTGTCGCCCAACATTCCGAGCGAAGCCGGCATTGCCCTCAAAAACATCGAAAGCACTTCTTTCTTGATCAACTTCATCTCTTCGAACATGAATGCAGATGTGGCCGACAAACAGAAAATGCTCGAAATGGGCAATCTGCGCAAACGTGCCGAAATGGTGATGGAACTGCTAACCACCGAACTGCAGATGCTGGAACTGAAAAACCAGATCCAATCTAAGGTGCGCACCGACCTCGACAAGCAACAACGCGATTATTTCTTGAACCAGCAACTGAAAACCATCCAGGAAGAGTTGGGTGGCAACTCTTCAGACCTGGAGTACGAAGCCTTGCAAGCTCGCGGCAAGAAAAAGAAATGGGCCAAAGCCGTTGCCGAGCATTTCGACAAAGAATTGGAAAAACTGGGACGCATGAACCCTGCCGCACCAGATTATTCAATCCAAATGAATTATTTGGAACTTTTGCTCGACCTGCCCTGGAATGACTTTACCAAAGACAACTTCGACTTGAAACGCGCCCAGCGCATTTTGGACAAAGACCATTTTGGCTTAGAAAAAGTGAAGCAGCGCATTGTTGAATATTTGGCTGTGCTTAAGCTGAAAAAAGACATGAAAGCGCCTATCTTGTGCTTGGTGGGCCCCCCGGGAGTTGGTAAAACTTCCCTGGGCAAATCGATAGCCAAGGCGCTTAACCGTAAATATGTGCGTATGGCCTTAGGCGGCGTAAGGGATGAAGCCGAAATCAGGGGCCACCGAAAAACCTATATCGGCGCCATGCCTGGCCGCATTATCCAATCCATTAAAAAAGCTGGTGCCTCGAACCCGGTTTTTGTACTGGACGAGATAGACAAGGTTGGATCTGACTTTAGGGGCGATCCCTCTTCGGCCTTGCTGGAAGTGTTAGATCCCGAGCAAAACAATGCCTTTAACGATCATTACGTGGAAACCGATTACGATCTTTCCAACGTTTTGTTTATCGCCACAGCCAATTCGCTCAGCTCTATACAGCCTGCCCTGCTCGACCGTATGGAAATTATCGAGGTAAACGGCTATACCATTGAAGAAAAAATAGAAATTGCCAAGAAATACCTGTTGCCAAAGCAAAAAGAACTGCACGGCTTGAACAGCAAAGACATAACGCTTAAAAATTCGTTAATAGAAAAAGTAATCGAAGACTACACCCGCGAAAGCGGTGTACGTGGCCTCGAAAAGAAAATAGGTTCGTTAGTGCGTGGCATTGCCACTAAAATTGCCATGGAAGAAAGCTACGATCCGGCCCTACAGTTGGCAGATGTAGAACGCATTTTGGGTGCCCCGATTTACGACAAAGACCTTTACGAAGGCAACGAAGTAGCCGGCGTGGTAACCGGATTGGCCTGGACGCAGGTTGGTGGCGATATCCTTTTTATCGAAGCCAGTTTAAGTCCGGGTAAAGGCAAACTAACCCTAACCGGCAACCTGGGCGATGTAATGAAGGAATCTGCCATTATTGCCATGGCTTACCTCAGGGCACATGCCCAGTTGTTCGGCATCGAAAACGAACTTTTCGACCAGTACGATGTGCATGTACACGTTCCGGCAGGCGCTACGCCTAAAGACGGTCCATCGGCAGGTATTACCATGCTTACGGCCCTTACATCGGCGTTTACCCAACGCAAGGTCAAACCAAATCTGGCCATGACCGGCGAGATTACGCTTCGTGGCAAAGTATTGCCTGTGGGTGGCATCAAAGAAAAGATTTTGGCGGCCAAAAGGGCAAACATCAAAGAAATTATCCTTTGCCAATCAAACCGCAAAGATATTTTAGAGATTAAGGAAGACTACATTAAAGACCTTAAATTTCATTATGTTAGCGAAATGAAAGAGGTTATTGATATTGCATTGACCAAAGACAAGGTAAAAAATGCACAGGATTTAACCATAAAGAAAAACGTTTCCAGCAATCCCAACTAAATGAAATCAAAGTTTTTTTTGGCTTTAACCCTGCTCATCATTTGTGGCCTAAGCAGCTTTGCCCAGTCTTACAGCAATGAGTTCGGTTTTAAAAGCGACAACGACGCCTATCTTTTTTATGGCCAGGACCGCTATTATACCAACGGACTGTTTATTTATTTTCGACATGCTACCGATCAGCAAAAATTAAGTGGTAAGCTCGAAAAACTCACCTACGAGGTGAGCGCAGGACAAAAAATGTACAATCCCATTTCAGGTTACAGGCCCGATCCGGCTACGCAAGACCGTCCTTTTGCGGGCTATTTGTATGCTTGTGGCAATGTAAATCTATTCTACAAGAACGAAAGCGTATTAAAAGCTGGTTTAGAAGTGGGAACCGTTGGGCCTAATGCCCTCGGTGAAGATGCCCAAGAGCTTTTGCATAAAATTGTAGGCTTTTACGAAATTGACGGCTGGCAATACCAGATCAAGAACGAAATGGCCGTTAATCTTTCGGCGCAATATACCCAGCTGTTGCATCGTGCAGCCGATAAGGCCACCGATTTCTCTGTTGAAGGATATGCCAATGTGGGTACAACTTTTAGTGGTGCAGGTGCCGGAGTTTTATTTAGGGCCGGCAGGATAAACCAACTGTTCAACTCGGCTTATACCAATTCGGTAATTGGCAACAAAGGCAAGACCGAAAAGCTGACCAAGCATGAATTGTTCTTCTATGCCAAACCGCAGCTCAACTTTGTAGCCTATGATGCTACCGTACAAGGCAGTATGTTTAACCATGATAGCCCAGTTACTTTTGGCGTAAAACGCTTTGTTTTTGCGCAGCAGCTGGGTTTTAATTACAGCTCGCCACGTTTTACTTTCGATTTTGGCCTGCTGTTTAAATCAAAGGAAATCAAAAGCAGTGCAAAAGCCCATCAGTATGGCACCATTTCGATGTACTATCGCTTTGGCAAATCAGGCGCTTAAACTATAAACGATATTTACTTGGAACAAAAAGGGGCAATTAAAAATTGCCCCTTTTTTGTTGTGAAATTGAAAAGCCTGTTAGTTCTGAACTTTTACTTCGCGTGTTTGGATATACGTTGTGATATAGCTCTTTACTTCGGCTTTCTTGGTGGCATCGGCAACGAGTTCGTACAATGGAATTAATCCACCCTCTGAAGAAACGCCGATAAATCTTGCTTTTTCTTCGGTAGCACTGTTAAGCCAGTCGGTGATGTTAATAACCGATTTATTGTTGATTTTGGTTACTTTCAGCTTAGACTGATCACCACCAAAGCCATCATAGTAAATTTTGGCTCCTGTATTGGCGTTCAAAGCTTTTAAATCCATTGGGTCCAATTCGCCAGTACCCAATCCGAAAATGTT
The DNA here is from genome assembly GCF_016429155.1 of Pedobacter sp. ASV12. Classification (GTDB taxonomy): domain Bacteria; phylum Bacteroidota; class Bacteroidia; order Sphingobacteriales; family Sphingobacteriaceae; genus Pedobacter. Next base: position 5,831 of record NZ_JAELUC010000002.1, on the reverse strand, counting down.
CTTCATGGCATACCTCAAGCCGGTCGCACTTATTTTCTTTCTATCGGTTTTAGGGGCTTCGGCCTGATAAACTACATTGATTTTAGCGCCCAGATCAATTTTGCTGAGCACGTGCGTACCATATTTCTTAACCAGGTCGGCAGCGCTCAAGGTATTGACATCTTGTGCAAAGGCAGGGCTCAGGTAGCCGGTATACGGACTATTGGCCCCATCTGTGATGCTTAATCGTGCGCGGACCGCAATTTGAGAATAATAGCCGTAAACATATTTGCCATCGAAGGTATTGGCACCTGGAAATGCGGCACTGATGGTATTGCCAAAAGCCTTTAAGCCATTGGTTTGGTCTATCTTGTTAGATAGTTGCGCCGCCAAATCCGCAGCATTTTCCCCGCTAAAGTTTACCCAATATGCCGATGTCGATTTGTTTGGATTAAACCTGCCGGGATTGGCTGAAACATAAGCCGCTACGTTAATAACTGCCGGCCTCACCGAATGAACATCATTGTACTGGTCGGTTACATCATAACCAAAACCCAAAAGGTTGTAAGTAGCATCCCCTTGTTGGGTCTGATCGTTTAGCAATTGCCCATCGGTAATGGCAACCGCAATGTCGGGCGAGAATTTTTCTTCTTCAGGCTTAGTGATTTGGTCCGTGTTTTTTTTGCACGAGGCAAGCGTGGCAAGTACTGCCAGGGCTAGGATTGTTTTTTTCATGTGTGTGTTTTATTTGTGTGTACACATCTTTGACAATTTTAATGCCATTCGTATCTAAAAAGCCGGTTTTTGCTTTAGTTTTCGCAACATTTTGAATACAGAAAACAAACTCAGCTTTGACGAAATAAGCAAACCGTTAAAAATCAAGGGATTTCCTATTTCGCTTTTTTTCAGATTTTGCCGCTTTATTTTGCAATCTTTTTTCGATTACTGCTTTGGGCACCTTGGTTGGCTTGCGTTTTTTCTGTACTTGCAGCGATTTAGACAACAGGTTGCCCAGTTTTAAGATCGCACGTTGCTTATTGAGCAATTGGCTCCGGTCTTCTTGCGCTACAATATGCAAATTGCCTTCGGCATCCAGACGCGAAGCCAGGCGTTCTTGCAATAAGGCCTGCTCCTCTTCGGTAAAAAAAGAACTTGCGGCAATGTTAAAAACCAGTTCTACTTTGCTCGACACTTTGTTGACGTGCTGACCGCCCTTGCCACCGCTGCGCGAGGTTTTAATCAGCACTTCCTTAACCAGTTCTTCTTTTGAGGGTACCATAACGCAAAACTAGCAATTCTAGGGTAAACCCATGCTAGTAGCCCAAAGATTAAAGCCCTAAGCAGAAAGCGATCTCGGTAGCCCATCTCCCAATACTCACATCTCAAATCTTTCTTAAATCTAACTTTCCACATCTCCCCTAAAACATTACCTTTGTAGCGCATGAGAAAAAATGTGGTTATAGCAATTGATGGCTACTCATCTTGCGGCAAAAGCACCTTGGCCAAAGCATTGGCCAAGAAATTAGGTTTTATTTACATCGATAGTGGCGCCATGTATCGCGCAGTTACCCTTTTCTTTATCCGTAAGCAAGTCGACGTCAATAATGAAGCCGCTGTAAAAGATGCCCTGCAACACATTGAACTCAATTTCCATTCGCGCGATTACGAATCGCATATTTTGCTCAACGGCGAAGAAGTTTCCGACGAAATCAGGCAGATGCCCGTTTCGGAAAGAGTAAGCGAAGTTTCGGCCAACAAATTGGTGCGCCACGATATGGTTATGCAGCAGCAACGGATGGGCAAATCAAAAAACATCGTGATGGATGGCCGCGACATCGGCACAGCCGTTTTTGAAGATGCGCAGGTGAAATTCTTTATGACCGCCGACCCAAAAATCAGGGCCGAACGTCGGTTTAAAGAACTCCAATCTAAAGGCGATACCACAACTACGCTCGAAGAGGTATTCGAAAACCTGGCCCACCGGGATTACGCCGACACCACCCGCGCAGAAAGTCCGCTAACCCGGGCCGACGACGCCATTATCCTCGACAATACCGAACTTACCCAGGAAGAGCAGCTAGCCTTTGCCTTGGAAAAGGTACAACCGTTTCTGCCTAAATAGCCTCCACTACTGCCAATCAGCAGCTTTTCGTCAGGTTATCAAATATTTTCCTATTTTAGGTCAATTATCTATACTATATCTCATGAGATCGACCTATTTAAAATCAATTACTGTATTTGCCTTGCTGTTAGGCAGTTTAACCGTTCATGCCCAAAAAGGCTGGATCAACCTCTTTAACGGCAAAGACCTTAAAGACTGGAAAGTAAAAATTTCCAAGCACGAACTCAACGACAATTTCGCCAATACCTTTAGGGTCGAAAATGGGCTGATGAAGGTAAGTTATGATGGCTATACCAACTTCGACGATCAGTATGGTCATATTTTCTACAAAAAACCATTCTCTTATTACCTGCTTAAAGTAGAATACCGTTTTGTGGGCGAGCAAGTTAAAGGCGGCGCAGGCTGGGCATTGCGAAACAGCGGCGCCATGCTACATGGCCAGGCCCCCGAAACCATGCTCAAAGACCAGGACTTCCCTATTTCTATCGAAGGGCAGATTTTGGGTGGCGATGGCGTAAACGAACGCCATACCAGCAACGTTTGTACACCGGGCACCACCATTTACTACCAGAACAAACTGTATACGGCACACTGCCTCGATTCGAAATCGAAGACCTACCACGGCGACCAATGGGTAACCGCAGAGTTTTTGGTGCTGGGCGATTCGCTGATCCAGCATATCATTGACAAAGAAGTAGTACTCGAATATACCAGGCCTCAAATTGGTGGCGGCAATGTATCTAATTTCGATCCGAAAGTGAAAGAAGATGGCAAGCGCCTAACATCCGGTTATATCTCCTTGCAAAGCGAAAGTCACCCCATCGAGTTCAGAACCGTTAAGCTGTTCGATTTGGCTCCTTATGCCAAAGACCAGAAAAAGCTGGCGCAAATGATAGAAAAACTAAAAAAAGAGGGGTAGTACCATTCAAATAAACCGGTAAACCAATGAAAAAACTAAGCTTCGCACTCTTATTTTTGGTATTCGCATTTACCGCTCTCGCCCAAAAGCACTACAAGCTCGGCGAAATTCCCGATCCCAAAAAGAATGGACAAGATAAGTTTGTGAGCGATCCCGACGGCTACCTGAGCAATATAGACAGCCTGAACAGACTGATTACCCAACTCGAAAAACAGACCAAGGTAGAAATGGCCGTGGTTGTGGTGGGCGATTTCGACCAAGACCATGAAGATGCCGAGTTTGCCACCGCACTGTTTAACAAATGGGGAATTGGCAAAAAGGGAAGCGACAATGGCTTATTATTATTTGTGGCTATCGACAGGAGAAAGTACCGCTTCATTAGTGGTTATGGCGTAGAAGGCCTCCTACCCGATGTAACGCTCAAGCATATTGGCGAAAACAGCCTGGTGCCTGCCTTTAAGGAAGGCCAATACAGCGACGGCATCCTCCATGCTGTGCAAAAAGTTTATGAGGTACTCACCGACGGCCGCAGCAGAGACGAAATCAATTCGCTGATTGCCCAGCAAAAGCAAAAAGAGAACGGCTGGAAATCCAACCTGCTTTATTGCGGCCTTGTGATTTTACTTTTCTTTGGTGGATTTAAGATCTTGAACAAACAAGCACCTACACTCAGTTCGGAAGATAAAAAGAAGAAAACCATTTACGATTCTATTTTTATAAAAGGCTGCGCAAGCATGGTCTTTATCGCTTTTGCGCTTGTCTTTTTATTTGTTTTTGGCATCGTTTCTGGTTTTTTCGACAATTTTGGATGGAAAGAAGTGCCCTTGGTGCTCTATATCGTTTTTGCCATCGTTTTTTTCTTTAGCTATACCTACCAGTTGGGCAATTTGAGAAAACTGCATAACGACGACAAGAATTTTATGGACGAAGCCAAATCCTTCCAGCGAAGAAACTGGTGGATGTTGCTTTTTTCTCCGCTCATTGTCATCATGTGGCTCAAGCATCTCGGTTTGCGCAGCCGCACAACAGACCGTTTTGCTCCTATCAACGATAGCAAAGGCAGGCCAATGAGCCGCGTGGATCGTGATGTAAACGTAGCCGGCAGCCCATATTTAACAAAAGGCCAGCGCGAGGAAGAGCTGAGCCAGGTTTACGATTACGACATTTGGCTGAGCGACGACAAAAAAGAGCATATCATTAAACAATGGCCTGCCGAAAAATATAGCCATTTTAGCGAATGTCCAGCCTGCCATTTTAGGACTTTTAGTGAACCACAGGAGATTACCACCAAGCCAGCTACATATTCAAGCCAAGGCCAGGCCAAGGAAATCAAGCGCTGCGAAAATTGCAAGCACGAGGAATTCATCAAATGGATTACACTGGCCATGCTGGTCCGCGAAAGCTCATCGTCAAGTGGCAGTAGCAGTTCCTCAAGCAGTTCTTCCTCTAGCAGCAGTGGCAGCTGGGGCGGTGGCAGCAGCGGCGGTGGCGGTGCGGGTGGCAGCTGGTAGTTTTACAGTGATGAGCTGCCAGTTACAAGCTGTGGGATGCCGGCTTTGGATTGCTAATACCATAGCTCTTCATTCGAACGCGGAACCCATAACCCACAACTGACACCCCATGCCCCTACTACAATCGGTTAAAAATCAGCTACATTTATTAAAAAATTCTTTTCTTTTAAAAAAGAATTTTCTACCTTTGCAGTCCCTAAATAGGGAACAAAGGAGATAATTAATTAATGGCTAAAAAACAAGTAGCAGAAAAAGAACTAGAGGCTAAAACAGCCGAATTGCAAGGTGCAGACGCCCGTCTAACCGAAAAAGAGACGATCGAATCAGAAGCTGATTCAGTATCGATCGAACAAATCAAATCATCGTTGGCTACTCCAGATCAAGATTTTGACTGGGATGCAGACGATAAAGTATTTGGTAATTACAATGCCGAAGACCGTAAAAAGTTTGAAGACATGTATACCGATACTTTCAACCAAATCACCCAAGGTGAAATCATTAGCGGTACTGTTGTTTCTATCAACAACAAAGATGTCGTATTAAACGTTGGCTTTAAATCTGACGGTTTGGTATCTACTTCAGAGTTCCGCGACATGCCGGATTTGAAAATCGGCGACTCAGTTGACGTATTCGTTGAAGCTCCGGAAGATGCGAACGGTCAGTTGATCCTTTCTCGCAAGAGAGCTAAAACTCAACGTTCTTGGGAAACCATCAACGCTGCGCTTGACAATGACACCATTATCAATGGTTTCGTAAAAAGCCGTACTAAAGGTGGCTTAATTGTCGACATTATGGGAGTTGAGGCGTTCTTGCCAGGTTCTCAAATCGACATCAAACCTATCCGCGACTACGATATATACGTGGGTAAAACCATGGAATTCAAAGTTGTTAAGATTAACCACGAGTTTAAAAACGTAGTTGTTTCTCACAAAGTGTTAATCGAAGACGATCTAGAAAGCCAAAAAGTTGAAATCGTTTCTAAATTGGAAAAAGGACAAGTACTTGAAGGTACGGTTAAAAACATTACCGATTTCGGTGTGTTCATCGATTTGGGCGGCGTAGACGGCTTATTGCACATCACTGATATTTCTTGGGGCCGCATAGAGCATCCGAAAGAAGTATTGGCATTGGATCAAAAAATCAACGTGGTTGTTTTAGATTTCGATGACGAGAAAAAACGTATCGCTTTAGGCTTGAAACAATTAACTCCACACCCTTGGGAGCTGTCTCTTATACACATCTAAAAGAGGGGGGGGGGGGGGGGGGGGGGGGGGGGGGGGGGGGGGGGGGGGGGGGGGGG
>NZ_JAELUC010000029.1 GCF_016429155.1 Pedobacter sp. ASV12 | reverse complement strand
TACAACCACAAGACGTCATACGAGATCATGAGTACTGTCTCGTGGGCTCGGAGATGTGTATAAGAGACAGCCTTATTTGCTTTATTATTGCAAATCAGCACATTGTTATTAACAATCTGATTTCCTGTGTTTTTCACAAAATCTTGCTCAAAACGTATTTTTTTGAATCGGAATTCTGCTTATTTTTAGTCGAAGCGCGCCAACTCTTGGAATTTTATATACCAAAAAGACCGAGCCTTTAAGGCCAAATCTGTAAATTTGTATCATGCTCCAGCAACCCGTTAGAAACATACAGGATTTTTTACTCAGTACTTATTTCGCCGACGGTTTGCGTATCACTTTTGGAGTGCTCTGTCCCTCGCTTGTTTTGGCACAGTTCGGGATGTTGCAATATGGCATGACCCTATCGCTGGGGGCTTTGTGCATTAGCGTAGTTGACTCTCCCGGACCCATTGTGCATCGCCGCAACGCCATGCTGGTTACCACGCTACTCTTGTTTGTGATTTCTATTGTGGTGGGCTTAACCAACAAGAGCGTTTATTTTACGGGTACTTTACTGGTTATTTGCAGCTTTATCTTTTCCATGTTTTTTTTGTACGGCGCCAGGGCAGCTTCTGTGGGTACCTCGGTTTTGCTGATCATGGTATTGAGCATAGACGACGTGAGGCCTTGGCAACAGGTAATTTTTTATGCCATGTTGGTCTTTGCCGGAAGCATTTGGTACACATTGCTCAGTTATTTTATGTACCGTATACGCCCCTATCGACTGGTACAGCAAACTTTGAGCGATTCGATTCTGGAAGTGGCCGAATTTTTAAGGGCAAAGGCCAAATTCTATCACCAGAATACCAATTACGAGAAGAACTATGCCGAATTGCTCCAGCTACAGGTTGATGTGCACGAAAAACAGGAAGAAGTTCGCGAAGTACTTTTTAAAACCCGCGAATTTGTAAGGGAATCGACGCCGGAAGGCAGGTTTCTCCTCTTGGTTTTTGTAGATATGGTCGACCTGTTTGAACAGGTCATGTCTACCTACTACAATTACAAGCAGTTGCACGAGCAGTTCGATTCGGCCGGCATTTTGCCCAGGTACGAAAGGGTAATCAATAAAATCGCGGTTTCGTTAGACGAGATTGCCTTTGCGCTTAAAAGCGGCGGCACGCCTTCCCTCGCCCATCGTCTGGTAGAAGATGTGGCTAAGCTGAAGGCCGCAATTACCGAAATGGAAAGCAATAGCGAGCAGAAATACAATACTTTGGGCTTGATTGCCTTGAAAAATATTGAAGTCAACATCGAAAATATTGTGGGCCGCGTTAAAACCATCAACAGTTATTTCAACAAAAGCGAGAAGAAAAAACTGACCAAGCGCGAAATAGACGTAGAAAAATTTGTAACGCGCCAAAGCTTTGATGCCAAGCTTTTGCTGGACAACCTCACCTTCAGCTCCTCAACCTTTAGGCACTCGCTGCGTGTGGCCATTGTTATGCTGATTGGATTTGTGGTGGCCAAAAGTCTCGATTTTGCCCATAGCTACTGGATTTTATTGACCATACTGGTGATTTCGAAACCTGGCTTTAGCTTAACCAAGGAAAGAAACTACCAGCGTTTGATCGGAACCGTGGTAGGCGCTTTTATCGGGATGGGCATTTTGGTGTATATTCACGATAAGCATACGCTTTTTGTGATTTTGCTGATCTGCATGATCGGGTCTTACAGCTTTCAGCGCAAAAACTATGTGGTGAGCGTGCTGTTCATGACCCCTTACATTCTCGTGCTTTTCGATTTCTTAGGCATGGGTAGCTTATCTATTGCCAGGGAACGAATTTATGACACACTGATTGGTTCTGGAATTGCACTTTTGGCCAGCTACTCTTTATTCCCCAACTGGGAACACGAGAAGCTAAAGGAAGCGATGATTGAAATTATAGCGGCCAACACCAAATATTTCGAGCAGGTTACGCTTCTTTATTTCGAGGAAAGCCCTAACCTGACCAACTACAAATTGGCCCGAAAAGGGGTTTATGTAAGTTCTTCAAATTTATCGTCGTTGTTTCAGCGGATGTTTTCGGAACCCAAAAGCAAGCAACTGTACATCCAGGAACTGCATCAGTTTACCGTACTAAACCATTTGCTGTCATCGTATACGGCTACCTTATCGCTGTACAAAAAGGAACATGCTTTTGTGCACCTTAATTTTGAAGAACTGAGGCCCATGATAGATAATACGGTTTACCTGCTCAATCATTCGGCAACCAATCTCAAAATCCATAAGGAAGAGCCCAGCAACGTACCACTAATCAGGCGTAAGCACGAAGAAGGCCCGCCCGGAGAAAATCAGACGATGATTATTGAAGAACAGTTTGATTTGATTCAGAAGGTAGCCTACGATATTTTTAAGTTGAGCGAAAAGATCAAAATCTAGCAGCAAACATTCATTTTCAAACAAGTTCATATCCATTTTGTTAATTAAGGGATTAATACGAAATGATATGGAAAAATTATATACGGCATCTGTTACGGCTATAGGCGGTAGAGATGGCCACATTAAATCGAGTGATGGCATTTTAGATTTTGATTTAAGGAAGCCCAAAGAAATGGGTGGTCAAGGTGGGGCAAGCAATCCAGAACAACTTTTTGCGGCGGCCTGGGGTGCCTGTTATTTAGGGGCTTTAGGGAGTGTGGCGGTGCATGATGGCATTGATGTAAGCGAAGCCCATGTCAATGTGCATGTTTCCTTTAACAAAGACGGCAATGCTTTTGTGCTCTCTGCCGATTTAGATGTTCATGTGCCAGGCATCAGCCATGAAGAAGCACAGCAACTGGCAGACAAGGCGCATCGGGCATGCCCTTATTCGAGAGCAACCAGAGGCAATATCGAAACAAGGGTTACTGCAGTATAGTTTAAAGCCCTAATTCCAAGACCTGGTTCTGCTCGCGCCATAATACGTACAGGGTATTTTTAAAGACCCTCAATTTGCCATGAATGTAACTGGTTACAATATCGGCATCGCTAATGTATTCTGGCGAAAGGTAATGAAGAATACCTTTTTCTGTAGAAACAAACAGGGTTCCATCGGCAGCTATGGCTATGCCGTCTATTTTGAGATCGAGCTTAATTACTTCTCTTGATACTTTAGGTCCATAATAAACCACCGTGTGGCCAATGGCCATGACTACAGCTGTTGTGGTGGTGGCCATATCGTTAATGGCTATTTCGCTTTCAAAGAAGAGCTGCAATTCCTTGCCGTTGTACTTCCAAACCTTCCAAAGCTTGTCTTGCCTGCCCATAATATACATCAGGTTCTTATTTACACATCTGATATTGTAGCTGCCACCAGGTAGATATGCCAATAATACCGGAGTATTGTTTGTTGCGGCCCCATTTAGCTGCAACAACATTTTCTTCCCCTCTTTTTCGGCGATCAGGTATACCGAAGTATCATTGGGCAGGTAATCGATGGCATGAACAATGCTCTTAGCCGATGGGGCCAAAAACCATTTTTTCCAGCCCGCAATGTAAATGCCTCCCGCAATTGGCACAACCGACAGGCCGGGATCGATAACCGCAAAATTATGGATGGCATGGCTAACTTTGGGAAACAGACTCTGCTCAAAGGGCTTGTTGATGTTGATCAGTTCTTTTACATCTATATTTTGGGCCTTTACCTTAAAGCCGAGCAGGAAGACCAAAAGCAAACAAATGTTGCCCCATTTAATTGTTGCCATTTACGATAATTTTAATGTCTTCAACCGGACTTTTTTTCTGCATTACATAGTGACGCAGCAAACCAAAGGTTTTTTTAGGCAAAGTTTGCCAAAACTCTTTATCTATCGCCTCTATCTCGCTGGTATCGCTGGCGTCAAAGGCGTCAAATAACTTTCCAACGTGTCCCCTGATCTCCTTATGGTATTCGGTTAGGGTAATGGCGTCGTACTTTTTGACTTCAGCCCTCGATTGTTCGAATATGCTGGTGTACTTTTTAAGTACAGGGTCTTTGTCTACGAAATCCTGCAGGTATTTCGTGGCGAACTGTCTGGATTTCTCTTCGATTTTGCCAATGATCCTGTCTTTAAAGTTCTTGGGATTGAGGTCATCCTTTAATCCGTTAAACTCCCTGCTCAATGCCGCTTCTTCTTCATCTTTTGAAGGTGTGATGCCAAAAATGGTAGCCACGTTGGCTACTTCGTAATCTACCCATTTCTCTTTCAGGCGCTTACCCCTTTCTTTAATGTAATTGGTAAAACTTTCCAAGCCATTTTTGAGATAGGGCGACGGCTGGACCTTTTCAAAAGCAGCCTCGGCCAAAGTTCTGCTGTTGGTATTTTTTACTACTTCTCTTGCATCGCTCTTGTAGTTGTCTTGGGGTACATCATCAAGGGTATTGTTGGCGCGGTGCTGGTCTAGCTTTGATTGGGTATTGGCATTGTTATCAGCCATTTCATTATTGAGCTGTGCCTGGTTGGCGGCCAGCAGGTTGTCTTTTTGCTGTTGCAGCAGGCGTTGACGTTCCAATTCGGCTAATGCCTGCTGCTGAGCCAAGGCTTGTTGCTTTTGTTTTTCGTTTGCGGCAGCATTGGCATTGACGGTAGCCATTTGCTGCTGCTTTTTCTGGTCGGCTTCCGCTAAATCCTGCTGCCTTTGTTGGGCTTGTTTGGTAGCGCTCAGGTATTGGGCATTTATGCGCTCGCAATCTAACCTTTTGCCATCCACGCTATTTTCGAGCTGACTGATTTTATTGTTATATTCCTGCTCTTTTTTAGCTATCTGCTCTGCCGTTGCGGCCACTACCCTCCTGCCGCTTTTGGCTCCTGCCGCAATATGGCTTTGAAAATCGATGCGGTCTTGTTTTTCAACTTCCGTTTTGCTGCGCTTGCAATCGCTACAAAAAAGGCCTTGGCGAAACTCTTCTAAAGAGGTTTTCTTATCCTGCCTCATGGCCATGAGCTTTTGGGTTAAACTTGCTTTTTCGGCATTGCAATCGTCAAACCGCTTTTGGTAACTTGCCCTATCTACCTCTTGCGCCAGGGCAAACATTGGCCATAATAAACTCATCAAAAGCAATTTTCTCATAGCGACATGTATTTGGTGGCAGTAGACCTCAGGTTGGCAATTTCATTTTTTAAACGCTGGTTGTCAGCTTTGAGCCGATCGGCTTTATCGTCTTTTACGCTTGAGGATACCTTGCCAAAAATATTGGTAGCAGCACCAAGCAAAGTGCCTGTTTGACTGCCTTGCACGGCACTATCGTTCATGAGTTTGCTGCCCAATGCCGATACGTTTTGCATATTGCCAGACCCTCCTATCAGCCGTTCGATTTCGCTATTGTTGTATTCGTAAATCTTTTGGAGGTTATCGGCCATTTCGTTGCACATCATGTTCAGGCGTGCCCTGGCCTTTTTCTGTGCCTGTTTGGCTATGGCGTCTTTAGCCTCTGTATCGCTGATCTGTACATAAATGGTATGGGCCTTATTTTGTGCAGCCGTTGTTGAGTAATCGGTATAATTGGCGTATAGTTTGCGTTTATAAGGCGAAACATAGTTTTTTTCGTTTTTAATATCGTCGTATATTTCGGCTATTTTAAGCAAACAAGTCATTGCTTTTCCAGTCCCCGTAAACGCTGGATTATCGGTAACTGCCCTATAGGATTTCTCTGCCAGGCCATAGTCTTGGTTTACTTCAAAGAAACGACCCAATTCGAAAAAGGCATTTGGATCGTTTTTGTCGCAGGCCGCATACAGGTTTCTAAACTGCGCCCTCGATTTATAGGGCAAGGGGAAACTGGTAAAATTGAGGCCAAAATCGACATCAAAATAATTCATTTTTGCCTGCGGCAGGTTCCTGCGCAAGTTGATCAGCGATTGCCCGTTAACCGGCGAATTCTGCAGGTTGAGCATGGTTACCGACGTAAGCTGGCCAGCGGTAATGCGAATGTCTTTTATCTTGTTGCCACTGAGGTTCAGTGTTTTGAGACTGGGCAAGGTAAAGAGCGACGAAGGTACGGCTGTAAGGTTGCTGTTGCTAAAGTCGATGGTTTCCAAACGCTTAAGCTGCGCTATTTCTGTAGGGATTTGATTGAGTTCTAATCCAGCAATAACCAGTGTTTTTAACCGCTGGCATTGCAATACTGCCGTTGGAAATTCGGTTAGCCTTTTGGTATTGGCTTCGGCATTGCTCATGCTAATGGGCTTCTGGTATGTGAGGTACAGTTCGTACAAGAGCTTAAGCTCACCAAAGTCTTTAGGAAATTTTAGGAAAGTTGCCGGAATGGTCAGGGCGCGAAGCTTGGCTAAACGTCCGATAGAATCGGGTAAAGCGGTAATTTTGGTTTGGTCGATGTTGAGCTCTTCCAATTGGGAAAGATTGTAAAAAGAGGCTGGTACCTCCTTAATGGGGTTATCGTTCAACCTAAGGTTTTTGAGGTTTTTATAGCCGCTCAGCTTCTCGAGCGACCGGATGTCGTTTCCTGCCAGGTTTAACTTGGTTAATGCCGGCAATTGGCCTAGGCTAAGTGGCATTTCGCTCAGCCTGTTGTCTTGAAGCGAAATGATTTCCAGTGCATTTGTACTCGGGTCGTAGCCTTTTTCGAAAGCGCAACTCGAAATCTGGTTATTCGCTAAACTCAATTCGTTCAGCTTGGCCAATTGTAGCAATTGTACCGGAAACCTGCCAAATTTATTGCCGTTGAGCGAAATAAAAGTGATATTCGACTGTTTGGCTTTGGCCATTTCTTCGTCGCTGAGCTTGATACTGGATAAACCTGTACTGTCTAATAGCAGGTATTTAAGCGATGGGAGCTCTAACAGTTCGACAGGGAACTTCTTTAAAGGATTGTGTTTAAGATTAATCAGGACTACGTTTTGAAATTTTTTGATTTCTGGAGGCAGTACCTTCAGCAGTTGCTTGCTTAGGTCGAGGTATTCTACTTGTTCGGCCACAGGCAAGGCTTTGGCAATCGTAACAAAACGCTCCTTCTGCTCATAGTCTACATAGCTAGGCGGCCTGGCCACCACCGGAGGTTCTGGTTCGGGCATGGGTTCTTCTTCCTCTTCTGCCTCCATGGGTTTAGCCGGTGCAGGTTTTGCGATTGTCTTTATCTTGCTGGTTTTGCTTTTTGTACCTGTAGTTTTAGCGGGCTTTTTTTTGGTGGCCTGCTGTGCAGCACCAGGCTGCACGGCCACACAGAGCGTTAGGACAAATACGAAGGCAATTAACCTTAAAAAGGTAGGCGAAAGACGTTTTAGGATTTCCATAACTGCGCGTCAATTGATTAATAATGAACCAAATTAGCTAATGCAAAAGCACCTGCGAAATCGAATGTGCAAAATACCTAAAAGTAAGTATGTGCCTTTAGGCCATAAAAAAGGCCGGAGCAATTGCAACCGGCCTTTTTATTTACGGATGATGAGCTAGAGTTATTTGTCCCACCAAACTTTCCCCACCAGCTTATCACCACCTGGAACAGCCGCAGAGGCGCTACGGTAATTGGCCGCATTAGATACGCCTTCTGATAAAGGATAAGGAAAACGGCGTGGAATGGAGCCACCAGTATTGGTATTTGGGTAAACAATTGGTACAAGGGCTGGCAAACCGGTTCTGCGCCAGTTAGACCAGGTTTCGTAAAAATCGAGCATGGTAATGGTATGCGCCCAATATTGCGTGGCAATCATTTCGAGCCCGTTGGCTGCTACATAAGGATGTGCTGTTAAATAAGCAGCTGCATCGCCAGCGCTTACGGCCATGGCCGCATCGTACTGCGACAAGAAAGTGATGGCGGCGGTTACGCCTGCATTGTAATGTGTGGCTGCCGGACCATTGATGCCGTAGCGTTGCGCCGCTTCGGCCCACATCAGTTCGGTTTCGGCATAAGTTAAGATAAAGGTATTGCCATCTTCCTTAATCATGCCTGGATGTGGAGAAGAATAGTCGATAAAAGCGGTAAACGAAGGATCTTGACGTACATCCCTACCGGCAATGCCACTCAGGTCTTTGCCGTTTGGCATTCCCTTTTGGTTGGCTGGCGTGGCATCGTAGGCTGGGTTTTGACCTTTAATGCTTTTGTCGCCATCGGTAAGATACAGCTTGGTTACCGCTACTTTGCCTAATCGAGGATCGGCATTGCTTTTTAGGTAATTAACGAAGGTATTGCTCCACCTTACGTAAAAGTTTTCCTGACCGCCATCCCCCAGCAAGACTTGGCTATTTCTGTTTTTGGTTACACGTCCACCAGAGGCATCATGGTGTACAAAGGCGTTATCGTCGTTGCTGGTCATGGTTTTGCCAATGGCTTTGTTGATGTAGTTTTGGGCCATTGTTGCATCGGCTTTGCTCAATCGCATCGCCATGCGCAGCATCAGGCTGTAGCCAAAACGTTTCCATTTGTTGATATCGCCACCATAAATCAAATCGCCACTGACGGCACCTCCACCGGTAGTTAGTGCCGAGCTGGCCTCGTCCAACTCCTTTAACAGGTCGGCATAAATAGCCTGCTGACTATCGTATTTGGGGTAAAGGTTACCGTTATAATAGCCGCGTCCGGCATCGAAATAAGGGATATCGCCATACAAATCGGTTAGCCTCTCGAAAATAAGCGCTTTCCAAATCCTGCCAACTTGGTAAACATTGTTGTACTGAGGCTTTGTTTTGGTCGATTCGACTAGATCTACAATGTATTTAACCTGATCTGGATAGGCTTTTTCCCAATAGGCCGCGGTGTAGCCTTCGTTGAGCATGTACTTATCGCCTGCCCAATAGCTGATTACCGATGAAAGGCCCTGCATCATGGTTGAGGCATAGATGAGGTTGCCCCTCCAGGTTTCGTAGGCAAAATCGGTGCTTCCGGTATAGGTTAATTGGGCGGTAGACAATAGGTAGTTAGGGTCGTATTTATCTTGTCCAACCGAAACAGGGTCGGTATTGATTTCTTGAAAGTCTTTGGTACAGCTTGCGGTTAAGGCTAATCCAAACACTGAAAGTACTAGATATGATTTTCTGATCGTTTTCATTTTCAATTTTTTTAAAGGATTATAACTTAACACTTAAATTTAGGCCATAGGTGCGCACCGGCGGTACCCCGCCCAATTCCAAGCCTGGGAAAGTGGCATTATAACTCGATTCGGGATCGATATTGTCTGTTCTCTTCATCAAGATAAACAGGTTACGCCCTACAAAACTTAGGTTTAAGCCTTTAATTTTATTGTTGAACATTTTGGCTGGAAAGCTATAGCCGATCATCAGTTGCCTAAACTTGATGAAACTGGCGTCCTGTACAAACTGTTTAGAAACGTTGTTGGCATAGGTACTATAATAAGTAGCCGCATTTACGCCCAAGGCATCCCGGTTTTCGAGTGTAGCCTGATGCAAGCCAAAAACATAGCCATAGTAATCGGTGGCCGAGAATATTTTGCCACCCCATTTGCCATCTATTAAAAACGAAAGGTTAAATCTTTTATACGCGAATTCGTTGTTCCAGCCTGCGGTGTACTTGTTAAAGGCGGAACCGTAAGCCTTGAGATCGCCCCTTTCTGGTGCACCGTTTACGTCTTTAACAATATTGCCACTGGCATCGTACTTAAAGTCGTAGGCCATTACTTGGGCAGCGGCTTTGCCAGCCAGGTTTTGCAAGAAACCCACCCCGGTTCTCGAAGTAGCAATAGGCTGCGATACAGTTCCAGGAGCTAAGGTAAGTACTTTGTTGTCGTTATACGAGCCGTTTAAAGTGGAAGTCCAGCTGAAATCCTTGTTCTTTAAAACTACACCCGATACCAATGCTTCAATACCCCTGTTCCTCAACTCGCCAGAGTTTAGAACCGCACCGCTATAACCTGTAACCGTTGATGTGGTTACATTGATGATTTCGTCTTTGGATTTTTTGTTGTACCAGGTAACATCGAGGTTCAAACGGTCGTTCAAGAAACGCATTTCGGTACCTATTTCCAATTCGTTGGCCTTAGAAGCCTTTAAGCTTGAATTCGGAATGTAAGGATTTACAATATTGCCAATTGGTTTACCATTGATGGTTTCGCTACGCAAATTGTAGTAAAGCTGAGTTTGGAAAGGGTCTGTGGCCTGGCCAACAATAGCATAGCCAGCCCTTATTTTACCGAAGCTTAAAAACGATGGTTTCCAAAGCTCGGTAAATACAAACGAACCGCTTACCGATGGATAGAATACGCTCAGCTTATTGTCTTTTCCGGGCGTAGCCAAAGTAGAGAACCAGTCGCTACGGCCACTTCCGGTTAGATACAGGATATCTTTGTAAGCCAGCTCCAAGGTGCCGTAAACTGATTGTACTTCCTGGTCGCTTTGGGTATAGTTGAGCGCCTTGGTTTTGGTATTGGTGAGTTTGTAAACACCAAATATGGCAAATTCCCCACCCTGATTGGTGGTTTGCGTAATTTTGGTACGCCTAAAGCTGGCGCCTACGTTTGGCGTAATCGAGAAATCGTTTACCTTAAAGCTTTTGCCTATCAAGGCGTCGGCATTCACGTCGGCAAATTTGGTTTGTTGCTCGGTCATGCCTCCCAAAGGGTTATAAGCCGTACCTGAAGGCGTAACCGCAGTATACTGGTCGTTATAAGCATCGCGACCTACCCGGCCTTGCAGGAACAATCCGTTGTCAAAAGTGTATCTGGCATTAAAAGAGCTCAATAAACGTTCTCTTTTGGTGTTATGGATGAACTCGTAGGCGGCAAACCAGGGGTTGGTTGCATAATTGTTGCTGGTGTTGTAAGAAAGTTCGTTGCCATCGGGCTTTTTGCCGGGCTTTAAGTTGTTGATATCAACACTTGTGGGCAAAAAAGTAGCATTGTAGTTGGCATTGCCAGCTCCGTCAGAAACCATGGGCCTGTTTTTGGCTTGTTCGAGAATATAGTTGAAGCGTGCGTCAATCGTCAGGTTTTTAATGGCATCAACTGTTCCGGCCAAGTTAAAACTCTGCCTGTTTAAGCCAGAATTGGGCACTACAGAATTATTGTTGAGGTTACTGGCCGAAATACGCATTACGCCTCCAGTAAACGACTTGTTGAAAGCCAAGGTATTGGTAAAACTGCCTCCCGTGCGATAAAAATTGCTCACGTTATCTTTTTGGGCAACGTAAGGTCGGCTTACCCCATCAAACTGGATCACACTGCTGCCATCGAGCCTTGCGCCCCAACTCGAACCGCCAGTGGTACCAGCATCCAATTGGGTCGACGGTTTTACACCGTTGGCGCCCTGCCCATATACATATTGCCAATTGGTGCGGTCCATTACTTGCTCGGCCACGTAATTGCTGTTAAACTCGATGTTATTGCCCTTGCCACTTTTGGTAGTAATCAGGATGACCCCTGCTTTGGCTCTATAGCCATACAATGCAGAAGCTGCAGCTCCTTTGAGTACCGAAATACTTTCGATGTCGTCGGGGTTTAAGTTTCCAATCGCATCGCCCAAATCGGGAGAATTGTCGTATTGCGTACCATTGTTACCCGAAGGATTAAGATTGTTGATCCCAACCGGCTTGTTTTCCATCGGTACACCGTTAATTACGTACAAAGGCTGACTAGTTTGGTTTAGGCTGGAAACACCCCTGATGGTTACACTGGTGGCCGAACCCGCACCACCGGTACTAGAACTGATGTCTAAACCAGCCACTTTGCCTACCAGCGAATTGGCCACGTTGTTTTCTCGGGCTTGGGTTAAGGTTTCGCCACCAATTTGAGTTACCGAATAGCCCAAGGCCCTACGCTCTCTTTTAATGCCCAATGCAGTTACTACCACTTCGGCCAATTGCTTGGTATCTTCTGCCAATACCACGTCGATGTTGGTTTGTGTGCCCAGCACGATTTCCTTTGATTGGAAACCGGCATACGAAACGACCAAGGTGGCATTTTCGGGAACATTCAGTGCAAATTTGCCGTTCACATCGGTAGAAACCCCCGTAGTGGTTCCTTTTACCCTTACCGATGCCCCTGGCAACGCACCGCCATTGGCATCTTTTACGGTTCCGGTTATGGGGATGTCCTTGTTTCGGCTAATGATGACCAAGCCACCTGCCGAGATGGAATATTTTAAATTCGTTTTGCCTAAAACCGTGGCCAATACATCGGTTACCGGCGTATTGGTTACGGTAATACTGATCATCCTGTTCACAGGCACGTACGACGAGCTGTACACAAAATGGTAGTTGCTCTGCTGTTCGATGATCTGTAATACCTTGGCCAGCTTTGTCTTCTTTACATCGAGCGTTATTTTCTCTTGCGAAAAAACCGATGCAGAAACATTAAGGCAAGTAATGAAAACCACTATACAGGTTAATTTCATTAGCATAATGAATTTAAGGAGCGCTTTATAGCGGGAACGCTCTTGCGGTAAGTAATAAATAATCATATTTTTGTTTTTTTTGGTTGCATAAGTTTTTGGCAGCGATCTGTTTCCGCATAAACTGCCATCGATTTAATCAAAAAGAATTCATAAGGGCGGTGCGCCAACACCGTCCTTTTTTTATTCTATTTGGAAATGATTACCTGGTTTCCCTTGATTTCATATTTAAAATATTCTACTTTTTGTAAAGCCTCTAGGGCTTGGTTCAATGTTTCGTGACTAAATGTTGCCGTAAAGCGGTATTTTTCTACTTCTGGGCTCTTAAACCTGATTTCGATATTGTACCATTTTTCGAGCACAGCCTTGATTTGGTCAAAATCCTGATCGTAAATTTCGATGCGGTTTTGGGTCCAGGCGGTTTCAACAATGGTGCTGTCTTTAATCAATGTATAATGATTGATGGTAATTTCGGGGTGTGGCGCCATCGGTTTCAGCACCTTTGCTTTTTCTTTTGCTGGAAGGGTTCTGTAAACGGTTACTTTTTGGCTCGGCTTTAAAGTAATGATGCCACCCTGTCCATTTAAGGCTTCCATCGTGATGAGGCCACGGATAAGCGTAGCTTCAGAGCTGATTTCGTCGGGGTAAGCTTTGACATTGAAGGCTGTACCCAACACGTTGATGTTGAAATCGGTGGTATACACTTTAAAAGGCTTGTTTTTGTTGTGTATCACATCAAAATACGCTTCGCCTTTCAAAACCACTTCACGGTATTTCTGGTTAAACTCGGCACCAATAGACAAAGAACTTTTGGCATTGAGCAACACGGTAGAACCATCGGGCAAGGTAATTTTTTTGCGTTCGCCACTGCAGGTGGTGAAAATCCTGGCCGTTGCGGTTTGCTTGTTTAGGGAACCTGAGCTTGGCCTAAGGTAAAAATAGCTGCCGCCAGCAATCAGCACAATGGCAGCAGCTACCTTGAGCCAAAGCAATTTCCTGAGCTTAACTGGTTTAATTTCTGGGTTAATTTGAGTTTCCAAAGCCTCTACTTGTTGATTCAGCGCACGTTTGTTACCGCTCAGAATAACATAAAGCCTCTTGGCTTCGGCAATGGTTTGGGCTTGGGCCGGGTGGGCTTTGGTGTATTTTTCCCAATATTCGATGCAAAGCTTGTCTGTTCCGGCACAATATTGCTGAAAAGTGCTGTCTACAAGAAAATCTTCTGCATTGAATTGACTTCTATCGATCATTGTTATCGTCGTTTATATAACAGTGCCGAAAAGTGGTGTTTTTTCCTAAGAGAAATTTAACTTTTTTAACATGAGGAAAATTCGCAGGTCTTTCTCTACGCTTTTAGCTCTTTTCGCAGGATTTTAAGCGCATCATAAATGGTATTATAGGCTGTTTTAACGGTCTGGTTGCTTTGGGTGGCAATGTCTTCGTAGCTCAGGCCATCAAAAAATTTAAGATGGATCAGTTGTTTTTGCCTGAAAGTAAGTTTGGCCAATGCATTTTTCAACTGGTGCTTGATAAGTTCGTCGGTCTGCACTTTTACGATAAACTCTTCATAGCTCATTTCCATCCAATCGCCATCTTCGCCAGCATTGAATAAGGCATCGTTAATTTTACGCTTGCGTTCCATGATGCGCAGCAATTTGCGTTTTAAAAAAGTACGCAAATAGGCCTCTATATTGTCTACGCGACTTAGGGAAGCGTGCTTTTCCCAAATTGTGGTAAAAACCATATCCGTGGCTTCTCCCGCCATATCCGCATCGGCACATACACGAATGCCGAAATTGACCAATGGATAATACAGTGCTTTGTACAAGTCAAAAAAGGCATCTTTATCGCCAGAACGTAACCGTTCCCATAACAGGTGATGCGCTAATTTATTGTCCATCGGGCTGATTTAGTTAACACAATATTAACTAAAATCGGCAAGATTAGTAACATAAAAATTGCTTGGGGCTAAATACTTCTATGCCAGCAAAATGACTGCTTTACTTGTTAAACATTCAGAAATGCAAGCGTTCACTTGATCTTAATGGCCCTAAAAGCCTCCATGTTAAAGCATTGGTTGAAGCATTAACGAATTAAGGAAAGGCTTTACTGGAATCAAATGTTTAACTCTTATTCACCAAAAAAGCCAGTGGTTAAACTGGCTTTTTGTTCTCGATTAAAAAGTTAGGAATTACGCAAATACTTCTTTTTTCTGGGTATTGTCTGGTCGGCCGTTTTTAAAGGCCTCTCTGGTTTTTAATCCTAACAATTCGAACATGGCCATATCCTCGTTAAAAGCCGGATTTGGCGTAGTTAACAATTTATCACCGGCAAAAATTGAATTGGCGCCAGCCATAAAACAGAAAGCCTGTTCTAAAATGCTCATCTCGTTCCTTCCAGCCGAAAGGCGAACAACCGATTTTGGCATCACGATGCGTGCGGTGGCAATCATCCTCACCATATCCCAGATTGGTACGCGCGGCTGATCTTCTAATGGGGTTCCTTTTACGGGTACCAAAGCGTTAACCGGCACCGATTCTGGATGTTTTTCCATATTGGCCAAAGTTTGCAACATGGCAATACGGTCTTCGGTAGTTTCGCCTAAACCAATAATACCACCGCTGCATACCGTTAATTTGGCTTTGCGTACGTTTTTAATGGTGTTTAAACGATCATCGTAAGTTCTGGTAGAGATGATGCGTTTATAATCCTCTTCCGAGGTGTCTAAATTATGGTTGTAGGCATATAAACCTGCGTCGGCCAAGCGTTGAGCCTGACTTTCGGTAAGCATGCCCAAGGTACAGCAAACCTCCATGTCCATGTCGTTTACGGCTTTCACCATTTCTATTACACGGTCGAAATCGCGGTTGTCCCTTACTTCGCGCCAGGCTGCGCCCATACATAAGCGCGAGGCGCCCCCTTCTTTGGCCTTAACCGCGGCCGTTACCACATCCGTAAGTTTCATCAGGGCATGTACATCCACACCTGTGTTGTATCTGGCTGCCTGTGGGCAATAAGAGCAGTCTTCGGCACAACCTCCGGTTTTGATAGAGATCAGCGAGCTGATTTGCACTTCCGAGTAGTCTTTATTCTGACGGTGGACGCTGGCCGCTTCGAAAACCAGGTCTAAAAAAGGTTTATGATAAATCTCAGCTATTTCTTCTTTCGTCCAATCGTGTCTTAATCCTTGCATATATAGGTAATATTTAGAGTAATAATTTGCTTGCTAATCCTAATAAAAGTAAAAATCCGAAAACATCGGTAAAAGTCGTAATAATTATTGAAGAGGCAATGGCTGGATCGATTCCAATGCGTTTTAAAATTAAGGGAATGCCCGAGCCGGTGATTCCGGCAATGATCATATTTCCTGTCATGGCCAAGAAAATCACGACACCCAGCATCAAGCTGTGATCAAAGAAATAGGCAAAAACCAATACAATCAATCCGTTAACCGCTCCATTGATCAAACCAACGGTAAACTCTTTTAAAACAGCACGATAGGCTTGGTTATCGGTCAGGTCGTAAAGCGAAATACGCCTTACGGTTACTGCAAGCGCCTGTGTAGCGGCATTGCCGCCCATACCGGCAATAATGGTCATGTAGGCTGATAAAAGCGGAATGAGGTCGATGGTAGGATCAAAATGCCTGATTACCGCCGATGCCAAAAAGGCGGTACCTAAATTGATGATGAGCCAAGGCAGACGCGATTTTACGGCCTCGATCCAGTTACCGCTCAGTTCCTCATCTTCAGATACACCCGAAATCTTCAAGATGTCTTCGGTATTCTCATCTTCCAAAACATCGATTACATCGTCGAAGGTTACGCGACCCAAAAGCTTCATGTGATCGTCTACTACGGGAATGCTGGTTAGGTTGTACTGTGAAATCAGCCTCGCTACCTCCTCCTGGTCAGTTTCTGCTTTTACATAAACGGCATCTGCATTGACCATTTCGGTAATCTTGGCATTGCCCTTGGCCTTGATGATGTCTTTTAGCGAAACTACGCCCTTAAAGGTATTTTCATCGTCTACCACGTTTACGGTATAAAACTCTTCCATTTCTTCGCTTTGGCGGATAATTTCGTCAATCGCGTCTTTTTTGGTCAGGTTGAGGTTAATGCGAATAACCTGGGTGTTCATCAAACCACCCGCGGTTTCTTCGTCGTAGCTCAATAAGGTCCTGATGCTCGAAGCATCGTGCTCGCTTAGGTCTTCGAGAATTTCCTTTTGTTCGTGCTCTTCGAGCTGCGAAATAATGTCGGTAGCATCGTCGTAATCAAGCTCCTCTACAATTTCGATCCTTTTTTCGGGATGCAGCTGCAGCAAAAGCTCCTCGGGGTGCGACTCTTCGTGCATTTCTGCAATCACCTCCGAAGCGGTTTCTACATCGAGCAAATTGATGATCCTTTGGCGGTCTTCTTTGCTGATGCTTTCAAATAGAATGGCAATTTCAGACGCGTGGTATTCTGCAAGCGTAGCCTTAAGCAGCTCGTTATCACCACCTATAGCCTGCTTGAGCTTGGAAACGTCGGTTTTGTCCAATTCAAATGATTGCATACTAGGGTTTAAAGATAGGCAATAATTTGTTTCTGCAAAGCAGACAAGGGGCATTTAGCATGCTTTTAAAGCGCATTGATCTATTGCTGTAATTTTACTTATCAAGCTTGTTTTACCATTTAAGAATGGTACGACTTAATCTTAAGTTACTTTATAATTTATTAAATAGCCATTTTTTACCGCCCAAGACACCTTATTTCGCCTAAAAATAGTAAGGTTAATACTCAGGCGCTCTTAGCGTTCTTAGGTGGTTAGTCAAAGGTAGCTTATTATATTGCCATGCTTTTTATCGCTTAGGCACCTTAGTCCGCCCGGGAATAGTAACGTTAATCTTAGGTGGTAGTTAAGGTAAATCCACTATCGATTACTTGAACCAACCCTTTCGCCAGAAATAGATGATTTGCAGTATAGCAATCACTACCATGACCACTAGTGCCCACACATAGCCATGTGCCGAATAAAGTTCAGGCATGTTTAACGGCATCACCTTGCCCGTAACCGGATCTTCACGAGAAAAGTTCATGCCATAGATACCTGCAATAAAGGTCAAAGGAATAAAGATGGACGAAATGATCGTCAACACCTTCATAATTTCATTCATGCGGTTGCTGATGATGGAAAGGTACATGTCGATGTTACTCGCCGCAATCTCCTTCATCGATTCAACCATGTCTATAATCTGGATGCAATGATCGTAGGCATCGCGGAAATACATTTTGATCTGCTCGTCTATATACTGGCTATCGGTACGCAAAATATCGTTCATTTTATCACGTTCTGGCCAGACCACGCGCCGCAAGGTAATGAGGTTACGCTTGATAAGCTGCGTATCGTACATGATGGTTTTGTCGGGCTTGTCGAGCAAACGGTCTTCAATCGCATCCAGTTCCTCGTTCCATACGCCGAGTACCGAAAAGTAATTGTCAACAATCATGTCCATCAGCGCATACATCAAGTAGCTGCTGCCTCCTATCCTGATATTTCCTTTGCCCAGGTCGAGGCGTTTGCGCACCGGGTCTAAGCAATCCTCGTAGCGGTCTTGGAAAGTGAAAAGTGCATTTTTGGTCAAGATAAAAGAAACCTGTTCATTTTCCAATGCGCCTTCGGTATCCAAACAAAGCATCCGACTGATCGAAAAAATATAATCATCATACTCTTCAAATTTCGGCCTTTGGTAGGTACGCGTAATATCCTCTAAAATCAGTTTGTTAATGTTCAGCTCCCTAGCCAAGGTTTCGAAAAGCTCAACCGAATTGAAACCTTTCACTTCGATCCAAAAATTGAAATCCTTGTTATCGGTACGTGCCTTTATGCCGTTGAGGCTGTGCAGCTCTTCTACCTTATAGGTTTGTTGGTTATAGGTATAAAGCAAGATTTTAGGCTTAAGCGAATTCTCATCTATGTAAATCAAACCCGGACTCGAACCTGGAGTTGGCAAGGCGTAATGGCTTTTTTTGCGCGACTTGTGTTTTGTATTTCTTCCCATTGGCTAAAAATAGGTCTTGCTTTGTGGCCCCTGACTAAACAACAGGTCTACCATGCTCAAGTTAGGCATAAATTCGTTCCTGTCGCTAAACACCTGAAAATAGCTTTTTGTTTCCTGCAGAGGCACCTCTTTTTTAGACATCCGGTTCCTGTAGTCGATCAATCCAGGCCACTCCTTTTCATAGCTTTGGCTTTCAGTAATGGCCGCCTCTATTTTCAGTTGTTTGCACAGCCACTGCAGCAGCTCAAGATTATAATCGTACAAAAAATCAAATTTGCGCTCGTAAAATGGACGTAAGCCATCTTCATAAAACTCGAAATAAGCCGAACTGCGGTAACAGTTTTGCAAACTGAGCCAGTGCAGGCGTTGCCAGCGCGTATCGTAACTTATTTTTACGTCCTTTAAGGCAGTATGTACCTTTGCGCCTTTAACAACCGGAATAATAAGGTCTAAAGTACCATCAGGCGATGCGATACTGGCTCTGTTGCGATAGGTCTGCTTTGGAAAATGTTCCTGTTTTTCGAGCACAAAATTGAAATCATGCGCTTTTAAGGCAGAAAAATAACCAACCGGGGGAAGATAAAATAGCGGAAATATAGCTGAACTTTGCATCTGATAATTTATGTTTGCATTCTAGAATCCCCAAATTTACAATTATAAAAGGCTTTTTGCATACGGCCTGTTCTTTTGGAGACAAGATAAGAAGATTGAAGCATATGGAACCAAGTGTAGCTGTGGTGATTCTTAACTGGAATGGCCGAGCGCTTTTAGAACGTTTTTTGCCCAGTGTGGTTCAGACCGAATACCCCAATTTACAGCTTATTGTTGGCGACAATGCCTCTACCGATGATTCGGTGGCTTTTGTGCGCGAGCATTATCCACAGGTTTCCGTGCTCACCAACGAGCAGAACCATGGCTTTGCCGGTGGCTATAATCGTATCCTTTCGCGCGTAAATGCCGATTACTATGTGCTGCTCAATTCGGATGTTGAAGTACCTCAAAACTGGATCAAACCCGTAATAGACCTCATGCAAAGCGACCAAACCATTGGCGCTGCACAGCCAAAAATCAAATGGGCCACGCAAAAAGATCAGTTCGAATATGCCGGTGCGGCAGGCGGCTTTGTAGACGCCCATGTATTTCCGTTTTGCCGGGGTCGTATTTTTGACCAAGTAGAAACAGATCATGGCCAATATGATGAAAATCTTGAAGTTTTTTGGGCCAGTGGCGCCGCCTTTTTTATCAAAAAATCGGTATGGCAAGAAGCAGGCGGCTTGGATGTAGACCTCTTTGCCCACATGGAAGAAATAGATCTTTGCTGGCGACTGAAAAACCTGGGCTACAAGGTAATGTGCTGTGCCGGTGCCGAGGTTTACCATTTGGGAGGCGGTACGCTCAGCGCCAACAATCCTTTCAAAACCTATCTCAATTTCAGGAACAATCTCATGATCATGCAGAAGAACCTGCCCAAAGCCGAAGCCTACCGACGTATTTTTATACGTTTATGGTACGATTTAGCTGCTTGGCTACAGTTTCTCTTGAAGGGAAAGCCCAAATTTACCCTGGCCATTAGCAAGGCCCATTTTCATTTCTTTAGGCAACTCGGCCAAACGGCACGCAAGAGGGGTGCTAAGCAATTAGGTCTGAAACAGCATCAAGGGGTTTACAAGGGCAGTATCGTTTGGGCTTATTTTGTGCACAAAGTGAGAAAATTTAGCGAACTCAACTTAAAGAACTCATCACTTTAAAGCTGTTCTTTAATGGTTTTTTCGATCCAATGTATGGTATTGGGCGCCAAACCGACGGTACTGAACTTAACAAGACCGTCTTTGCCTATAATCACGTGGGTTGGATAAGCGGTTACACCGTATTTGGTGGCATAGTACCTGCCATCGTCAACTACGTTATAATTGAAAGGCGAAGTTTTTAGGAATTGTTTCAAACTGTATTTGTCATCGAGGGCAATCGCCAAAAAAACAATGTCTTTATTGTCTTGGTATTGCTTCACCAATTCGTTCAGTTCGGGTATTTCCTGTTTGCAGGGCGGACAGTTGATGAACCAAAAATTAATGACATAAATTTTGCCTTCTATCTTTCTCAGATCGAATTTGTTGCCGTTTATATCAGTTATTTTTTCGCCTCTGAATTTCTCCCCTTCGTTAAAGCTATCGCTGGCCCTGGGCTTGCCCATACTGGTGGCCATTGCTTTGCGACGCTCCAAGGCTTTGGCCTTTTCATCTTCAGTCATTTGGTACACTAAATATTCCTGGCTGCCACTTTTAGCAGGCCTTAATGAGTATTCTCCGCTCTGCACAAGTTTTTGCCAGATTTTATAAGGCAAAATTGTCCCTGAACCATCTTTAACTATCGTATTTTGGTCAATTCGGTTGCTCGTTGTGTGACTTGGAGCTTGTGTGAAGCCTTTAAGCGACAGGCCTAAAAGCAAAAGCATTAAATATTTTTTCATCAGCAGTTATTTTAAAAAGCTTTCTAACGCCAAGCGGTAGCCATCTAAACCAAAACCGGTTAACACACCCTTACAGTTTTTGCCGGTTAAAGAAACATGTCGAAACTCTTCGCGGGCATAGATATTGGAAATATGAACCTCTACAACTGGTGTTTTAATACCGGCAATGGCGTCGGCAATGGCTACCGAAGTGTGGGTATAGGCCCCACCGTTAATGATAATGCCATCGTAAGAAAAGCCAACTTCGTGCAGTTTGTTGATCAATTCCCCTTCCACATTGCTTTGGTAATAGGCAATCTCGATGATGCTGTATTGCTCGCGCAACTGTTCCAAATATTCGTCAAACGACTGGCTGCCATAAATTCCTGGTTCACGCAGGCCCAGCAGGTTAAGGTTGGGGCCATTAATAATTTGTATCTTCATGCCTAATATTATGTAACATTGCAATGTTATAAAAAAAACTCCATAATCTGAATGAGCATACAGCCCTATCTCAAAGGTTTTAACGATTATTTAAGGTTAGAGCGTTCGCTTGCTGCAAATTCTATAGAAGCCTATCAGGGCGACATCCAGAAGCTTTGCCAATATTACGATGCCATTGGTCGAGAATTGCTGTTAAAAGAAGTGCAGCTGGATGATTTGAGGAACTTTATCACCTGGCTTAACGATTTAGGCATGCAAGCCACTACCCAGGCCAGGGTTATATCGGGTATCAAGTCTTTTTTTGGCTATCTACTGCAGGAAGAAATCATCGTCGAAGATCCCTCGGTACTGATAGAGGCTCCCAAACTGAGCAGAAAGCTGCCCGACACGCTCAATATACACGAAATCAATAAGTTGATCGGTTGCATAGATGCCTCCAAACCTGAGGGGATACGAAGCAAAGCGATTATTGAACTCCTATATGGTTGTGGCTTAAGGGTGAGCGAGTTAACTTCACTTCGGATTTCGAATATCTTTCCGCAGACGGAGTTTATCAAGGTGCTTGGAAAAGGCGACAAAGAGCGCTTGGTTCCTATTGGGTCAACAGCCTTAAAGTTATTGGAAATTTACATTAACGAATGCCGTGTTCATTTGGATATCAAAAAGGGAAATGAGGATTTTGTATTCCTGAACCGTTCGGGTAGCAGCTTATCGCGGATTTCTGTATTCAAGTTGCTCAAATCGCTGGCAGTGGCGGCCAATATCCGTAAAAATATCAGTCCGCATACCCTGAGACATTCTTTTGCTACGCATTTAATTGAAGGGGGCGCCGATTTAAGGGCGGTACAAGAAATGTTGGGCCATGCCAGCATCACCACCACCGAAATCTATACCCACTTAGACCGCGATTACCTGAAAACCGTCATCACGCAGTTTCATCCGAGATCGTAAATTAAAAAGCTAAAGCCTGCTGCAAACCATTCGATCCTTGCCTTGCATATCTTTTCTTAATTCAATGTTTTTAAATCCTTTATGATTTAGTAAATCAACTGTTTCTTGACCTAAATGCTCATTGATCTCGAAAAACAGCAACCCTCCCTGCCCTAAATTCAATAAGGCAAAATTGGCGATGGCTTCGTAAAAAACCAATGGTTTTTCGTTGCTCACAAACAGTGCGCGATGCGGCTCATTGGCCAGCACGTTTTGATGCATGCCTTCTTTTTCGGTTTGGGTAATGTAAGGCGGATTGCTTACAATAATGGCATAAGGCTCCTGCAGTTTGGTATGCTGCATTTGGAGAATGTCTTGCCACTTAAACTCCACTTCAACCCTGTTCAATTCTGCATTTTCCTGTGCTATAGCCAAGCTTGATGCCGCCATGTCCAATCCCGTAACATCAAATTGAGGCAAGTGCTTTTTCAAAGCTATGGCGATGCAGCCACTTCCGGTTCCAATATCGAGCAGGCGTTTATGGCCACTGGCCAACGGCGAATTATGGACGGTTTGAATAACCCAATCTACCAACTCTTCGGTTTCCGGCCTCGGAATAAGCACTTCAGGATTTACTTTAAAAGAAAGCCCAAAGAAATGGGCCTCGCCAAAAATGTATTGAATGGGCTTGCCAGTAACCAATTCGGCTAACAAGCCTTCAAACTTTGCCAAATCGCTGGTAGTTAATGTTTCTTCCTTCCTAAGCAGGTAAGCATGGTGTTTGATGTGCAGTAATTGCGCTAAAGCCATCAGGAAAAGAGCCTGGCTTTCCGCGTCATCGTACAAGGCACTTAGTTCCGAATTAAATTTGATTGCCAGTTCTTTAAGCTTCATTCGGGCAAAAATAGCTAAACGTTATTACAAAATACAATCAGAATAAATTAGGCAACAATGACTGATTTGTCGGCCAATCGACTATTTTTGCAGTGATGAACGACGAATTTTACATGCAGCGTTGCTTGGAATTGGCTGTTATGGGTATGGGACAGGTTAGTCCTAATCCTATGGTGGGCTGTGTGATTGTTCATCAAAACCAAATCATTGGCGAAGGCTATCACCAGAAATTTGGCGAAGCCCATGCCGAAGTTAATGCCATTAACGACGTATTTAAGCGCCACGCCGATTCGGCTCCGCTCCTGCTCAAAAATGCTACGGCCTATGTCAGCCTCGAGCCTTGTGCGCATTTTGGCAAAACGCCACCCTGTGCCGACCTTTTGGTTAAGCATCAGCTCAAAAAAGTAGTGATTGGCAGTGCCGATCCTTTTGCAGGGGTAAACGGCAAGGGGATTGAAAAGCTAAAAGCTGGTGGTGTACAGGTACAAACCGGTGTTTTAGAGGCGCAATGCAAGCAGCTGAACCGTCGTTTTTTGACTAGGATAAAAGCACAGCGTCCGTTTATCATCCTCAAATGGGCCCAGACTGCCAATGGCTATTTCGCGCCAGCAAATGGCGGACAAGCCTGGATCTCGGGGCCATTGGCCAACCAGCTAAACCATGTATGGCGTACCGAAGAAGATGCCATTTTGGTGGGCAAGCAAACTGCGCTGAACGATAACCCACGTTTAACGGCCAGAAATGTATCTGGCAAAAATCCGGTGCGTATCCTCATCGATAGAAACCTGGAGGTGCCAAATTCACACCATCTTTATGACGAGGCCTCTAAAGCCATTATTTTTAACGAGGTAAAAACTGATGTGCAAAACAATGTCCATTTTGTACAAATGGAAGATATGTCGTTTTATTTGGCACAAAAAATAGCCTTCCAGCTTTACCTGATGGATATCCAATCGGTCATTATCGAGGGGGGCGCACAGATCCTAAACCAGTTCATCGCAGCCAATCTTTGGGACGAAGCCAGAATATTTACTTCGCAAACCACGTGGCCAAATGGTATATTAGCACCTGCTATTGCCGGAACACTGGTTTCGGAAACAGCTATGGGAACCGACGTACTTAAAATTTACACACTTTCATAAAACATGATTTATTTAGCGCTAAGCATTATTTGCAGTGTTACCGTGGGCGTATTGCTCAAAATGGCTAAACGTTACGAAATTAATGTCATGCAGGCCGTAACCTGGAACTACTTATTTGCCATTGTGCTCAGTGCTGTATTTTTCAAGCCGAATTTGGGCGATGTGAGCTTGGCCCACATTTCGTGGGTATTCCCGGCCTTGGGTATTTTACTGCCTTCCATTTTTTTGTTTCAAGGTATTGCCGTTAGGCAGGCCGGCTTGGCCCGTACTGATATTGCCCAGCGTTTGTCGCTGTTTATTTCGCTATGCGCGGCTTATTTCCTATTCAACGATAGTTTTGACCGCTTGAAATACGTGGGCCTTATTTTCGGCTTTGTGGCTATTGTCTTTACCATGTACCGCAAATCTGAAGGTGTTTCGTCGAAAAAATCGTGGCTGTACCTGTTGCTCGTTTTTGTGGGTTTTGGCGTAATAGACGTGTTGCTGAAACTGGTAAGCCAAATTACGGTAATGCCCTTTACCACTTCGCTTTTTGTGATATTCTGCATCTGCTTTGTATTGTCTTTGGCTTATATCCTGTATTTGGCATCGATTAAAAAGACCAAGCTGCAACTGGTCAACTTTATTTGTGGCTGCGTGCTTGGCTTTTTCAATTTTGGCAATATCCTTTTCTACCTGAAAGCCCATCAAGCCATGTCGGCAAATCCATCTACGGTTTTTGCTACCATGAATATGGGTGTCATTATAGCCGGAAGCTTTATTGGCATTGTATTGTTTAAGGAAAGATTAACCAAGCTCAATTACCTGGGACTGGTTTTAGCATTGGCCGCTATTATTCTGATTACTTTATCCAAGCTGCATGCTGTTTGATGATACCTACCAAACCATAAAGGGCCCCGCCGAAGGAATTTTTCGCGACAAAGGCAGCAAATTCATCGCCTATGCCTACCCTTTTAAAAACGAAGCCGAGCTGAAGCCCGTGTTAAGCAAGTTGAGGGCCGAGCATGCCAAGGCCAGGCATTTTTGTTGGGCTTTTCGTTTGGGCCAAGACCGTAATGTATTTAAGCTAAACGATGATGGCGAACCTTCGGGTACAGCAGGCCGTCCGATCCTCAATTCGTTGCTTTCGGCCGATGTAACCAATATCCTCATGGTAGTAGTCCGCTATTTTGGGGGCACTTTATTGGGTGTTCCTGGCCTGATCAATGCCTACAAATCGGCCTCGGTTGAAGCCTTGCAGGCCAGTGAGATCGTTACCCAAACCGTAAACGACATTTACGAAGCCGAATTCGACTACCTCGAAATGAACCCGGTGATGCGCATCATGAAAGAAGAAGAACTGCAACTATTGGCGCAAAACTTCGACCTGAAATGCGTATTGCGCTTCGAAGTGCGAAAAACCAACCTTAATTTGGTACTGGGCAAGCTGGAAAAGGTAAACGGATTAAAAGTAAAATATCTCTATACGATTTAATATTTCAAATTATGGTTAAATTGCTATATTGTTTATGATGGTGAAGCGAAGCACCAGCCATGCGCAAATCAAGCAATACTGCAATCGAACGATATAAACAATTGAACACATGCAAAAACTATCAGAGGCCGATTTGATCATTAATCCCGACGGCAGCATTTATCATTTGAATTTATTGCCCGAAGATATTGCCGATACGGTAATTACCGTTGGCGATTTGGACCGTGTACCCGAAATCAGCAAGCATTTTGATTCGATAGAGCTTAAAAAAGGCAAAAGAGAATTTATTACCCATACCGGTTATATTGGCAAAAAACGCATAACGGTAATCTCTACGGGCATCGGAACCGATAATATCGATATTGTTTTTAACGAATTGGATGCCCTGGTTAATATCGATTTTGCAACCAGAACCATCAAAGACGAATTAAAATCACTGGATATTATCCGGATCGGTACTTCTGGAGCTATCCAGCCCGATATCCCAATGGGCACCATACTGGTCTCGTCATACGGTTTGGGTTTCGATGCTTTGATGAATTATTACATCCATCAGGTATCAGGCGAAGAACACAGCTTATTGGAAAGTATCAAAACGCATTTTTCGCATATCAGAAGCATTCATCCTTACCTCACTGCAGCCAACGACACCCTGCTGCAAACCATTGGAAAAGACATGGTACAGGGCATTACCATTACCGCTCCAGGCTTTTATGCGCCCCAAGGCAGGCAGGTCAGGGCCAAAAATGCAGTGCCCGATTTCATCAGTCAGCTCAACAGCTTTGCACAGGGCAAACACCGCATCACCAACCTCGAAATGGAAACAGCAGGTATTTATGCCTTGGCCAAAACACTCGGACATCAAGCATTGTCGGTCAATGCCATTCTGGCTAGTCGCGTAAAGTTTGAGTTTAGCAGCCAGCCCGAAAAAATCGTAGAGAAAGCCATTAAAACCGTTTTAGAAAGACTAGCCTAAATGCAACGGGTCAGAGACTTTATTTTAAGCTTTATCGACTTCTTTTATCCGCCATTCAGGAGGCTGATTGGGATTCAAACGTTCAGATATGCCTTTTGTGGTGGCAGCAATGCCCTGCTCAACCTGCTGGTTTTCTCGGTCAGCTACAATTTTCTCTTTACAGATAAAGTGATCTATGTACTGGGCTTTGCCATATCGAGGTACATCGCAGCCTATCTGCTGGCTCTTTCCATTAGCTTTCCAATAGGTTTTTGCCTCAATAAATATGTAGTGTTTCAATCCTCCAACCTATTGGGACACGTACAGTTTGTACGCTATGCCAGCCTCACGGTAACCAATATCTTTCTCGATTATTTCCTCTTGCACTTATTGGTAGGTTACTTCGGATTTTGGGCAACGCCATCACAGGCAATCATCATCGTGGTGCTTTCTTTGTTCAGCTATTTTTGCCAAACCTATTTTTCGTTCAAAACGGTCAGGAAAGAGGCTTGATTTTCTTGACAAAATCGGCTATGGTACTACTTTTATAGCCTTTTTTGTTTACCCAGGCTAATAATTTATCCATTCTTGCAATCATTTGCGGACCTGAATTTTTACTTACATAGCCAGGAAATCCAAATTTCTGCTTATCGTTTAACGACGTAAATTCCCATGGATGAAAGTAGATGTTTACATAACCATCTTTCTGATAGGCCCTGCGCAACAAATGCTTGTATAGCCAAAGCGGGAAATTATGAAAAGACAGCCAAAACAGCGGAATACGAAACATCGGGCTAACTGATGCCGGCAGCTGCCATACGCCTTCTTTCTCAAAATAAGTCCTCGAAACACCCAAGTTATTGTACCTTCCCGGCAAATAAGTGGGATTGATGGAACTGTTGTA
The DNA here is from genome assembly GCF_016429155.1 of Pedobacter sp. ASV12. Lineage (GTDB taxonomy): Bacteria > Bacteroidota > Bacteroidia > Sphingobacteriales > Sphingobacteriaceae > Pedobacter. The sequence continues at coordinate 20,000 of NZ_JAELUC010000029.1, read as the reverse complement.
CAAATAGCCCGCTTTGGCAATTTCCTGCTCGTCAACCGGCATCATCCTGGGCATCCGGAAGCCTGCTATAGGCAAGCCCGAGAGTTCTTCCAATTGCTGTTTGGCCAAGGCCAGGTCTTCGGTGGCAAACTTAGAATGGTAATAACTATGGGAGGCCAATTCATGGCCCTCCCTTTTAATACGTTCGATAATTTCGGGTGCATGTAGAGCAAATACGGCCGTTGAGAAGAAAGTAGCCGTTACCTGATGCTTCTTTAAAAGATCGAGGATTTGGTGCGAGCCCTCAACCGAAATACTGATTTGCGCTTCGAAAGCTATGGATTTTCCATATTCGAAAGCCATATCGAACTCTTCGATGTCAAAACTGATCAAAAACACTAGAGTATCCCTTCTATATTAGTTGAACGGATAATGTAATTCGGCCTGTTTTTGGTCTGCATAAACATTTTGCCAATGTAAATGCCGATAATACCCAGGATGATGAGCTGCAATCCGCCAAAAAAGGCAACAGTCATGATGAGCGATGCCCAGCCACTAACTGGTTTGCCCACGTAAAATGCATAAAGAACATACGGAACGTAAAGTACCGACATGAGCGAGAAAAAGAATCCCAGATAGGCGGCTGTATGCAAAGGCTTGGTGCTGAGCGAGGTTACGCCTTGTATAGCCAGCTTACGCATTTTGCTGACGTTGTATTTGCTGGCTCCGGCAAAACGGGCTTCCGGAATATAATCTATCGGACATTGTCTAAATCCTAACCATTTAACCAATCCCCTGATAAACAAATCATTCTCTTTAAAATCCCTGAAAATTTTGACGGCCTTTTTGTCTAACAGCCTAAAATCGGCCGTACCAGGCTCAATTTCGATGTCGGAAAGCGAATTGAGCAGCCTGTAGAAATAATAAGAGGTTTTACGCTTCTTAAACGGCAGTGTCTTGTCTTCCTTTCGGCGGGTGTATACAATGTCGTAGCCTTCTTCCCACTTTTGGAGCATTTGCCTGAACAATTCCGGCGGGTGTTGCAGATCTGCATCCAACGAAATTACGCAGTCGCCATTGGCATAGTCCAAACCAGCCTTTAATGCGGGCTGATGTCCAAAATTTCTCGAAAACTCAACGTAAAAGAAATTGTCTTTTGCCTTAGCCAGGTTTTCGATCACTTCCAGTGTCTTATCCGTACCCCCGTCGTCTACTACCAGGATTTCGAACCTGTAGGGCAAGGTGTCGAATACTTTCTCTATCCTGTCTACAATAACGATGATGTTCTCTTCCTCATTGTGGGCCGGGATAACGATTGAAACAAGTTTATTCATGTGTGTGTTGTATGGGTTTTAACTTAAATTTCTCTACTATCAGTTGGTAGATGATAGCCAGCCAGATGAGTATGCAAGGCAACGCCTTTAGAGAATACGGCTTTACGTAAGTCTCTTTCAGGTACCTTGGAAACAAATCGGATGGTGATAAACTGGTTAATACAAAGGCAAATATGAATAGAATAATAACAATCGGTTTGAGTGGCCTTTCTTGTATTACAAACCAAACCGCAACTCCGGTAAAGGCTACAATATAGGTAGGTGATTCTGAAGAATTGCTGAAGATGACCGCAAAAATGAGTGTAGAGGCTAAAATCAGGAGCCTAAATACTTCATTTTTATAATATTTGATGCGCAGATAAGGCAGGCCAAAGAGGAAAAGCCCCCCTAAGATAAAAGGCAAGTTGGGCAAGCTGGCATGGCCGCTGATCCGACGAGCCATACCCATTACGGAAATATCCTGCATAGAATTGAGCGAGGCGTTGAGGTGTTGTTTTTCGCTCAGCGAAACGAACCAGTCGTGGTAGCATTGCAGAATGTAAGCCGGCGAAAAAAACAGCATAGGCGCTACAAACATCACTATGGCCCAAAAGATACAGTACAATATAAATTTGGGTTTTTGTTTGGCAAAAAAGAAGAAGGCTAAGCCCACAATGCCGTAAAGCTTTACGAAAGTGCCCAGCATAATCACAAAAGCCGCCCAAAAATTCTTGCCCTGAACAATAAATACATAAGCCAGCACAATAATGGCCGTAATGGAAATATTGAACTGCAGGCCGAACATGGCTGTCAAGAGCTCGTGGGTAATGATCCAAAAAACCAAATTCACCTTGTTTTTGCCTATGGGCAGTTGCGAAATGGCGAAAAACAAAAAGCCAATATTGGCCAATTGCCAAAGCAACATGCCCAAATAGTCGGGCAATTGTGCAAAAGGAGCAATAACCAAGCTGAAAAAAGGTCCGTAATGGTTCGAATCCTGGTACTGATTAAAATAGAAATCGTATAATGGTAATCTTTCTACCGCATGCAGGTAAACATATTTAAAAATCAGGTAGTTGTTGTTGGTAGGCTGAAATGCTTGTTTGATTGATACGGCCAACGCCAATGCTACCCAGATGGCAAATATAAAGTTCTGGTTGTTGAATAAATTGCATAAACTTGCCTTTAAGCGCAAATTGCTTTGCATCAGCGATTTCGTCACAATAGGTTATATTTGGTGTGTTAATAATTGTTCATTATTTTAACAAATATATAACTTAAATAACATTGCTGTTACAAAACAATAAATATTTTTAAACACTTACTTAAAGCGCGATTTCTTCGGTAACCAGTTCCTTGCCACTCGTATCTAAATACGTTACCGTACCAACGTTCAGGTCGATAATCCACTTTTCTACACCGGCTGAAGCAGCTTGCCTGCAGAAGGTCTGGTAATCGCTTTGGCCTTGCTGATGTGTTTTCAGAGCTTGCTGCAAGGCTTCTTTGTCTGATTCTTCTTCAATCAGCAGGTTTTCATAAGCTGGGCCACTTTCAATGCTCTCCTCTCCTTCGCCAAAATAAATAGCCATGCCATTCATTACATAAACATCGTTTCTCCGTACGCCCATTGCTTTGAGGGCTTTTGCAAATTGAGGGAAATCGGCGCCGGTAGCCACTTTGCTGGCTGCCTGCTCAATGGCATCTAAGGTAAACATCTTTATAAAGGTTGAGGTTAAATTGGGGTTAATTCATTACGGCATGAAGGCCAGTATAGTTAGGCAACAACAAAAAACGCGAATGGTTTGATTTAAGTACCAACTTTATAAATGGTAACTTGGCTATAAACTTCATCCGGCCTCAGCAAGGTTGAAGGAAACTGTGGCAGGTTAATGCCATTTGGGTGGTGCTGTGTTTCCACGCAAAAAGCATCAAACTCCTTATAATCCTGATTTCCTTTTCCGTTTTTTACATTAAGGTATTTGGCTGTATACAAATGTGCTACAGGTTCGGTGGTATAAATGCTTAAGGTAAGTCCGCTGTTGGCTTCGCTGGTTTTGCTGGCTAATGTCAGTTCGCCATAGGTTTTATCCAACACATAAGTCTGGTCATAGCCTTCTTCGGCATTCCAGTTCTGCCCTATGATTTTGCCTTTTCTAAAATCGTGATAAGTGCCCTCAACCGGTATCAATTTGCCGGTTACTACATAGTTGCTGTCTTGTTCCAAATAGTTGGAGGCATTCATTTGGTGCAGGTGCTCCGTAACTTGCCCTAAAGTGGGCGACAAGTTGAAATAGCTATGATGGGTCAGGTTAATCGGTGTAGCTTCGTCTGTATCGGCCTGGTAGGTCAAGATCAGTTCGTTGTTGTTGGTCAATTCGAAAGTAAGCTGAACGGCCAAATCGCCGGGAAAATTCTCTTCGCCATCTAAGCTGAAATACTGGAATGTAACGCTGGCATTCGGTTCTTCGCTCGTAGAAACAATATCCCATACCTTTTTGTCGAAGCCCTTGAAGCCACCATGCAGGCAATCTTCGCCATTGGTTTTGGCCAATTGGTAATCGACACCATCGATATTGAATTTTCCGTTTTTGATGCGATTGGCATAACGCCCGATAATAGCCCCCAAATAAGGGTAGTTTGCCAAATATTCGTCATTTACGTACTGGTCAAAATGGTCAAAGCCCAACACAATATCCTGCATTTCGCCTTTGGCGTTCTGTACTATAAATTTGCTGATGATGGTGCCATAATTATAGATGCTCACCAGGGTGCCTTTGTCATTGTACAGTTCAACTGCAATCACTTCTTTTTCATCAATAATTTTACCCGTGTGTATTTGCTTTATTTTCATAAGTTGTATCTTAGGTGCTCAGCTAAAATACAATTTAAAATATAACTCTACCAAGAACTAAAACATGAAAAACCAATTAACCGAAGTATTTAACCAACATTATCAACAAGATCCAGCTGCTGCGTATTTTGCCCCTGGCCGGGTGAACTTAATTGGCGAACATATCGACTATAACGGAGGCCTGGTGATGCCTTGTGCCATTACGGCCGGAACCTGGTTGCTCCTGGCACCAAACAACGAGGGCATGATCCGTTTTAAAAGCGTAAACTTTAAAGACGAAAGCAGCTTTCCCCTGCAAAACAGCTATGAAAAAACGGGTGGAGAATGGTACAATTATCCTTTAGGAATTATTAACGAGCTTCAAGATCAGGATTGGAAGCTGACTACAGGCCTCGATCTGCTTTATTATGGCAATATTCCTATCGGCTCTGGCCTTTCGTCGTCGGCTTCTATCGAGGTACTTACCGCCTATGCCCTGAACGATTATTACCAATTGGGCCATGATAAACTCGAACTGGTTAAGCTTTCCAAAAAAGTAGAAAACGAATTTATAGGCGTTAATTCTGGTATTATGGACCAGTTTGCCATTGCCTTTGGCGAAGCCAACAAGGCTTTGGTGCTGAATTGCGATACCTTAAAATACAAAGTAGTAGATTGTCAGCTTGGCGACTATATTTTAGCCATCATCAACACCAATAAAACCCGCGAACTTTCTGAATCGAAATACAACGAGCGCGTTGCCGAATGCCAGGAAGCTTTGAAGGCACTGCAGCAAGAAATCAACATCAATTACCTGTGTGAACTCAATGCCGAAAAATTTGCCTTGCATAGCCACCTGATTGCGAATGATACCGTATTGAAAAGAGCAACCCACGTGGTCAGGGAAAATGATCGTGTGCACTCGGCGGCCAAGGCGCTCAATGCAGGCGAACTTGAAGAGTTTGGCCGCCTGATGTATGCTTCGCACCAATCGCTAAAAGAGCTGTATGAAGTTACCGGAAAAGAACTGGATGCCGTGGTTGATTTTTGCAAAACCTACGAGCATGTGATTGGCGCACGCATGACCGGTGCCGGATTTGGCGGCTGTGCCATTGCTTTGCTTAAAAAAGGTTATGAAGAGGATTTCGCAAAACACTTAACCGAAGATTACGTCACTAAAATTGGCTATCCGGCTGCAATTTATGTGCATGCCATTGGCGATGGCGTAAAAACCCTGGCTGTTCCGGTTAATTAATTTCCAGTAGATTCTCTTCAAAACAACTAGGTTTTTCTAAGTTTGTACATGCGAAAACTGAAACTCGACGAATTGAACCGTGTAGGCGTACAGGAATTCAAGGAACAGGAAAAACTGCCTGTAGTAGTAGTATTGGATAATGTGCGAAGCATGCACAACGTAGGCTCGGTATTCAGAACGGCAGATGGCTTTGCCATCGAAAAGGTAGTATTATGTGGCATTACGGCACAACCTCCGCATCGCGAAATCGAAAAAACGGCCTTGGGCGCCACCGATTCTGTCGATTGGATCCATTTTGCAGATACCTTAACGGCCATTGGCAGCTTAAAGGCACATGGTTATGAAATTATAGCCATCGAACAGGCAGAAAACAGCACCATGCTCAATGTTTTTAAACCTGATGTGAATAAAAAATATGCATTGATTTTTGGGAACGAAGTCAATGGCGTAAGTGACGAAGCTATGAAAAAAATTGATTCTTGCATAGAAATACCACAATTTGGCACAAAGCACTCTTTTAATATTGTGATTTCTGCCGGCATAGTGCTTTGGGATTTTTTTGCCAAACTCAGATTGTAGCTCATGGAACACGCACTTTTCAAAAAACTGCAGGTAAAAGCAGGATTTAAGCTCAGTATTATCAATGCTCCGGCTAATGCCGGTGCCATTTTCGATCCTATACCTGCCGCTATCGAAATATCTTTTGCCCCGCAAGCCGATTTTGACGCTATCTTGATCTTTGCACAAACCAAAACCGCCCTGATGGATTCTTTAAAGGCAAATGCAGCTGCGATTGGCGCTAAAACCATCTGCTGGATTTTGTATCCCAAAGCCAAATCAGGCTTGGCTACCGATTTAAACCTGATGCAATCGTGGGATGATTTAAAGGTATTTAACCTGGCCCCCTGCGCTTCGGCCGCTGTTAATGAAACCTGGACGGCCTTAAGGATCAAACCTGCCGATGCCCAAAGGAAATCGGGTGTTGGTAATCAGGAAATTACAGGCAATGCCTTTGGCGAATACATTGACGTAGCCAATAAAAAGGTGAAGCTTCCTGCCGATCTTCAGAATGCACTGGAAAAAAGCACGAAAGCCTTGGCTTTTTATGAGCAGCTCTCCTATTCCAACCAAAAAGAATACGTGCTTTGGATATTAACGGCCAAGCAGGAAAAAACCAGGCTAGAGCGCATAGAAAAAGCCTTGGAAAAACTAGAAATCGGCTTGAAGAATCCCAGTGCCAAAAACTAACTTTGTCTAGTAAAGTATACAATATTTATCTTTTTTTACGCTAAACGCGGTTTGCAAGTCATTTCAAACCAAGCCACCTAACTTATTGAACCCATGCGAGTTGATGTCGTTCTGTAGCTTTTTGGCAGGGTTTTTTCTCTGTAGTGGATGTAACAAACTTGTTGAGTTACTTTTAAGAACACATACAAAAACAGAAAAACATGAACACAAAAATTATCAAATCGACAATGCTAGTTGCAGCGCTTGGCTTATCTACCCAGGCATTTGCACAAACACCAACGGCAGATCGCTTCTCCACCCAAAGTTTCCGTACTTGGTCTGTTGGAGTTCATGGTGGTGTATTGACACCAAGAACACTATTTGATGGAAAATTCCGTGATTTCCAAACTGCAAAAGAAAATATTGGTTATGGTGGTTACATCAAAAAACAAATTTTGCCTTCGTTGGGTATTCAAGCCGAGTTCTTGGCTGGTAAGGTACAGGGCTTAAGAAGCCAACTTGGCGTTGATGCCAATGGCGACCCGACCTACATTGCCAACTCTGGCTTCAAAACGCATATCCAGTGGTCTGGAGCCTTAACAGCGGTTTATAACATTGCCAACATCAACATCAATGATGAAAATGCTGTATTGATCCCTTATGTTAAAGCTGGTGCTGGTTACATGTCGTCGGGTGCAGATTACTACAATGGCGCCGTACAAAACAACCAGAGCTACATGGAAAACTGGTTTATTCCAACCGGAATCGGTTTCAAAGTGGGCGTAGCCAAAGGTATCAACCTTGACTTAGGCTATGATGTAAACTTTGTAAAATCAGGTAAATTCGATGGAAGCAATGGTTTAAGAAACGATAAATTTACTTATGCCCACGCCGGTTTAGAATTTGCATTGGGTAAAAAAGAGAAACCACAATTGCAAAACTACAGCTCTTTGGCTAGCGTACGCATCCAAAGCAAAGAAGAAAGCGATGAGTTGAGAAGAGCTTTGTCTACTGCCGAGCAAAATGCACAAAGAGACAGAGAGCAATATGCGAAAGATATGGGCGATGATGACGGCGATGGCGTAGCCAACAAATTCGATAAATGCCCAGGTACTCCTGCAGGCACTGTTGTTGATGGTTCTGGTTGTCCATTGGCCACTCCAAAACCTCAAATCATTAAAGAAACCAAAGTTGTAGTAACCGAAGCCGACCGTAAAGTAGTTGCCGAGGCGATTAAAAACTTGGAATTTGATTTGGGTAAATCTACCATCCGTCAAAAATCATATGCAAGCTTAAACGATGTTGCCGCTTTGTTAATGAGTAAAGATTTCAGCTTGAAATTAGCTGGTCACACCGACAATACCGGTTCAAGAGCACTAAACTTGCGTTTATCTAAAGACAGAGCAGAAGCTGTTAAAGCTTACTTGGTAGGTCAAGGTGCCAATGCTTCACGTATCGAAGCTACCGGTTATGGTCCTGACCAACCTATTGCCACCAACAAGACTGCAGCTGGCCGTCAAGCCAACCGTCGTGTTGAGTTCACTTTGTACTAAGCACAGATAGTCTGAAATAATAAAATCCCGCTAGGTATTTCTAGCGGGATTTTTTTTGGATTTTCTTTTCTTCCGCTCCAACCCTTCCGATAAACTTGGATGAGGCTACCCTCTTAAGGAAACGAATTAGCTAGCAAGAATTTTGTCAGGTGTTATGGGCAAGCTTCTGATCCTCTTGCCAGTGGCATTGAACACGGCATTGGCTACCGCGGCCGAAAAGCCGATCAAGGCAATTTCGCCCATGCCTTTTGCCCCCATCGGGTTGATGATTGGGTCGGGTTTGTCGATAAAAATCACGTCAATATCTGGCACATCGGCATTGACCGGCACATGGTAATCGGCAAAGTTGTTGTTTACGTAACGCCCGTAACGATTATCTAAAATGGCTTCTTCGGTTAAAGCCATCCCTATACCTCCAACGGCACCGCCCACCATTTGGCTTCGGGCTGTTTTAGGGCTTACGATTTTACCCGAATCGCCAACCGAAACGATCTTGCTCACTTTAACCACACCGGTAGCCTGATGTACTTTGACCTGCACAAAGTGGATAGAGAAAGAATACATCGAGTAGTTCTTGGCCTCAGGGCTTCCCTGCGATTGTTTGGTGACTTCAATCATTGGCAGATTGTTCTTTTTGAGCACATCTACAAAGTTTGAAGTGGCAGCCATGCCTGAATTAGCCGCCAATTCGGCTATCGTTGATTTTAAGGAAACGCATACGTCATTTACCGCGGCACCAACTGTAGAAAGCGTAGCCGAACCGCCTTGGCTGGGTGCAGGTGGCAACGACGAATCGCCCAGCTCGAAAGTAATTTTATCTACCGGAAGGCTCATCAGCCTGCTGGCTATTAAAGTCATGCCGGTTCCGGTACCCGGACCAATATCGCTGGTAGCACTTTGCAGCACCAAGGTTCCATCGGCTTTCAATATGCCCTTTACGCTTGCACGCCCCCTGGAGGCATTAAATACGCCTACGCTAACGCCATAGCCTATTTGCCATGGGCCATCGTTTAGGCTTGCCGGTTTGTTTTTTCGGTTGCCCCAGCCAATTTTGGCTGCGCCTAATTTATAAGCCTCCTTTACATATTTACTCGAAAATGGCCTATTTTGGGCAGGGTCTGTTTCGGGATCGTTTTTTGTCCTGAAATCCAAGGGATCCATGTCCAAGGCATACGCCATTTCATCAATGGCACTTTCTAAGGCGAAAGCGCCCGTAGCTTCGCCCGGACCCCGCATCCAAATCGGAACGCCCATATCGAGTGGCACTACATAATAATTGGTATTTACATTTTCTGAAGCATACATGAACTTGGTCATGTTCACCACGCCTTCGGTAAAGTTCTCATAAGTGGCACCTTGGCCAAAAGCGGTATGGGTGATGCCGGTAATTTTGCCGTCTTTGTTGGCGCCTAAGCCTATTTTCTGGTAAGAAGCGGGTCTGTTGCCTACCATAGTAAACATCTGATCGCGGGTAATCACCAGTTTTACAGGTTTTTTCAGTTGCTTGGAAGCCATCACGGCCGCAATTTCCAAAGGCCAGGTTCTGAGTGCCATGCCAAAACCTCCGCCTACAAATTGGGAGTTGACCTGTACATTTTCTACAGGAATTTTAAAAGTGCCGGCAATGGTATTCTGCGTGGATTTTACGCCCTGCGTCTTGGCATAAACCGTTACGTTGTCGTTAACGCCCCAATCGGCGATAATGCCGTGCAGCTCCATGGGGTTATGGGTTTCTACAGGCAAAGTATAAACCGCCTCTACCTGTACTTCAGCAGTTTTGTAGGCGTTTTCTACGCCCCGTTTATACGGTGCCTGGCCTTGCAGCTTCTTGGCTTTGGTGTCTTTAATACTTCCTTCAAAATCGGTATTGAAAGGCGTTTTTTCATAGCTTACCTTTACCAATGAAGCGGCATAGGTTGCTCTTTCGAAAGTATCGGCAACGACAAGTGCTATAGGCTGACCATTGAAAAAGATCTGATCGGTATAAAAAATCTTCATCGGCGAACCACCCTCTTGCTCATAGGCAGGCACCGAAGGTTTATTCAAATGGGATAAAACCGCTAAAACGCCGGGCGCATTGTTGGCTGCCTTGGCCTCAATGCCTATAATTTTACCCTTGGTGATGGTGCTTGTAACCAAAACGCCATAAACCAGGCCAGGCAATTGATATTCGGCAAAGTACTTGGCTTTTCCAGTTACCTTTTCGATGCCGTCAACGCGATCGTTTTCGTCAATAAAAAATAAATCTTCCATGTTAGGCTTTGGCTAGGGCTAAGGTTAATGCTTCTACAATTGTATTTGGGGCCAAAGTGAGCTTAAAATCGTTTTCTCCAAAGCTCTTCGCACCATCCATGGCTATTTTGGATGCCTGTTCGAAATTGGCTTTGTTGGCAGCTTTGCCTTTGAGAAAGTTTTCTGCTGTTGCCAAGCGCCAAGGTTTGTGCGCTACACCGCCCATGGCCAAGCGGGCTTCATTAATAAGGCCGTTTTTTATCTCTAATGCGGCGGCTACAGAAACCAGTGCAAAGGCATAGGAAGAGCGATCGCGCACTTTGAGGTAGTGGAAATTCTTGTTGAAATTATTGGCAGGGATTTCTACGCGTAGAATTAACTCTCCTTTTTGGAGGTTGTTGTCTTTTTCTGGGGTATTACCTGCGAGTTTGTGAAAATCGGCAAACTTTATTTTTCGCTCTCCTTTTGTACTTGCCAAAACTACTTGCGCATCTAAGGCTACCAAGCCAACGCACATATCGCTGGGGTGTACAGCGATGCAATGCTCTGAAGTGCCAAAGATGGCATGCATTCTATTATAGCCTCCTATGGCACCACAACCGCTTCCAGGTTCGCGCTTATTGCAGGGCATGGTGGTATCATAAAAATAACCACAACGGGTACGTTGCATCATATTGCCGCCAACCGTAGCTACATTGCGCAATTGCGCGGAAGCACCTGCCTGTAGAGCCATACTTAGCAAAGGGAATTTTTCCTTTACAATGGGCGCTTCGGCCAAGGCTGTATTGCTGGTTAAGGCGCCTATTTGTAATAAATTATTAGTGAAACTGATTTGTTTGAGGGGCAAATGATTAATATCGATGAGCTTTTCGGGCGCCGTTACGCCCCTTTTCATCAAATCGACCAAGTTGGTGCCACCAGCAATAAAAACAGCTTTCGAATCCTTATTGATCAGGCTCAGAGCCGTTTTAACTACCGAAGTTCGAAGGTATTGGAAGTTGATCATACTTTAACTCCTTTCTCTTTTACTTCTTGTATGGCATCTACAATATTCGGATAAGCGCCACAGCGGCAGATGTTGCCGCTCATGTACTCTCTGATCTCATCTTTAGAATTGGCGTGGCCTTCACGTACACAGGCTACTGCGCTCATGATTTGTCCGGGCGTACAATAGCCGCATTGAAAGCCATCGTGCTTAATAAAAGCAGCCTGCATGGGATGCAGCTCATCACCATTAGCCAAGCCTTCGATGGTGGTTACGGTTTTGCCTTCGTTCATTACTGCCAAACTGAGGCACGAATTTATCCTTTGCCCATCCACGTGTACGGTGCAGGCACCACATTGGCCATGGTCGCAACCTTTTTTGGTGCCAGTGAGGTGCAATTGTTCTCTCAACAGGTCTAATAAAGTAACCCTGGGTTCGACCTTGAGGTTATAAGCTTTATTGTTCACTTTTAAGTTTAAAGGTATTTTTTCAAAAAGCTCGGCAAAATGTTCGTCAACTTTATGGTCGGCGGCCTTAAGAATGGTGATTGGCGTTAAGGACAGGGCCGCGGCTAAAGAAGTTTTCTTCAAGAAATCGCGTCGGCTATCGCCGGTTTGGCTCTCAGCTGCTTTTGACATAAGGGAATAGCGTTTAAGGATAATTACCTAATATCGGAATAAGAACTTTGGTTTAAAATGGACAGCACTTATTTAGAAGCAATCTAAAGGTTTAACAGGACTAAAACCGCGACTTACTTCGTTTTTAAGGTGCTTTCTGTAATGCGTTTAAGTTGGCTATCGTACAAATGCAGGGTAATTACATTTGACTCAATGACCTGATCACCCAAATTGATCCGAATCTTATACTTGATTTTATTTTTGCCCTTTGTTAATGCTTCATTATCCAAATACAGGGTTAATTGCCTGTTAGGTGCCAGTTTACTCTCAAAATAGCTATTTCCGCAAGTGGATGTTCCGTTTTTTCTAAAAGGCACCCATTTTTTGTTGATGAAAAAATATTCCCTAACCTTATCAATGGTAGCGTCTATCCTGGCGATATTGAGTGGATCGGAAGTGTTGTTTTGCAGGTAGACCTGAGCATACTTATTACCATTGGGCATGACAATTTGGAATTTTTCAGGAAAATAAAGGCTAAGTTTTCTCGTATCAGATTTCGTAGCAACCGTATCTTCGGATTTTATCCACAGATTCAGTTCATTAAGAATTCCAGCTTCGCTTTTAAGTCTTGCATAATATTCATCGCTGGATATTTGCTGTTCATCTCGCTGCTTGCTTAATGCGATTTCTATTTGGTGCCAATTGGTTTGGCCCAGCAAGCTATGGGAATAGCATAGCAACAATAAGAAAAGTAGTTTTTTCAGATGCATTTTTGAGTTTAATAAAATGATGACTTAAAACCGCAAATTCCATAAAATCCAATCCAAAGCTATTTCAAAAACAAAAACCACAGCTACAGTAAAACTGTTGGCTGTGGTCAAAATTATAATTTGGGAAAAACTATTCTTGATTAGGCGTAGGCAATCGCATCTTTCGAGGGCAGTTTGCTGTACCCCATCAGGTATTCGTCGACCTTTCGGGCGGTTTCACGACCTTCAGAAATGGCCCAAACCACTAAAGATTGGCCTCTACGCATATCGCCTGCAGCAAAAACCTTCGGAATATTGGTTTGGTATTGCCCTTCTACGGCTTTTACATTGCCCCTGGAATCGAGTTCTACACCCAGTTTTTCGAGTAAGCCCTGTTTTTGGGGATGTAAAAAGCCCATGGCCAATAAAACCAGTTCGCATGGATATTCTTTTTCGGTACCCGCAATTTCCTTAAAGCTTACTGGTCGGCCCAGCGCATCGATCTCCCACTCTACTTCCACCACGCTCAATGCTTTGAGCCTGCCTTGCTCGTCGGCAATGAACTTTTTGGTGTTTACCGCCCAATTCCTGCTGGCCCCCTCCTCATGCGAAGAAGTAACCTTTAACAGCATCGGATATTGTGGCCAAGGCATGTGTTCGGTTCTGCTTTGCGGTGGCATAGGCATGATCTCGAATTGGGTTACCGATTTGGCACCATGACGGTTAGAAGTACCGATACAATCTGAACCTGTATCGCCACCACCAATTACAATTACGTTTTTTCCAGTTGCCATTAGTGGCTTTTCGTTCACTTCACGACCACCAACGCGCTTGTTTTGCTGTTTGAGAAAATCCATGGCGAAATGAATGCCCTCTAATTCCCTGCCGGGCAAATTCAAATCGCGCGGAATGGTAGAGCCACCAGCCAATACAAGGGCCTGGTAATCTCTCAATAACGTACTCAGTTCTACGTTTTCGCCTACATTGGCGTTGCATTTAAAGCTAATGCCTTCTTCTTCCATCAACTTGATCCTTCTTTCTACTACATCTTTTTGCAACTTGAAATCAGGGATACCATAGCGAAGCAAGCCACCAGGTACATCATCGCGCTCAAAAACCACTACTTCGTGTCCAACCTTATTGAGCTGCGCAGCAGCGGCTAAGCCGGCCGGACCTGAACCGATAACAGCTACGCGTTTTCCGGTCCTGATTAATGGGGCATTGGCTTTGATGTAGCCTTTCTCGAAAGCAATTTCAATAATATGCTTTTCAATTTCCTCGATAGCTACCGGTGGTTTATTGATGCCCAATACGCAAGCGCTTTCGCAAGGTGCCGGACAAATCCTGCCTGTAAATTCAGGGAAGTTGTTGGTGCTGAGCAAAATCTCAGTCGCATTCAGCCAATCGCCACGGTAAACGGCATCGTTAAACTCTGGTATCACATTGCCCAAGGGACAACCCGATTGGCAAAAAGGCACTCCACAATCCATGCAACGCGCGGCCTGCTTGTTCAACTGTTCGGGTGGCAAAGCATGCAAAAACTCATCGTAATGTTTGATACGTGCCTCCGGTTCCTGTCTTGAAGGCGAAACTCTTTCGAATTCAAGAAATCCTGTCACTTTTCCCATGGTTAGTTGATTTTAACTTGTTGACGTTGTAATAAAACTGCTTTGTACTCTTTAGGAAATACCTTGACAAAATGTGCCGACTGCGCTTCCCAATCGCTTAATATAAATTCTGCAACTCTACTGTTAGTTAATCGGATATGATTTTTAAGTAAAGTGATGATTCTTTCTTCATCCTCCGCTTGCAATGGATCTAAGTCGACCATTTCGGGATTGCATTTCTTGGCGAAAGTTCCGGCGGTATCGTAAATCCAGGCAATGCCCCCGCTCATACCTGCGGCAAAATTGCTGCCGGTATCTCCAATAACCAACACCTCGCCACCGGTCATGTACTCGCAACCATGATCACCTACACCCTCTACCACTGCCGTAGCGCCCGAGTTGCGAACCGCAAAACGCTCGCCCGCTTTCCCACGCACATACAGTTCGCCCGAAGTTGCGCCATATAAGGCAACGTTTCCGATAATGATGTTCTGCTCCGGCACATAGTTGATGTTGCCAAATGGATAGATGACCAATTTGGCACCCGATAAACCCTTGCCTACGTAGTCGTTACCCTCGCCTTCTAAAAATAAGGTTAAGCCCTTAGTGGCGAATGCACCGAAGCTTTGTCCGGCAGAACCTACACATTTAAAGTTGATGGTATCAGGAGCCAGCCCAGCGCTTTGATGCACTTTCGAAATCTCGTTCGAAAGCATGGTACCAATAGCCCTATCGGTATTTTTAACCTCAAAATTGGCAAATACAGGTTCGTTGTTCAAGATGGCAGGCTGAGCCTTTTCGATCAGTTGATGATCCAATACATGGTCTAAGCCATGGTCTTGGAGCTCGGTTTGGTACAAAGGTTCGCCGTGATTTGGCTCTTGATACAGGATTGGCGCCAGGTTTACATATTTCAGCTTCCAATCGGCGTTGTCAATTGGCCTCATGCGTAAGGCATCAGACTGACCAATCATTTCGTTTACCGTTCTAAAACCCAATTCGGCCATGATTTCGCGCAGTTCTTCGGCCAGAAAATAGAATAAATTGACTACATGGTCTGGATCGCCGGTAAATAATTTCCTCAAATCCGGATCTTGTGTGGCCACGCCTACCGGACAAGTATTCAAGTGGCATTTGCGCATCATGATACAGCCCGATGTAACCAAGGCCGCGGTAGCTACACCCCATTCTTCAGCGCCCAATAAAGCGGCTATGGCGATATCGCGACCGGTCTTCAACTGGCCATCGGTTTGTAATACGACCCTGCTTCTCAAGCGGTTTTTAACCAAGGTTTGGTGGGCTTCGGCCAAGCCAAGCTCCCAAGGCAAACCCGCGTGCTGGATAGAGGTTAGAGGCGATGCGCCGGTGCCGCCATCGTAGCCAGACACCAAAATTACATCGGCATGTGCTTTGGCCACACCGGCGGCAATGGTGCCTACACCCGCTTTTGAAACCAATTTAACATTGATCCTCGCTGCGCGGTTGGCATTTTTCAGGTCGAAAATCAGCTGGGCCAAATCTTCAATCGAATAAATATCGTGATGTGGCGGTGGCGAAATCAAACCTACCCCAGGTGTAGCGTGACGAACTTTTGCAATCCAGTCGTCTACTTTATGCCCAGGCAATTGGCCGCCTTCGCCAGGTTTGGCACCTTGCGCCATTTTAATCTGCAACTCGTCGGCATTGGTTAAGTAATAACTGGTTACGCCGAAACGTGCGGAAGCAATCTGTTTGATGGCCGATCGCATCGAATCGCCGTTTTCTAGCCGTTGGTAACGAATTTCGTCCTCGCCACCTTCGCCGGTATTGCTCTTGCCGCCAATCCGGTTCATGGCAATGGCCAAAGTTGAGTGTGCCTCGTGGGAAATCGATCCGAACGACATCGCTCCTGTGGCAAAACGCTTTAAAATCGATTCTACTGGTTCTACTTCATCCAACGGGACAGACGAGCGGTTGTAATTGAATTCCAGCAAACCACGGATGGTATAAGCCTGTGCCGTTTGGTCGTTAATGAGTTTGGAGTATTTCTTAAAGGTTTCGTAGTCTTTTCTACGGGTCGAGTTCTGTAACAAGTGGATCGTTTCAGGATTGAACAAGTGTTTTTCGCCCCTTCTTCTCCATTTGTAGGTACCGCCTGCCGAAAGCAAATTTGCGGCCTGGGTTTGCGGCCCAAAGCTGCGGCGGTGTTTGATTAATGTCTCGTAAGCAATTTCATCCAGACCTAAACCGCCAATACGCGATACAGCACCTGTAAAATGCGTGTTCACGACTTGCTCGTTGATGCCCAATATTTCGAAAATCTGTGCACCGTGATACGACTGCAAGGTTGATATTCCCATTTTAGAGAAAATCTTCAATAGGCCATTATTTACGGCATAGATATAATTCGAAATCAGTTTTTCTGGCTTCAGGCCGCTTTCTTGATCAAAATGGCTGATGGTTTCCAACGCCAGATACGGATTTACCGCCGTTGCGCCAAAACCAATCAGGGTAGCAAAATGATGAACTTCCCAAACGTCGCCAGCCTCTACCACAATGCCTACGGCACCACGGTAGCCTTTTCTGATGAGATGATGGTGCACTGCCGAAACTGCCAATAACGATGGAATAGCCGCATGCTCCGAATCAATGGCACGATCGGAAAGCACGATTACCTGGAAGCCATCTTCTACGGCATCAACTGCATAACGGCACAAGCGATCTAAGGCTTTGGCCATAGACCCTGGCTTGTCGTTAGCCCTGAAATAGGTTTGGAGGGTTTTGGATTGGAACAATCCGGTATCGATACTCCTGAGTTTTTCGAGTTCCAAGTTGGTCAAAATCGGGTGCTTGATGCCTACACAATGGCACTGCATCTGGTTTTCTTCCAATAAATTGCCATTGTTGCCCATAAACCCGGCCAAGCTCATCACTACTTTTTCGCGGATCGGATCTATTGGCGGATTGGTTACTTGAGCAAACAACTGCTTGAAATATGAAGAAAGATGCTGAGGCTGTTTTGATAAGATGGCCAAAGGCGTATCGGTACCCATCGAGCCAATTGCCTCTTTGCCTTCAATAGCCATAGGTTTGAGCAGCAGATCGATGTCTTCGCGGGTATAGCCAAAAACCTGTTGATACTTGAAAATCGAATCCTGCGATAGATTGGTAAACATGAGTCTTGGCTCTGGCAATTCCTCTAATTTGATTTGGTATTGGTTAATCCAATCGGCATAAGGTCTGCGGCCACATACCTGTTTCTTGATTTCTTCGTCGCTGATGATGCGGCCTTGCTGCATATCCACCACGAACATCTTGCCCGGCGTTAAACGTCCCTTTTCGATGATGGTACTTTGATCGATGGCTAAAGCTCCAGACTCAGAAGCCATAATGACACGGTCGTCGTTGGTTAAGGCATAGCGCGATGGACGTAGGCCGTTACGGTCTAAAGTAGCGCCAATCAGGTTGCCATCGGTAAAGGCAATAGCTGCCGGACCATCCCAGGGCTCCATCAATGAAGCATGGAACTGGTAGAAAGCCTTTTTAATCGGATCCATGTCTTCGTTGCCATCCCAAGCTTCCGGAATGAGCATCATCAACACGTGTGGCAACGAACGGCCTGCGTGCAACAAAAGTTCCACCACATTGTCTAAACAGCCCGAATCCGACTGGGTTTCGTCGATAACCGGCAAAATCATGTTCAGTTCTTCTGGTGTAAAATATGGCGAGGTAAACGATTTTACGCTCGACCTGAACCAGTTCAGATTGCCTTGCAAGGTATTGATTTCGCCGTTGTGGGCAATGAACCTGAAGGGCTGGGCCAAGCGCCACGATGGGAAAGTATTGGTGGCAAAGCGCGAATGCACCAGGCCAAAAGCCGATACCATGCGCTTATCGCTCAACTCGGTAAAATACGTGCGAACCTGTAAGGAGGTAAGCTGACCTTTATAGATAATGGTACGCGATGAGAAAGAGGCGATATAGAAATCCTGCTTGCTGCCCGCTACGGTACTGTAAATGGTTTTGGTTAAATAGGTTTTGAGCACAAACAGCTTGCGTTCGAAATCGGCACCCTCTGCAATTTGGTATGGCCGCGCTACAAACACCTGTTCAATTTCGGGTTCGACCGAAAGGGCCATGTTGCCGATATCGGTGGTGTCTACCTGTACTTTTCTAAAGCCGAGCACTTCGAGGCCCAGTTTTTCGGCGGTGCGGTAAATGATTTCTCTGCATTCTTCGCGGGCCCTGATTTCTTTGGGCAAAAAGAGCATCCCTACGCCGTAATCGCCATAGGCCGGCAGGCTGAAGCCGGTTTTTAAACATTCGTCGAAAAGGAATTCGTGCGGAACTTGAATCATGATTCCGGCACCGTCGCCCGTATTGGGTTCGGCGCCGCAAGCACCCCTGTGGTCTAGGTTTTCAAGAATGGTAATCGCATCCGAAATAATCTGATGAGATTTACGCCCTTTCACGTGGGCAACGAAGCCTATGCCGCAGGCATCGTGCTCAAAGCTTTCACGATACAATCCTTGTGGTTCATTCAAGTTTTTCATCTGGTTTTAGTTAGTGTATACGAAACACTAAGATAGCAAAAACCATCATCAAATTAATTTATCAGCAATATTTTTAGGAATTACATATATATTATTCAATTTATTGTGTTTTAATTATCAAATTGATTAACGAAATCGTTTTCATTTATCAAATTTGCAATAACATATTTAATATTTATGCATAATAAAATTGCAATACGTAGCTATACAACATTTTGGCAGCGACTTCAAAAAATCGTTAAATTCAAATTACTACTAATCAATCAGATACCTGTTTTCTTAAAAATAAACGCATTTCCTTTTTGAAAAACGACTGTATTTACTACCTTTGTGCCGGGCAAGTCTTTTACGATCAGCTCCCTTTGAACTCCCCCAGGTTGGGAACAAAGCAAGGGTAGAAGGTTGTAGCGGTGCGATAAAAGTTGCTTGCCCTTTTTTTTACCCCTAACCCCCTGAAGGGGCGACACAAATCAGGGTTCTTCTCATCATAAATTTTTCCTATTCAGGATTCAGGTACTATGAAATTTTTTATCGATACCGCCAATTTAGACCAGATTAAAGAAGCACAGGATTTAGGCATTTTAGACGGTGTAACCACCAACCCTAGCTTAATGGCCAAGGAAGGCATTTCTGGCGATGACAACGTCATTGCGCACTATAAAACCATTTGCGACATTGTTGACGACAATGTAAGCGCCGAAGTTATTGCAACCGATTTTGAAGGCATTGTAAAGGAAGGCGAAGCTTTAGCTGCCCTGAACCCAAAAATCGTAGTGAAGGTACCGATGATCAAAGACGGTATCAAAGCCATTAAATATTTTTCGGGCAAAGGTATCAGAACCAACTGTACCTTGATTTTCTCTCCAGGCCAGGCCTTATTGGCGGCTAAAGCCGGTGCAACGTATGTTTCTCCATTCTTGGGCCGTTTAGATGATATTTCTACCGATGGCTGTCTCTTATACACATCTGACGCTGCCGACGAACCACGACATGGGGTGGTGGGGGGGGGGGGGGGGGGGGGGGGGGGGGGGGGGGGGGGGGGGGGGGGGGGGGGGGGGGGGGGGGGGGGGGGGGGGGGGGGGGGGGGGGGGGGGGGGGGGGGGGGGGGGGGGGGGGGGGGG
>NZ_JAELUC010000295.1 GCF_016429155.1 Pedobacter sp. ASV12 | reverse complement strand
TATGGTCAATTATAAGGTCCAGGTATTGGAGGGAGGAGAATTCCCGACCGAGGATGCCTATGTGGAACACTATCAAAAAATGTTTTACAAGTATACCAATATGGACGAAAGGGATTGCTATATAGAGTTTCCCCTAGAGGCGTTCCAGTGCCGAGAGTTTATTGATCAGTTTGATATCGGCTTGCCATCGACACTGCGAACCTATGGTTTGGAGACAAAGCAAATGACACCAAACTTTGTTGCGATAAAAGAATTCCTTGAAAAAAGATTTAATTTGCTGGTAGATGATACAGACGAAAACAATCCGTTGATTTACATTCCTAAACGACAGAGTTCTTCACGCTAGCTTTTGGGAATTTCTATGAATACTGGTGCAAAGAAAAAAATATTAGGGTAAACCATTTATCTGTCTCTTATACACATCTCCGAGCCCACGAGACAGTACTCATGATCTCGT
>NZ_JAELUC010000294.1 GCF_016429155.1 Pedobacter sp. ASV12 | reverse complement strand
GGAACAAATGAAACAAGCCCCAAATATGCATTTGAGAGTTTTGAAGATTTTCCAAATGCCGTATCAAGGACAGGCCTAGGATCACTTCTAGGAACTTATGTACTTAAAGAAAATTTCACGGGATTAATGTATATATACTTAGACCTATGGGTTAATGGAACAAATATCCCCATAGTATCTTATAATAACAATATGACAGCGACCTCTTATTCGATGGTGATGCAGATAGGTGATTGGAAACTTTATAGATATGCGCTTCCTTATGCTCCATTAGCTAATATAACTATAAATTCAAATGGCAGTTATGTAGATGATGTAAGAGCATTACCATTAGGCACCATTGGTGCCTTTAGCACTTATACCTATTCAAAGGGATTGCTAAGAGCATCTTCGAATGAAAGGGAACAGCTTACATTTTATGAATATGATTCGTTCAATAGGCTCAAGACTATAAAAG
>NZ_JAELUC010000293.1 GCF_016429155.1 Pedobacter sp. ASV12 | reverse complement strand
TGACGAGCATATCCTTTTTGATAAATTCTTAAATGCAATACATGAGTTGGATAATCTGAATGATATCTACCTCCAAAATGTTGATCTTGATACAGAAGAGGTATTTAAGCTAGAAATCACACAACCTCAGAATGGTTTAAGCAATAAGATTATAAGATTGCCAAAACCAAAGACTGAAAGAATTTTGGATTACGAAAAGAAGCTAGAGGCAATATTCTCAAAGGAACAAGGTTCAACTAAAATTGCTATATTGGCTAATCTTCTAAAAAAAGAACTGGATAATGAAGGAAAATAATGCTGTAAAACATGTTTTAGGTATCTCTGGTGGTAAAGATAGTGCTGCCCTTGCCATTTATATGCGTAGCTTATATCCTGAATTGGACATAGAATTTTACACTTGCGATACTGGGAAGGAATTGGAAGAAACATACCAGTTGATCTCAAATCTGGAAACGTATTTAG
>NZ_JAELUC010000292.1 GCF_016429155.1 Pedobacter sp. ASV12 | reverse complement strand
GCATTGCATTGAGCAGAACCTAAAAGCGATGTAAAATAAGCTTCATCAAACTTGTAAAAATCGCCTGCCCCAACCCTTTCCATGTTTTGGATATACAACTTTGTAAATTGGACAATATCGTCGTATTGCTCCATTTCACGTAGTTGAAACCCCATTTTACGAGCTTTTTTAATCGCTTCTAAAGTAGATTTCCTATATTTTTTACGCTGTTCTTCAAGTGGCTGCCTTAAATCAATCGCTACTGTTTTGCCATTGTCAAATACGCCCCCCAGTTTTTCGAGCACAATGGTCTGATCAAAAAAGGGGTGGAACTTGGCAAAAACTGCAACATAATTTCCGCTGTTGAGAAATTCGACAAAACATTGCTGAAATTGTAAGATAAAATGTTCTCCGATATCGCTGAACCTCAAATTTGAAATTGGTCCCGCAAAACCATAAACTGAATGCAGATCGAAATAAGGC
>NZ_JAELUC010000291.1 GCF_016429155.1 Pedobacter sp. ASV12 | reverse complement strand
GGTCAGTGCAGTTAAGGCTGAGAACAGAGCAAGAGCAGATCTTGGTATGGACAAGAGAAAAAGTTATGGAGGTCGACAAATACCAGCCTATTTATTAGAAGATAATCGTTAATTAAATTTTTTATACTATGAAATTATGTCTGTGCTTGTTATTGACTTTTGTGCTTTGTTCGCATCCCAACCCCTTCTATGAAAAGCTACTAAATGATTTTGACCGAAACAGCTGGTTTGTATGTATAAACGCAAGTTTTGGTACGGAGAAGAAGCAAATTATTATTGAGAACGACGACTTGTATTATCTAGTCAACGAAAAAAGCAAAACTAGCAAGGCAAAATATTACGAGCTTATCAAGGGAAAACTGCTAAAGAATGAAACAATATCATTGCCAAAAATCAATTTGGACAAATTGAATATTCTTGAAATGCAAAAAGCTGATAAAATCGAAAAAGATGCTAAAAAAGT
>NZ_JAELUC010000290.1 GCF_016429155.1 Pedobacter sp. ASV12 | reverse complement strand
GCATAGAAGAAGCGCAACAATTGGCCGTTAAGGCCCATCGGGCATGTCCTTATTCAAAAGCCACTAGGGGAAACATTGAAGTTAGGGTAACCGCAGTTTAGCCAACCCTAGAAACAGGACCTCCATAAAGCGTAACCTTTTTATTGTTCTCTTAGAAACCCAAACCTATAAAGACTTTACAGGAAGAGATGATGATAAAGCAAACTTTTTGGAGGCCCCTTTAGCCTTACAACAATAATTTGCTGGCCAAGCCCAAAAGAAGCAAAAAACCGAATACGTCGGTAAATGTAGTAATAATAATAGAGGAGGCAATGGCCGGATCAATACCTACTCTTTTTAAAAGTAATGGAATACCAGCTCCAGTAACCCCAGCAATAATCAAATTACCTGTCATTGCCAAAAAGATAACCAGTCCCAACAACAAATTGGCATCGAAAAAGAAAGCAAAAATGAGCACGATTAAAC
>NZ_JAELUC010000289.1 GCF_016429155.1 Pedobacter sp. ASV12 | reverse complement strand
ATTTAATCCAGAAGTAAGAGGCATAAACACTCAATTTAATGAGTAGCTACTTATTAAGGCACAAGTCATCTACACTCATTGTCCAGCTCACATAAGACTTCCGCCAGACTAGGTGCCAGATGGAGATGGGGATTTGTATTAGAGATAAACTCTTAGATATATTAATACGACGGGCCTCTTAATGGAGAAAATAAAATACAGGAATAGACAAAATTTAATATGATAAGGCTTGTTAAAACAAAGACAATCCAACTTCCATTTGAATTTTTATGTTCGGACCAATTGTCGAATTTTTTCACGTAATAATTCCATCGGGCATCTTTAAAAACCACAAACCATTTGGAACCGACAATAACGGCAAAAACAACAAATGGAACAACTCCAAACTCACTTTTCCGTTGCGACAATACGTCTAAGTAATTTATAATAGAAAAATAAATCGATAGCTCCAGAAGAGCAACACAT
>NZ_JAELUC010000288.1 GCF_016429155.1 Pedobacter sp. ASV12 | reverse complement strand
CGGCATACGAGATCATGAGTACTGTCTCGTGGGCTCGGAGATGTGTATAAGAGACAGGTATATGACCTATGGTGTTTTCGTGCTTTATTGCAAAGACCATTATGATGGTGCCACCTTGCAAAAGGTAACTAAAGATGTTACTACTCAAATGACAGACAGAGGTTTTACCAAGATGAAGAAATTTACTGAAAAGCTTTTAGAATTCCGCGCAGCAAATCCAGATCAAAAAATAGATCAATGGTATCCCCAGTTTATCAAGCAGTTTGCTGAGTAAAAACTAATACACCTAGCAATTGAACAAAGACCTTCAAGCAAAAACTTGGAGGTTTTTTATTTCACTCCTATACAGCTTAGTATTTGAGCTTTTCAACGATCTGAATACAGCTTCCCTAGCTGTCTCTTATACACATCTGACGCTGCCGACGAACCACGACATGTGTGGAGGTGGGTGGGGGGGGGGGGGGGG
>NZ_JAELUC010000287.1 GCF_016429155.1 Pedobacter sp. ASV12 | reverse complement strand
CGTTTCTAATGATAGGGTAGGTAGCCCTGATGGTTTTGGCGTTAGTGGCATCAGCTAAGGCAGTGGTGTATACTTTTTCCCAATCAACCTGATCTTTGTTAACCGAACGATTCTTCATTAGCTGAAGCGCGTCAAGTACATAAACTTTAATGCTGTCGGCTTGTGCAAAAGCGCTAGAAATGTAAATAGAAAAGACAAGAAATAAGAGGATCAGTGGTTTTTTCATACATGGGATTCCGGAGCGCTAAATATAGAAACACTTATTAAGTTTTAGAAACTTCGCCCGTGTTATTTCACAACGTCACAAATATTTGAGCAAAAAAAATCCCGATAACTTTCGCTATCGGGATGATATGATTAAGCTGGTTAAAAACTATTTAGATTTGTTTTTGCTTTCTTCGCCTTCCATTTGCTCTTTCAATTGAGCCAATACGCTAAGATCGCCTAAAGTAGATTTCTCTACAGAATC
>NZ_JAELUC010000028.1 GCF_016429155.1 Pedobacter sp. ASV12 | reverse complement strand
AGGTTTCTTTCTTGATATTTAATGCTTTTGGGCCGTTTAAATAGCTGTTTGCCTAAATGTACCTTAATGCCTAAATGGTTAAGCAACGAGGTGCCAGCTTAAAACCGCCCCGCCTTGCAGGCACCCCTCCAGCGGAGGGGAATGGAAAGGCTCTTTATAGGTTTCTTTCTTGATATTTAATGCTTTTGGGCCGTTTAAATAGCTGTTTGCCTAAATGTACCTTAATGCCTAAATGGTTAAGCAACGAGGTGCCAGCTTAAAACCGCCCCGCCTTGCAGGCACCCCCTCCAGCGGAGGGGAATGGAAAGGCTCTTTATAGGTTTCTTCTTGATATTTAATGCTTTTGGGCCGTTTAAATAGCTGTTTGCCTAAATGTACCTTAATACCTAAATGGTTAAGCAAAGAGGTGCCAGCTTAAACCCGCCCCGCTTTGCAGGCACCCCTCCAGCGTAGGGGAATGGAAAGGCTAGCCATAGACTTCCTTTTTGATAAAAACCCTTCCAAAATGGAAGGGTTTTTTTATGCGCCTGTTGTTGATTTATGGTGTAAGTGTTTGTAAATAAATGCTTTGAATTGTTTTGGTGTTTCGTGGAACAGCAATTGGTATAGGCATGGAAAATCAATAAACAAATGACCATAATCTTATTCCTCACCCTCGTTGTCTTTTGCTGGATCGTTTACCGCTCCATCGATTGGTTCGAAAACATTTAACCTCATGATTGCACTATTTATCACTGCAGTAGCCGTATTCCTGTATATGGTTTACGTACTCATTAAACCAGAAAAATTCTAACGCTATGAACACAGAAATCCTTGGCATCATCGCCACTTTCCTGCTCACCTTGGTTGTAGCTATCCCTTTGGGAAAATACTTGGCCAAAATGTTTGCCGGAGAAAAAGTATGGACCGATTTCCTGAAGCCCATCGAAGCAGGTATCTACAAACTTTCGGGCATCAATCCTAAAGAACAGATGAATTGGAAGCAACACCTTAAAGTATTGTTGCTGATCAATGCCGTCTGGCTCATTTATGGCTTTTTTGTACTGATTTACCAAGATAAGCTTCCTTTCAATCCCGATGGCAATCCGGGCATGACCCCAGATCTGGCTTTTAATACCATCATCAGCTTTGTGGCCAACTGCAACCTGCAGCATTATTCGGGCGAGACTGGTGTAAGCTACCTTACCCAGCAATTTGTGCTCATGTTTTTGCAGTTTGTAAGTGCTGCTACTGGCATTGCGGCTGCGGTAGTGTTGTTTAAGGCTTTTAGAGATAAAACCACGCAGCAATTAGGCAACTTTTGGGAGTTCTTTGTGAAAGCCATCACCCGTTTGTTGTTGCCTTTAAGTATCGTTGTAGCCCTTGTTTTAACTTTTAATGGCACCCCAGCCAGTTACGAAGGCAAAGACCAGTTTATTTCCCTACAGGGCGATACCGTGCATGTATCAAAAGGTCCGGCCGCACAGTTTATTGCCATTAAGCACTTGGGAACCAATGGCGGTGGCTTTTTCGGCGCTAACTCGGCACATCCCTTCGAAAATCCGAACTACCTCACCAACATGGTCGAAATGATGAGCCAAACCATTATTCCGATTGCCATGGTCATCTGCTTTGGCTATTTCATCAACAGAAGAAAACTGGGCTGGATGATTTTTGGGGTGATGACCATCGGTATGCTGCTGCTCATGATCCCATCCCTAAGTTCTGAATTAGGTGGCAACCACGCCATCGCCAAAATGGGCATTTCGCAGGCTACAGGAGCCATGGAGGGCAAAGAGGTACGCATTGGCCCTGCGGCAACCGCTTATTGGAGCACCTTAACTACCATAATTTCTACCGGATCGGTAAACGGAATGCACGATAGCACCATGCCGCTAACCGGCTTATGGCAAATGTTGGCCATGATGATCAACGGCTTTTACGGAGGCTGCGGCGTAGGTATACTCAACTATTTCATCTACCTCATTATTGCCGTTTTTATTTCAGGCCTGATGGTAGGCAGAACGCCCGAGTTTATGGGCCACAAAGTAGAAGCGCGAGAAGTAAAGATTGCAGCTATCATTACCTTGCTCAGTCCCTTTCTCATTTTAGCCGGAACGGCCATTGCCTCTTATCTATTGGTTAATTTTGGTGGTGCCCATTGGGCTGTACAGCCTAAAAACTGGTTAAATAACCCAAGTTTCCACGGTTTTTCTGAAATGTTGTACGAAATGACCTCGTCAAATGCCAACAATGGTTCGGGTTTCGAAGGCCTTGGAGATAACAACGTGTTCTGGAACATTTCAACCGGACTGGTTATTTTCTTGGGTCGTTTCTTGCCCATTATTGGTCCGGTGGCCATTGCTGGTTTGCTGGGCCGCAAGAAATACATTCCAGAATCGGCAGGTACCTTAAAAACAGATACGCTTACGTTTAGCCTGATGACCTTTGCCGTGATCTTGGTACTCAACGCCCTGTCGTATTTCCCGGCACTGGCTTTGGGCCCGCTGGCAGAATATTTTACCATGCGCTAGGCTAGTTGATAGTCCATAGTCAACAGTCCATAGTCAGTCAAGCTATTAGCCATCGACCATGGACCATTAACCAAGAAAAGAAACTCTCTCTTGAGAAAAATTAAAATAAAATGAAATCCAACAATAAATTATTCGAACCTGCTTTGGTCAAAAATGCGCTTAAACAATCGTTCATTAAGCTCGATCCGCGCCTCATGGTTCGCAATCCAGTTATGTTTACGGTAGAAGTCGGTACCGCCATAATGGCTTACGTAACCATTTATTCGATCAGTCATGCTGGTCAGGGCAGTGCGCTGTATAACTTCTTTATATTTCTGATTTTATTGCTCACCGTGCTGTTTGCCAACTTTGCCGAAGCCATTGCCGAGGCAAGGGGCAAGGCACAGGCCGATAGCTTGCGCAAAACCCGCGAAGAAACGCCTGCCAAGGTAATTTTGGCCAATGGAAACTACGAAATCCGTTCGTCTAACACCTTGAAAAAAGGGGAGGTGTTTATGTGCGAAGCTGACGATACCATTCCAACCGATGGCGAAATAATTGAAGGCATTGCCACAATCGACGAATCGGCCATTACCGGCGAATCTGCACCTGTAATTAGGGAAGCTGGTGGCGATAAATCGTCGGTTACTGGCGGTACCAAAGTGCTTTCCGACCAAATTAAGGTAAAAGTAAGTACCCAACCTGGCGAGAGCTTTTTAGACAAGATGATTGCCTTGGTGGAAGGTGCTAGCAGACAGAAAACGCCTAACGAAATTGCCCTGACCATTTTGCTGGCCAGTTTTACTTTGGTGTTTATCATCGTTTGCGTAACCTTAAAACCCTTTGCCGATTACGCCAATACACCGATTACCATTGCGGCACTGATCTCGCTTTTTGTTTGCCTGATTCCAACTACCATTGGCGGTTTGTTGTCGGCTATTGGTATTGCTGGCATGGACAGGGCTTTACGAGCCAATGTCATCACCAAATCGGGTAAGGCGGTAGAAACTGCTGGCGACATTGATGTGTTGTTGCTGGATAAAACCGGAACGATTACCATTGGCAATCGCAAAGCCACCAATTTTTATCCAACGGCAGGTGTAGAGCTGGCTCAATTTGTAGAAGCCTGTGTGCTGAGTTCTTTGGCCGACGAAACCCCAGAAGGCAAATCGATCATTGAATTGGCCAAAGTCAATAACCATAAAATTATCGAAAGCGCGCCAGCTGGAGCGGTGTTCATCAAATTTACAGCCGAAACCCGTTCGAGCGGAATGGATACTGCCGATGGCCGTCGCATCCGCAAAGGTGCATTCGATTCGATCCGCAACTTGGTGCAACAAGCCGGAAATCAATTTCCTTCAGCGATTGAAACCCAGGTCAAAGCCATCGCCACCAACGGAGGTACGCCTTTGGTGGTAGCCCTTAACGAAAAAGCATTGGGCGTAATCGAATTGCAGGATATCATTAAACCAGGCATCAGCGAGCGTTTCGAACGTTTGCGCAAAATGGGCGTAAAAACCGTGATGGTAACTGGCGATAATCCGTTGACTGCCAAATATATCGCCGAAAAGGCCGGTGTTGACGATTTTATTGCCGAGGCCAAGCCAGAAGATAAAATGAACTACATTAAGGAAGAGCAGCAGTTGGGCAAACTGGTGGCCATGATGGGCGACGGTACCAACGATGCGCCCGCCTTGGCACAGGCCGATGTTGGCGTGGCCATGAACAGTGGTACCCAAGCCGCTAAAGAAGCTGGCAATATGGTCGACTTGGATAACGACCCCACCAAATTGATCGAAATCGTAGAAATTGGCAAGCAGCTGCTCATTACCAGAGGCACGCTCACCACTTTTTCTATCGCTAATGATGTGGCCAAGTATTTCGCCATTGTGCCGGCTTTGTTCATTGCCTCCATTCCAGCTTTGCAAAGTTTGAATATCATGGGCTTGCACAGTCCGGAAAGCGCCATTCTTTCGGCTGTAATTTTCAATGCCATCATCATTCCAATTTTAATTCCGCTGGCTTTAAAAGGTGTGGCCTATAAGCCCATCGGGGCAACGGCCTTGCTTCGTCGCAACCTGTTTATTTACGGTATTGGTGGTATTGTAGCTCCATTTATCGGTATTAAAATCATCGATTTGGTGGTTGGATTAATGGTTTAGGCGACGAATAGGTAATAGAAGTAGTTAACAGACAATAGATAGAAGTAAACAGAAAATATAAACAAGGATTTAGAGAACAGCAAGGAATATCCGCATAATCAAACCTATTGCCTATCCTCCATTTTCTATTTCCTCAAAATAAAAAAACAAAAAAATGAAAAAGTATTTAATTCAATCCATCCGCTTAACCCTGGTGCTTTTGGTGTTGTTGTGCGTGTTTTATCCATTAAGTATTGCTATTGCCGGAAAACTAGGTAAAGGGCAGGGTGGTGGCGAAAAAATAACCAGAAATGGTAAAGTGGTAGGCTACGCTTTGTTGGGCCAGTCGTTTACCAAACCCGAGTATTTCTGGGGCCGTCCGTCGGCGGTGGGCTATAACGCGGCTGGTTCTGGGGGCTCTAACAAGGGGCCAAGCAATCCCGATTACCTCAAAGCAGTACAATCAAGGATAGATACCCTGATCAAATACAATCCAGGCGTTAGCAAAGATGCTATCCCTGCCGAAATGGTTACCGCATCGGGTAGTGGACTCGATCCGGATATTTCTGAGCAAGGTGCCATTATCCAGATCAAAAGGATAGCTGCCTACCGTAAAATAGATGAGCGCAAAATAGCCGAACTGGTTGTAAAACATACCGAACAGCCGTTTTTAGGTCTTTTTGGTCCTAAAAAAATCAACGTCCTTGAACTGAACCTGGCTTTAGACCAATTGAAATAATTAGCCGAATCCCCCATTGAAAAGATACAAACACATGAAAAAAATAATAGCAACAATTGCCGTATTAGCCCTAACCTTAAGTGTTAAAGCCCAAGATGCTCCAAAAGTCAAATTTTCGGGTTATCTGGAAACCTATTATGGCTACGATTTTAATCAGCCTGCCAACAACAACCGTCCCGCTTTTGTGTATTCGCACAACAGGCACAACGAAGTAAACCTGAATCTGGCCTTTATCAAAGCCAATTACGACAATGATAAAGTAAGAGCTAATATAGCTTTGATGGCCGGTACTTATACCAATGCCAATCTATCGGCCGAGCCTGGCGTACTGAAAAACATCTACGAAGCCAATGCTGGCCTCAAGCTGAGCAAAACTGCCAACCTGTGGATCGATGCTGGTGTTTTTGCCTCGCACATTGGTTTTGAAAGCGCGGTTTCGAAAGATTGTTGGGTGCTCACCAGGAACATCGCTTCAGAAAACACGCCTTACTATGAATCGGGTGCCAAACTCAGCTATGCTACAGCCGATGGAAAGTTTGCTGCAACCTTGCTTTACCTGAACGGCTGGCAAAAAATCAATCGCCAAGATGGCAACAGCAAGCCTGCCGGAGGCGTACAGCTCACCTATAAGCCGAATGGCAAGATTACATTAAATTATAGCAATTACATTGGCTACGAAGGCGAAAATGCCACCCGTGTACAACGCATCTACCATAATTTTTATGCCATTGCCCAATTAACCGAAAAATTTGGCCTAACCGCAGGTTTTGATTATGGTACGCAGCAAAAGATAAAGGGACAATCGGCCAAGAGCAAAGTACTTTCGCCAGTTCTGATTGCCCAGTATAAATTTGATCCAAAATGGGCCATCGCCGGCAGAGCCGAATATTATAAAGACAAAGACGGTATATTTATAGCCACTGGAACGCCAAATGGTTTCAAAACGATGGGCTATTCGCTAAATTTAGATTATTCGCCCATCAGCAATGCCGTAGTGCGTTTAGAAGGCAAGGTTTATGATAGCAAAGACAAGATTTTTACCCGCAACAACAGTACAGTTAACCAAGATGCTGCTGTAACGGCGAGTATCGCGGTGGCTTTTTAAGGAAATATTTATAGTTCATTAGTCATTAGCTCATTGGTTCATTGGGAAGTTTGTTAAACAATTACAACAGCTTTAAAGATTAGGCACTTTGTCAAACGCAAAATGGAAAATGTAAACGAATTTATCGCGCTGGTTAAGAAAAACCGCAGGGGCAAGCTCAAGATCTACATGGGCATGAGCGCGGGCGTGGGCAAAACCTACCGCATGCTGCAGGAGGCCCATGCCTTGTTGGCAAGCGGGGTAGATGTGCGTATCGGTTACATCGAAACCCATTTGAGGAAAGAAACGCATGCCCTGCTCGATGGCTTGCCGGTTATTCCGCGCAAAAAGATTTTCTACAAAGCCAAAGAATTGGAGGAAATGGATCTGCAGGCTATTCTCAATGCGCATCCCGAAGTGGTAATTGTAGACGAGCTGGCCCATACCAATGCCGAAGGCAGCAAAAATGCCAAGCGCTGGCAAGATGTTTACGATATTTTAGAAGCGGGTATCAGTGTGATTTCGGCGGTTAATATCCAACACCTCGAAAGCATCAACGGAGAAGTTGAACAGATTACAGGCGTTCCGGTTACCGAAAGGATCCCCGACAAGATTTTGGAGCTGGCCGATGAAATCGTGAATATCGATTTAACAGCCGACGAATTGCTTACGCGGTTAAAAGAAGGCAAGATCTATCGGGAAAACAAGATTGAGCAGGCCTTGAATAATTTTTTCCAGTCGGAGAAAATACTGCAGCTGCGGGAACTGGCGCTAAAGGAAGTAGCCCATCAGGTAGAGCGGAAAGTAAACAGGGAAGTGCCCAAACAGGTTAAATTACGCCAGGAGAGGTTCTTGGCCTGCATTTCCTCCAATCCGGATACGGCAAGGGTGGTGATTAGAAAAACGGCCCGGCTGGCTTCCTATTACCATTCGCCCTGGCTGGTTTTGTACGTGCAAAGCACCCATGAACAGGCCGATAAAATTAAGCTGGATAAACAGCGATATTTACTGAACAATTTGAAGTTGGCCACCGAATTGGGGGCTGAAGTAATCCGGATCAAAAGCGATGAGATTACCAAAACCATTATCCAGTTGGCCACCGCAAGAGAAATAACGACCATTTGTATCGGTAAGCCCCATTTTAACCTGTTCCAGCTCATTTGGCGCACCAATTTGTTTAACCAATTGCTCAAGGCCATGGCAGCAAGGGATACCGACTTGGTTATTTTGTCTTAAATGAATATTAAATTTAAAGCGATGAAGATAAAAACAAAACTTCGGCTTGGATTTGGCTTTTTGTTCCTGGTTGTGATCAGCTTTGGCGCCATTTCCCTTTACCATATCAACGAGATCGCCTCACGTTCGAAAGTGATTTTGAAAGACAACTATAAGTCGTTGGTGTATGTAAATGATATCCGCACGGCACTCGATGCCCAAAACGGCACCATCAACCCAATAAATGCGGCACCCATTGAAAAGGCTTTGCAATTGGAAGAAGCCAACGTGACCGAACCCGGCGAAAAGGCGGCGGTATTGGCTCTTCGGCAAGCCTTCGATCGACTCAAACAGCCCAATGTGATATTTGCGCAGCAACGCGAAGCTATGAACGAGATCCATTTGCAGCTGCGCAATATCGACGAGCTGAACATGAACGCCATTGTCAGGAAAAACGAAAAGGCGCAGCAGGCTACCGAAAGGGCGACGCTTTTTTTGAGCATTACCGCTTCGGTTACTTTTATTATCCTATTCAGCTTTATTGTCAACTTTCCGGGCTTTATTGCCAATCCATTGCGTGAACTGTTGGAAGGTATTCGCGAAATCAGCCGTAAAAACTACAAGCAGCACCTTAATTTTAAAGGGCACGACGAGTTTAGCGAACTGGCTTTGGCTTTTAACAAAATGGCATTGGAACTCAAAAACTGGGACAACAGCAATGTAGCCAAAATCAAATCGGAAAAGCAGCGCATTGAAACCATTATCGAGCAGATGCAGGATGCCATTATCGGCTTAAACGAAAAGCAGGAAATTTTGTTCCTCAATAAGGTTGCCGCACAGTTGCTTAACCTCGATTCGGCCGTGGCAGTCGGTAAAAGTGCCGATGAATTGGCCCAAAGGAACGAGTTGCTCCAAAGGATATTGGCGGATAAAAACAGCAAAGAGCCTTTGAAAATCTATGCCGACGAAAAGGAATCCTACTTTTTGCTCGAACAGCGCGAAATTACCATTCCCAATTTCGATGAGTTTAACGATCCCACGCTGATTGCCGTTGGCAAATCGGTAGGCAAGGTTTATGTGCTCAAAAACATCACCCAGTTCAAGGAGCTCGACGAAGCCAAAACCAATTTCATTGCCACGGTTTCGCACGAGCTGAAAACACCGCTATCCTCGATCAAAATGAGTTTAAAGCTGCTCAACGACGAAAGGGTAGGCACTATGAACCAGGAACAGAGCGAGCTGGTGAAACACATTAAGGAAGATAGCGAACGCCTGTTGAAGATCACCAGCGAACTGCTCGATCTGGCCCAGGTAGAAACCGGAAACCTGCAGCTCAATTTTGTACGGACTAATCCTGCCGCTATTGTAGGACTGGCCATAGACGCAGTGAACTTTCAGGCCGAACAAAAAGAAATCCGCTTAGAGTTAAATGTACCTGCAAAATTGCCTGCCGTTAATGCCGATGTACAGAAAACGGCTTGGGTGCTGGTTAATTTCCTGTCGAATGCCCTGCGCTACAGCTCCGAAAAATCGAAAGTATTGGTACAGGTGAGCGAACAGCATGGTTTTGTTGAATTTTCGGTTCGTGATTTTGGAAAAGGTATTGAGGAACAATACCAAAAGAAACTCTTTGATCGCTATTACCAAGTGCCAACCGATGGGCAAAACAAATCGGGATCGGGTTTGGGCTTGGCTATCTCTAAGGATTTTATCGAGGCCGAACAAGGCCGTATTTGGGTAGAAAGTGCCATTGGCGAAGGCAGCAGGTTTTGCTTTGCTTTGCCAGTAGTATAGATTGGTAAAGTTTGAAAAACGTGGCCAGCCTTTTGCCCTCGACTAGAGAGGCTAAAGGCTTACCTCACCTGAAATTTCTCCCGATACTGCGAAGGTGTCATGCCTACACTTTTCTTAAATACTTTTCTAAAAGCCTTGGGGTCGCTATAGCCCGAGTTGAAAATAATTTCAGACATCTGCTGGCCAGTTTTTACCAAGAGTTTTTTGGCGGCTTCGATGCGGGTTTGCTGCAGGTACTCGATCGGGGTAATGCCCGTAATCTGTTTAAAGCGCCTTACAATATTGCGCCGGCTCGAAGGAATATCCTTAATCAGTTCTTCAATGGTGGCGGCATCTTGGTAATTGCTTTCTATTTTGGCCTGTGCCGAGGCCACCAAATCGTCGTTATGGTCTTTAGAGGGCTGAAAAGTGCTGAAATAAGACTGTTTATCCCTGTCCATGTCAATGGCAAAAACCTTGGCAATTTTGATGGCCATTTCCTTGCCACAATATTCGTGTACCAAATGCAGCAAGAGGTGGAACGAAGAAGTAGCACCGCCACTGGTATACAAACGGCCGTCTTGCGTTACGGTTTTGTCGGCCTTAAGCTTTACCGATGGAAATGCCTGCGCAAAGCCATTGCTGGCATCTACGTGCGTAGTGGCGATTTTTCCGTTCAGCAAACCGCTCGCGCCCAACAAAAAAGCCCCGGTGCAGAAAGTGCCTACGCAGGCTCCGGCATTATATTGCCTAATCAAATGCGGTATGCAGGCATAGTTGGCCTGCAGGGTTTCGGCCATGTTATCTGAGGTAAAAGCCGGAATAAGGATAATTTCCATGGTTTCGGCTTCTTTAATGCTTTGCAAGGTATAACCAAAAGCCTCCTTTTGTGTGGCCAGAGTCTCTTCAGAAGTCAGTATGTTGATGTGAAAAGGCAGGGGAAGACCATCTGCCTCGTAAAATTTGTTGACGGTTTCAAAAACCTCTAAAATGGCTGCAATACTTAATAATTTATAGCTTTTGCTGAGCAGCACGCCGATTTGTCGCATGGTAAGGATAGGATTGTTGCAGAACTAAGATAATAAAAATGTCTCAAATACCCCCCAAGGTTGACTTTTTTAGCAGTCCATATCCAGTTAAACATGGCTTAACTTAGCATAAACAAAAAACAATATGGAAACTCAACCCAAAAGTAACCGCATGTTTGCCATCGTTGTATTGTACGACATGCACAGCACTTATTTCAATAGCGTATTGGATGGCATTGCCGATGCCGATGCGCATAAACGCCTAGATACCAAGGCAAATCATGTCGCCTGGTTGGCAGGCAGCATGCTCGAAGGCCGCTTCGAACTGGCTAACTGGTTTGGTATCGACCACAAAGCCCAATCGCATGAGCTGTTTAAACATAACAAAGGCATTCAGGACGATGTACAATATCCATCGCTCGAAAGCTATCAAAAAGACTGGGCGCATATTTCGCCGATCCTGCGCGAAAAACTGATGCAGGCTAGTGATGCCGAGCTCGATAAAATCCTCGAGTTCCCGGAAATGAACATGAGCTTTCCCTTGTATGATATGGTAACATTCAATACCTATCGCGAAGCGAACTGCATCGGTCAAATCGCTTTATGGCGTCGCCTGCTTAATTATCCGGCAATGAAATACATGTAAAATTTAAAGATTATGACAACGCAAACAACCTTGCAACAAGAATTGGATCAGGCTTTTGCCAATTGGACAAAAGCCACACAACAATTTGGTAACGAACAATATAACCTGGTTCCTTCCGAAGGCAGCTGGACACCCGGCCAAATCGTACAGCATCTTACCCTGGCCAACGGCGGTTTTGCCGATATGCTTTATGGCGAAACCCGGCAAACCGAAAGGCCGGCTGATCAGCATATTGGTTTGCTGAAGAACATCATGCTCAACTTCGATTCGAAGATGGAAGCACCGGATTTTGTACGTCCCGAAATAAAAAACTACGAAAAGGAACCTCATTTGGACAACATAAAAGCCATTAACGAGACCTTAACCAAAGCCATAGCCGATTTGGACCTCGATGCCACTTGCCTAGGTTTCGAACTGCCTGGTATTGGCTATGTTACTCGCCTGGAAGCCCTCCATTTTGTGATGCTTCATACCATAAGGCATACCAATCAGCTGAACAGGGCTTATCAGCAGCTGGCTAATTGATAGTAGAACCCTAGTCCATAAACCAATAACCTCATTAAAACAAAAAAATAACAAACAAGATGGCAACATTAAACACTTACTTAAACTTTAACGGCAATACCGAAGAAGTATTCAATTTTTACAAATCAGTATTTGGTGGCGAATTTACGGCCTTGATGCGCTTTAAAGATACGCCGGGATGCGAAGGCATGACGAAGGAAGATCAGGAAGGCATTATGCACGTAGCGCTTCCAATTGGCCCAACCAGCATTTTAATGGGAACTGATGTGCCAAGCAGTATGGTACAGGTAAAACCCGGCAGCAACATGTCTATTTCGATAGGCGCCGAAAGCGAAGCCGAAGCCGATAAGCTTTTCAATGGCTTGGCCGAAGGCGGACAAATAGTTATGCCTTTGCAAAAAATGTTCTGGAATGCCTACTATGGCCAGTTGACCGATAAATTCGGCATTCAATGGATGGTGAACTACGATTACAACCAAAAATAAGAGGATGGAAAATCAAACGAAAAAACCGAACAAAACCGCGAAAATAGTTTTCTGGGTTTCGACGGGCCTACTGGCCTTATTTATCCTGCCGGGCATATTTTTTATGAACAGCCCCGAAGCCGTAGAAGGCACCAGACATTTGGGCATTCCCACTTGGCTGGCCATGGAAATCGGCATAGGTCATTTTATTGGCGGATTGATTTTGATCCTGCCGTTTTTTGGCAAGCGTATCAAAGAATGGGCTTATGTAGGCTGTGGCATCAAATACCTTTCGGCATTCATTGGCCATTTGGCTGTCGACGGTGCAGTAGGGATGTCGTTCTTCCCTTTGGTTGTATTTGCCGTGCTGCTCACTTCTTACATCAGCTACCATAAAATGATCAGACAATAAATGGTTAATAAGGTTTGATGCAATGGCGAAGGCGCCAGCTTCAAATAAACGAACCCGAAAAATAGAGCGCCATTGCCCTGCAAAAGGGTAGGCAAAGACGTTGTGGTGAACGAGAAAATATACAAGTTGATGTGAAATACCTATGGTAGAAGTTTTTAAGACAAACGTAGCCCATGGCGAAGATGCCAAAAACATCGTCGATCAGATACACCAAAGTTTTAGCGAGTATCAGGCCAACTTCGATTTAGAAGATTGCGACCTGATTCTTCGCATTCAATGTGTCAATGGCGTGGTTTGTCCCCATTCGATCATTAAACTGCTCCTGGCAAACGGTTTTGAGGCTAGCGTGCTCCCCGACGATTTTCAGCCCGTGGCGACCTTGTTTACCCGGCGTTAATACGCGCCAAAGTGGGGCTTGATGATGTATTTGGAGCCTTGGCTTAAAGAAGTTTGAATGTAAAATTAGCTTGGTGCTGTTGCACCCAAGTTTTATTTTTCATTCCTAATCGCTAAATTAGCCTAGCTAAAGCACATCTTATGGTTAAGAAACTATCCTTTTTGTTGATACTAGCGCTCTCCACGCTTTCTGTTTTTGCTCAAAAGAATGACGATATCCTGGGCAAATGGGTGAACCCTTCTGGTGAAGGCCAAATAGAAATCTATAAAAAAGGCGACAAGTATTTTGGCAAACTGGCTTGGATCAAAGAACCGAACGACGAACACGGTAAACCAAAAACCGATGTCAAAAATCCGAATACAAGCCTCAGGAACAAGCCTTTATTGGGATTGGAAATTCTGAAGGATTTTGTTTTTGAAGATAAAAGATGGACCGACGGCAGCATCTACGATCCTAAAACCGGCAAGACTTATAGTTGCAATATCACGTTGAAAGAAAACGGACAGCTTAACATTAGAGGCTATATTGGCATTTCGCTAATTGGCCGGTCTGAAAGCTGGAAAAGAGTAAAATAGGCCAAACGCCTTTAAAATCCCTGTTATGTTCAAAAAGCTACTTTGTGTTTTTTTGCTTTGCCCTTTTTGGGGCATGGCCCAAAACTATACGTTAAAACAACTGGCAACCGGTAAAAACACCAGTATGCGTGGCCTTTCAGTGGTTAGCGATTCGATAGCTTGGGTAAGTGGCAGCAACGGTTATGTAGGCAAAACCCTCAATGGTGGCAAAACATGGGAGTGGGTCCAGCCGAAGGGCTATGAAAAGCTTGATTTCAGGGATATCGAGGCTTTTGACAAACTGAAGGCTATTGTGGTGAATGCGGGTTCGCCGGCTTATGTGCTGTCGACTATTGACGGTGGCAAAACTTGGCGTGAGGTTTATAAAAATACCGATTCGGCCATATTTTTAGACGGAATGGGCTTTTGGGATGCACAACAAGGCATTATCTTCGGCGATCCGATCAAAAACAAAATGCAGCTGCTCAAAACCGTTGATGGCGGCTTGACCTGGCAGGATATTTCGGCCCAGTTGAAAAAAGACCTCAAAGCGGGCGAAGCGGGTTTTGCCGCAAGCGGTACCACCATCAGAACGGCACCCGATGGCAAAGTATGGATAGCCACGGGAGGCTCAACTTCAAACATCTACTACTCGCCCAACTACGGGCATCGCTGGAAAGTTTATCAATGTCCGATTATCCAAGGAGAAAATAGTACCGGACCATTCTCTATCGCCTTTTTTAACAATAGAAAAGGGATTGTAGTGGGGGGCAACTATCTTAAAGACAAAGAAAACACCAATAATGTGCTCTTAACCAAAAATGGCGGCAAAAGCTGGTTTAAGCCAGAAAAGCCCGTGCTGGGCTATCGCTCGGCAGTTGAATATGTTAACGAGCAGCTTTGTTTTGCTACAGGTTCATCAGGCACCGATGTATCGACAGATGGTGGTAAAACCTGGACAAATATTTCTACTCAAAACTTTAATGCCCTGCAAAAAGCCAAAAAAGGAAGCTTGGTGCTGCTCACCGGCAACCGCGGACAAATTTATCAGTTGATTTACAGGTAAGTTTACAGTTCTCGGTTTTAGTTGTCAGTTTGCGGTAGGCAATATGAATTCAAATTTGCCTACAGGGGAAGCGGCAAAGTTTTTCCAACAAAGCTTATTTCGTGCAAATTAAAGCAGGACTGAACCTGGCCAAGAACAGAAAGCCTTGATTTTCAAACAACCCCTTTAAAACAGCTTAGCCTGGCTTTGGCACGGAAACAAATCTATAAAATTTAGATTTTTAACTGCACCCAATATTTTTTTGTAAATTTTTGTAAGGAATACCATGACTTGGCTACTAACCTGGTAAAGAATGTGGCAAATGGCTTTGAAGCACGTTTAATATATGGAGAAAACAATGAGCGATCCTGCATTATGGGTAGAGCGATATGCAGATCGGCTGTATGCCTTTGCCTTAAAAAAGGTTTTTGAAGATGAACTGGCCAAAGACCTGGTTCAGGAAACTTTTTTGGCCGCCTTGCAGGCCAGGAATGCTTTTAGGGAGGAAAGCGCAGAACTGACTTGGCTTACGGGTATCCTCAAGCATAAAATTGCCGATACCTTTCGCAAAAAGAAGCGAAGGCCAGAAGAGTTGGGCGGAGATGACTTTTTTGATGAAAGCGGACATTGGAAAACCAAGCCCCTGGAAATTGGAATTGATGATGGAAATCCGTTAGAAAACAAAGAACTGGATAAGGTGCTTAAAAAATGCATGGAAAAACTCCCGGCGCTTTGGCTGGCGGTGTTTAGCCTCAAATATCTCGAAGACAGTACTTCTGAATTGATCTGTACAAGTTTGGGCATTACGGCTGCAAACTTTTGGGTAATTGTTCACCGAAGCAAGCTTAACCTCAGGGCCTGCCTGCAAAAACACTGGCTATAAGATGAAGCTGACAGAAAAAATAATGGCAGACTGTAAAAAGGCTACTTTTTTAATAGAAAAGCAACAGTTTAAGCCTTTAACGCTAGGCGAGCAGGTAAAACTAAAAATACACCTTGCCGCTTGCTCTTGGTGCAGGACCTACGAAAGGCAAAGCAAAAACATACAATTGCTCATGGGCAGCGTATTTAGGCATTCGGCCACCAAAACCAAAGAGCTGGACCCAGAATTTAAAAATAAACTCAAAATTTTAATCAACACAAAACTAGAAAATGAATAGCATGAAAAAAATCTTAGTATTGGCCATTTTGTTGCTGGCCACGGCTCCTGTATTTGCCCAAAATCCGTTAAAAGTAGGTCAGCAGGCACCCCAATTTAGTGCGAAGGACAATGCTGGCCAAGTGGTAGACTTGAAACAGCTGTTAAAAAACAATCAATCGGTAGTGCTGTTTTTTTACCGTGGCCAATGGTGTCCGTATTGCAACAAGCACATCAAGGATTTGCAGGATAGCCTGCAACTGTTAACCGGTAAGGGCGCTTATGTGCTGGGTGTTTCGCCAGAAACTGCAGCAGGCGTACAGAAAACGGTAGCCAAAACAAAGGCGTCTTTCAGCATCGTGAGCGATCGCGATTATAGTATCATGAAAGCTTATCAGGTAAATTATGTAATGGAACCTGGATTGGCCGATCGGTATAAAAAAGGTGGCTTGGATGTAGCTATGGCCAATGGTCAAACAGATTATGTATTGCCTGTGCCTGCCACCTACATCATTGGCAAAGATGGAAAAATCAAATACGTACATTTTGATGCCGATTACAAGAAAAGGCCTTCGGTTAAAACCTTAATGGCTAACTTGTAGCACAGACGCTAGCGAGCATACTTGCGAAGCTTCTTAAACTTCGCAAGTTAGGGGTACTTAAAATAATGTTATCCCCAAATTCCAGCCAGCCCAACTCCGCAGTTTGTTGCCTGCTTGGGGAAGCTTGAGCAACTCGTAGCCCTCAAATTGAACGTTTTGTTTGGTATAGTAAACGTTAAAGGCAGGTCCGGCATTAATGGTCAACCACGAATTAATGTGGTAATTGAAATTAATGTCGGCACGGTTGAGAAGGTTGGTATATTGCCAATCGCCTTGGTAAACGTAGCGGGTACTGAGTTCAGGATTAAGTGAAAACAGCTTTCCCAGCTCGATTTCTTTGCCCAGGCCAAAACCTATGGCGATTAATTTTTTATGCGCCCTTACATTTTGTCCGTAAAGCAATTGCGTGTAAAACTTGGAGGTTCCTGTTTTCAGGGCGGCATTCAAATCGATGCTTTCGTTGCTGCTGATGCTCAGTTTATGGTAGCCTTTGCGAATAATATTGAACAAGCCAACACTATACCCCGACGAAGTGTCTGCGAAATTAACAAAGCCCAGTTGCAGTCCCTTTACCTTTCGGGCACTGTTGATGGCTCCAACCTGTACCCCATTGAACTGTTGATTAGTACGGTTGTAGCCGGTTCCAATTTGCAGGCCACTAAAATTGCCTTTTACCTGGTTAAACAAACCGCCTATCTGTAGTCCCTGCACGGATTGTTTGTTCTGGTTATAGCCAACAGACACCTGTATGCCTTTAACATCGCTGTAAACCTGGTTAAACAGGCCACCGATCTGCCAACCGTTCAAATTGCCCAACACCTGGTTATAGCCTAACGAAACCTGCAGGCCTTTGAGGTTTTGAAGCACATGGTTATGAAAACCACTGATTTGCAAGCCGGTAAAAGAACCACCCACCAGATTGAATGCGCCACCAAACTGGAAATAACGCACATCTCTTTTGTCGATGTTGAATAACAGGCCTATTTCGATACCTTCAGTGCCAGCATTGAAATCGCCGGTTACATTGATGGAGAATTTGTTCACCACCTGTCCGCTTAGTGAGCCATGCGTACCGAGGCCGGGCCCGAGCGAAATCTGTGCTGGCGCATTGGCAATAAAACCACCAATGTTACGGGTTTGGGTACGTTGTTTTCGGGTAATGAATGTCCGGCCGAGAAAGGTGTTTTCTACTTTGGGCAGCTCGTCGTCGGTATAAGATCCGTTGCTTTTTTTGGGGTTTTTAAAAATAACTACTTCGGGCAAAAAATAGGAAGAGTGGTCTTTATAGCCCTCTTTACTTACGGTAAGGGTAATTGTGGCGTGTATATTTTTCAGCTTCAGGCTAAAAAGGCCATCTTTGTCGCTCAGGGTCGATTGCAACAGGTTTTTCTCGTACACGCTGGCATCGGCAATGGGTTTGCCGGTCTGTTTATCCACTATTTTTCCCCTGATGAAGTATTGCTCTTGGCTACCGTTCGATTCTTGTACCAACATTGTCATTTCGAATGGCGCATAACGGATAATGACAAAATTTGGCGTTTCGCGATATTCGTATGGGTTGCCGAGCAAGAGGTTAAGGCTTTCCTTAACATTGAGATTTTTAGAATCGAAATCTACCAGGCTATCGAGGGGAAGGATATTGCTGTTGTAGGAGAACTTGAATTTGCCCTGCTCTTCCAACAGCGAAAGTACGGCTTTAAGTTTCTGTCTTTTGACTTGAATAGCCACTGTTTTGCCCAGGTTTTGCGCATGGGTTTCGCTGTTGGACAAAAACAATAGGGAAGCGAAAAATGTAAAACACTTAAGCCATAACCGCATGCTACTTCAATAAAATCTGACCACCTTTATACTCAACGTTCACCTTAAAGGTTTCGTGGATTACCGTTAAAATTTCGTTGAGCGAATTGTCGTTAAAGGTAGTACTTATGAGCAAATCTTCCAGTTTCGGATTACTGATTGCGATATTGGCATCGAATTTTTGATTTAGCACTTGTACCAGTTCGCGCAATGGGGTTTTATCGCATATCAATTCGTTGCTGTAATAGTAATTGTACAGCTTGCCTTTGTTCATTTCTTTGACCAGTACATTGCTGTTGCTGGCTACGTTTACTTTTTCGCCGGGCAAAAGGGTAATGCTTTTTTCGAGCTTGCTTACCTTTACCATTCCGGTTTCTACAATAACCTGGGTTTGGCCTTGGCTGCTTCTGACATTAAACGACGTACCAACCACCTGTACGGTAACGCCGTTGGCTTCGATAATAAAAGGCATTTGCTTATGGGGAGCTACTTTAAAAAAAGCTTCGCCGTTGAGCTTTACCATTCGGGTAGCGCCCTTAAACTTGGCCGGATAAGTGAACGACGAATGTTTGTTTAAAATTATGGTAGAGCCATCAGGCAGGTTTTGGGTTATTACATTAGCCTCGCTCTGCAAGCTGATGGGCTTG
The DNA here is from genome assembly GCF_016429155.1 of Pedobacter sp. ASV12. GTDB lineage: Bacteria > Bacteroidota > Bacteroidia > Sphingobacteriales > Sphingobacteriaceae > Pedobacter. The sequence continues at coordinate 29,815 of NZ_JAELUC010000028.1, read as the reverse complement.
TTCTGGCTAAGCAGGGTATAAGCCAGCCATGAACCTACGGCTATCATCAATACGGCGGCAATGGCTCTGGTTCGTGTAAACAGCGGTCGGGTAGGTGCTTCTGCTCTTTGTCGCTTCATACGCGCGTGCAAACGAGCTAAGGCGGCGTAGTCTTTTTCGTCTTCAGTTGCCTGTATTTGGCTTTTTTCGATGATCAGCTTAAAATCATCGAAATATTTTTGATTCCGGGCATCGGCAGCCAGCCACTGCTCTACTTCCTGCCGTTCGGCCATATTGGCTTCATCCAGCAAGTATTTTACCAGTAAATCATCAGTTATCGTAGCATTCCAGGTCATAGGCCTTTGGTTAAATAAATCAATAAAATGGGCAGAAAGTCAACTAGCTTTAAACGCAGCGTTTTCAAAGCTTTCCCCATCTGGTTTTCAACGGTTTTGATAGAGAGGTTCAGCCGATCGGCTATCTGCTGGTATTTGAGCTGTTCTATCCGGCTCAGCTGAAAAATGGTGCGGCATTGGCCAGGCAGTTCATTGATGGCCAGGTAAAGCTGTTTTTCCAGCTCTTGCGCCGCCATTTCCTGAACGGGATCGTTGGCTATGCTTGCATTTTCCTGTTGGTAGTTATGAAAAGACAGCTTCACGTTTTGGTGTTTTAAATAGTTTAAACATTCGTTATGCACGGCTCTGTACAGGAAAGACTTTAATTGCCCATTGGCATCAAGCTGGTTTCGTTTTTCCCAGATCCTGCAAAACACGTTCTGTATCAATTCTTCGGCATCGTCGTTGTCTTTGGTAAAAGTAAAGGCATAACGTTGCAGCTGCCTGAAATAATTGAGGTAAGCAGTATCAAATGCGGTTTGGTTGCCAGATTTGATGAGGCCGATTAAATGGTTGTCGTTACTTTCCAAGCTATGGGCTATTCCAATCGAAGATAAGCTTTTATTAAAAATCTTTAGGCATTGAGCAAATGGGGCCTGCCCACTGTTGCCGTCAGTTTCCTTTTAATGATCAATGCTTTGATGAAATTGGGCAACAGTAAATCGAAGAATACCAAAAGCCTGTTGATTTGTCCGGGGATGATTTCTTTCTTGCCTTTCAACAAACCATCGATAGCCGTTTTGGCTACTTGCTCGGGTTCTAAAATGGTGGCCTTCGAAATGCCTTTTAGCGCATGGTTCAGCACTAGCAGTTCGGGTTTGGTATTGATTCCACCTGGGCTCAACAAACTCACCTTTACCAAAGAATTGGCCTGTTCCAGCTGCAGGCAACGCGTAAAATAGCTGATAAACGATTTGGTGGCACCATAAACCAATTTCCGGGGCACTACAAATCGGCCGCCTAAACTGCCCACATTTAAAATATACGACGGTTGCTGTTTATTAACCTGGTATAAAAACAGGCGCGTAAGCAATACGGTGCTGGTGATGTTCAGGTCGATCTGTTTTTTGTAGAAATCGATCTGTTTCTCCTCAAACCACGACCAGTTGCCCAAGCCCGCGTTATTGATCAAAAAATCGGCCTTTATCTTTTGTTGTTGCAGGTTGTTGAATATGGTTTCGCAGCTTTCGGTTTGCGTGAGGTCGAGCTCAAACTCGGTCACCTCGATCTTAAAATTGATGCGGATAAAGTTGGCTAATTGAGGCAAACCCGAATTGGGTAGGGCAACCAAAACCAGGTTGATGGCTCTGCTGGCCAGCTCGAAGGCGAACGATTTGCCCAAACCTTCGCTAGCCCCGGTTACAACGGCGGTAAGTTTCATGATGCGTGTTTTTGTAAATAATGAACGGTTTTGGTTAAGGCCTCGGCAAAAGGCGTAATGCGGTAATCGAGTTGGTTGATGGCCTTTTTGCTGCTGTATTTCTGGTCGTAAAGGAGGCGGTCGGCAAACTCGGGCAAAAACACCGGTGCCCAGCCAGTTAAGGTAGTTTTGAGCTGTTCGAGGTGGCTGTATAACTTGATGACTTTTTGGGGCACCCTGAACATTTTCTGGTGATGGCCGGAAATGGCCCCCAATAGGGCGAAAAACTGGTTAAAACTGATGTCTTCGCCCCCTAAAATATAGCGCTGTCCGGTTTCGCCGTTTTGCATGGCTGCGATATGCCCGTTTACCACATCGTTTAAAAAGGCATAATTGGCCACCTTTTTGCCATTGCCCGGAATAATGCGCCATTTGCCCTTTAAATAGCCATTAACCATTTTGCTTACGGTATTGCTGTCAGTAATCGGACCTTCGCCAAAAACCCGCGACGGATTAACAGTAACTACGTCCAATCCGTTTTTTACAAAGCTGCCTACTTCCAGCTCGGCCAGGTACTTGGTACGTTCGTAGTCGATAGGAAATCCCATGATACGCGGATCGTTCTCTGTCATCGGATAGCGCAGCGTTGGCCCCCAAACTCCACAGGTTGAGGTATATACTACTCTTTTCACGTCTTGATTTATTGCTGTTTGCAATATGTTTCGGGTGCCGATTACATTGACGCTGTAAAAATCGTCTTTGTTTTTGCTCCACATTTTGGCCATGGCTGCGGTATGGTAAACCTGTTTGCAACTTTCCATGGCAATAGCTAGGCTTTTCATGTCGAGGATATCGCCTTCGAAAAAACTGATGTTCTCGTGTTTAAGCAGGTAGGGGTGTGCCGTATTTCGGCAAAGCGCATGCACCTTGAAGCCCTTTTCGGCCAAATCTAAGCACAATTTTCGCCCAATAAAACCAGAAGCACCACTTACAAATATTTTCGTTTCCATATTTTTTAATTTTGAATGATTGAGTTTTGAATGATTGAATAGGCCTTGTCTACTGTTACCCATGCTCTAACTCTGTCCTTCATTCATTCTGTCCTTCGTTCTTGAATGATTGATTTTTGAATGATTGAGTTTTGGATGATTGAATAGGCCTTGTCTACTGTTACCCATGCTCTAACTTTGCCTTTCATTCATTCTGTCCTTCGTTCTTGAATGATTGAATTTTGAATGATTGAATAGGCCTTGTCTGCTATTACTTATGCTTTGACTCAATCCTTCATTCATTCTCTCATTCTCTCATTCATTCATTCCCTCATTCAGTCATTTCCTTCAACCAATTCCATCGTAATGGTGTACAGCGAATGATGTATCTCTACCGTTTTGCAGCTGCCATTCTGGAAATAATAGGTGTTGTAATTGCCATCGGGCAGATCGATGCGGTAATTGTTCGTGCCGATTTTCTTGATGGGCAGCATCTGCTGGAAATGATCCGAATAAACCTGCAAAATATGGATAGGTTCCTGGCAATACAGCAACATCATGTTGTAATTGATGCTCGCATTGAACCAGCTGCTTTTGTTGCCGGCTAAAAGCTGGTAGTTTTGTTGCAGGAGCTTGGTTTGCCGGTTTTCTTTTTCCTTGCTGTTTACCTTGCGATAAACGCTCGAATACTGGAGCTGTCCGTTTTTAAAAAACGATTCGTCGGCAGTTTGCACATTGATTTCAAAAATGAAACGGGTTTTCACTTTCGAGCTCATCTTTAAAAATGTTTCGGCACCATGCTGTTTTTGTTGCAGCAGCAGCTGCCCGATGACGGTTCCGTTTCGTTTGATCAGATAGGTAGCCGTTTTTTCCTCAGCATGCGCGAACAGACTCAAGATTACGAAAAGCAAAAGGATGGTTTTCTTTTTGGTAAACCTTAGCAGGTTGCCTGTGCCCAATTGCAGGTATAGCTGATGTAAGGTTGGTTGTGCATATTTTTTGAACAACCAAAATAAAAGTGCTGGTATCATAAGCTAATTTTTGTGGTGTGTTAAAGGCGTTTTAATAGTAATACAACCCAACTTGGTTTTACCCCTATGTGGTTTTTGTTTTTTTTGAAGTAAGGGAATAGGAAATGGATGAGTAGGAAATAGGTATTAGGCATTTATCAAGCCTTTGTCATAAATCGGCTACATTTTTGATAGGAAATAGGCAGGTTAAAATAGATGTCTACATTTGTTTAACAAAAATGTTAAACACAATTGTAAATGGCGCAGCGAGATACGGGAACTGAACAGCTTATTAAAGATACCGCCAAGCGGATCTTTTTTTCTGAGGGAAAATTACATGCTACAACACAGGATATTGCAGATGCGGCTGGTGTTAACCGCACCTTGTTAAACTATTATTTTAGATCGAGGGATATTTTATTTGAACAGGTAGCTACCGAAGCGCGCGCAGAAATGTCGAAAGAAATGGACGGTGTTTTCGCTTCGCAGCTTGAGTTTAAGGACAAGCTCGAAAAACTGATCCATGTTTTTATGGATCAGGCTATGCAATATCCTTACCGGGAGATGTATATCATCACCGATTTGAACCGCAACGACCGTCAGGTTCCGGAAGAGAAGAAGACCAGGGTATCGGCATTTTTGAAGGAAATAAGTGCCGAAATGGACAAAGGCAAGATCAAGCGGATGGATCCGCGCCACTTCTGCATGAATCTGTTCGCCTTAATGGCTTATCCATTAATTAATAATTGCTTAAACAAATCACTATATAACATCAACGATGCTGAATACCTCGAGCTGATGAAAGAGCGTAAAAAGCTAATTTTTGAAATGGTTTATCAATAAAATCAACATGAAACACAAAAGCAAACCCCATATTAATATGAAAACAACAATTCGATTATCGCTTATTTTATTCCTGGGCACCGTACTTGCTTCTTGCGGTGGTAAAGACGATAAGGCGGCAAAGGCAGCGGCGGCAGCCGGGCAGCCACAAGCCTATCCGGTTTTTGCCGTGAGCACCCAAGCTACTACCTTGGATCAAGATTATCCGGCTACCATCGAAGGTATCCAGGACATAGACATCAGGCCAAAAGTTGACGGATTTATCGAAAAAATCTACGTTGACGAGGGTGCTGTGGTGAAGAAGGGGCAATTGCTTTTTACCATCAATGCGCCACAATACGAACAGCAGGTGAGAACCGCAACGGCCGCCATCAGCAGCGCCGAAGCCAATGTAAACGCAGCGCAGCTACAGGTCAATAAAACCAAGCCCCTGGTTGATAAGGAAATCATCAGCAAATACGAACTCGAAGCGGCTCAATTAACTCTGCAGAGCAGAAAAGCAGCATTGGCCCAGGCAAAAGCCGATTTGGTAAATGCCAAAACCAATTTGGGCTATACTTCAATTACCAGTCCGGTTGATGGCGTTGTGGGCAGTCTTCCTTACAAAACCGGTACTTTGGTAAGCAGCACCAGCGCACAGCCTTTAACTACGGTTTCTAATATTTCGAAAGTTTATGCCTACTTCTCGCTCAACGAAAAGCAGCTGCTCGATTTCTCTACTACCTATAAGGGCAAAACCTTGGCCGAGCAGATGAAGAATATCCCGGCGGTAAGCCTGGTTTTGGCCGATGGCAGCGTCTATGCGCAAAACGGCAAGATCGAGTCGATCAACGGCCAGATTAACACCAGCACAGGTTCGGCCAGCTTAAGGGCAACTTTCCCTAATCCGGTATCTCTACTAAAAAGCGGAGCCAGCGCTTTGGTCCGTATTCCGCAACACTTGGAGAACGTTATCCTGATTCCTCAAAAATCGACTACTGATTTGCAAGGAAAGAAATTTGTATATGTTTTGGGCGACTCGGCTAAAGTGGTTAGCACCGAAATTCAAGTTATGGAATTGACAAAGGGCAATTTCTACGTGGTAACCAAGGGCTTAAAGGCAGGCGATAAAGTGGTGTTGGAAGGTTTCCAGTCGCTTAAAGATGGAACGGCCATCAAGCCAGAAGAACTGAACGCCGATTCAGTACTTGCCGAAGTAAAAAAATAAGATTCATTTAAATACTGGCTTGGTCCAGCAGCATTAGCATTTATGTTTAAAAAATTTATAGAGAGACCGGTACTATCAACGGTTATATCCATCATCATCGTTATATTGGGTATTTTGGGCTTGATTACCCTGCCTGTATCCCAATATCCCGAAATTGCGCCGCCTACCGTTCAGGTTTCGGCTTCGTACCAAGGTGCCAATGCCGATGTAGTTATGAATAGCGTAGTTGTTCCGCTCGAAGAACAAATCAACGGGGTAGAAGACATGACCTACATGACTTCTAGCGCTGGCAACGACGGTACGGCAACCATTACCGTTAACTTTAAATTGGGCACCAACCCCGATCTGGCCGCGGTAAACGTACAGAACAGGGTGGCCCGCGCGACCAGCTTATTGCCGGCAGAGGTTACCCGATCGGGCGTAATTACGGCCAAGAGACAGGCCAGTAACGTGTTGATTTTTGGTATTTACAGTGATGACCCTTCCTACGACCAAAAATTCTTGCAGAACTATGCCAACATCAATATCATCCCTCAAATTAAGCGTATCAATGGGGTAGGCGATGCGAGTGCTTTTGGTTTGATGGACTACACCATGCGTATTTGGCTAAAGCCCGATGTAATGGCTACCTATGGTTTGGTACCTAATGATATCAGTGTGGCTTTGGCCGAGCAGAACATCGAAGCGGCGCCGGGCCAGTTTGGCGAGCAGGGCAATCAGGCCTTCCAGTACATTTTAAAATACACGGGCAGGCTTAAAAACGAAACCGAGTTTGGCAACATCATTATCAGAACCGGTGCCAACGGCGAAGTATTGCGTCTGAAAGATATCGCCCGCATCGAAATGGGTGCACAAAGCTACAGCAGCTCGGTAAAATTCGATGGCAAACAGGCCTTGGGTATCGCCATTAACCAAACGGCAGGCTCAAATGCAAAAGAAGTAATCGAAAACTCGATCAAAACTTTGGATCTGGCCTCAAAATCCTTTCCTAAGGGCGTACACTACCAGGCACTGGTTAATGTCAACGATTTCTTGGATGCCTCTATCGAAAAGGTATTGCATACGCTAGTTGAGGCCTTTATTTTGGTGTTTATCGTAGTGTTTATCTTCTTGCAGGATTTCCGCTCTACCTTAATCCCAGCCATCAGTGTGCCGGTGGCTATTATCGGTACCTTCTTCTTCCTCAGCCTCTTTGGCTTTACCATCAACCTGTTAACCCTTTTCGCCTTGGTATTGGCCATTGGTATTGTGGTAGATGATGCCATTGTGGTGGTAGAGGCGGTGCATGCGAAGCTCGACCATGGCTATAAATCGGCCAAACAGGCAACCATCGATGCGATGGACGACATTAGCGGTGCCATTATTTCGATTACCCTGGTTATGGCGGCGGTATTTATTCCGGTAAGTTTTATCCAAGGTTCGTCGGGTGTGTTCTACAAACAGTTCGGTTTAACCTTGGCCATTTCAATTATCCTTTCGGCCATTAATGCCTTAACTTTAAGTCCGGCACTCTGTGCCTTGTTCTTAAAGCCGCACAAGGAAGAGCACGAAAAATCGAAAAACTTTTTGCAGCGCTTTTATGCGGGCTTTAATGCCGGTTTCGACAGCATGACTTCCCGTTATAAACGGGCGGTGAACTTCCTGTCGCATGCCAAGTGGATAGCAGGCTTAGGCATTGCCATTTTTGCGGCGGTGCTGATTTACCTCATGAATACCACGCCAAAAGGATTTGTGCCCAACGAGGATTTGGGAACAGTGTTTTCTGATATTTCCCTACCTCCGTCAACCTCACAGGAAGCCACCAATGTGGTGATTACCCAAATAGACAGCATTGTAAAAACCATTCCCGAAATCAAACACTCGTTTAGGGTAGTGGGCCGAAGCTTGATCAGTGGTACCGGCAGTTCGTACGGTATGGTAATTGCCCGTTTGGCACCTTGGGACCAGCGTAAGCGCGATGTGAAGGCCATTATTGGCGAATTATTTGCCAAAACAGCCCGCATTAAAGGCGCAAAGATTATTTTCTTTGCACCGCCAACCATCCAAGGTTTTGGTACCAGCGGTGGTTTCGAATTCCAGCTGCAGGACAAAACCGGTGGCGATATCAGGAAGTTTAATGAAATAGGACAGGGCTTCTTGGCCGCATTGGCCAAACGTCCTGAAATACAATATGCATCAACTTCATTTAACCCTAATTTCCCCCAATATCAAATCAATGTGAACGTGGCCAAGGTAAAACAGGCAGGCCTAACGGTGAGCGATGTTTTAGGCGTGTTGCAAGGTTATTATGGCGGTGTTTATGCCTCTAACTTCAACAAGTTTGGCAAGCAGTTTAGGGTAATGTACCAGGCCGAACCGCAATACCGTGCCAACCAGCAAAGCCTGAACAGCATCTATGTACGCAATTCGGGTGGCAAAATGGCTCCGGTTAGCGAGTTCATCACCTTAGAGAAGGTTTATGGGCCACAGGCTATTTCGCGTTTCAACTTGTTTACCTCAATTTCGGTAACAGGCGCACCTAATCCTAGCTTTAGCTCGGGCGATGCCTTGAAAGCGGTTCAGGAAGAAGCGGCCATCCACCTGCCGGCGGGTTACGGCTACGAGTTTTCGGGTCTTTCCCGCGAGGAGGTGAGCAGCGGGAGCCAAACCGTGTTTATCTTCCTGCTTTGCGTAATATTTGTGTATTTCTTGCTTTGCGCACAGTACGAGAGTTATATTTTGCCTTTGGCAGTATTGATTTCCTTGCCGATTGGTTTGGCTGGTGTATTCATCTTCGATAAAATCTTTGGCGTGGACAATAACATTTATACCCAGATTACCCTCATTATGTTGGTAGGTTTATTGGCTAAAAATGCCATCCTGATCGTAGAGTACGCGGTTGACAGAAGGCGTAAGGGCATGAGCATTGTAAATGCAGCCATTGATGGCGCTACGGCGCGTTTGCGTCCAATTTTGATGACTTCATTTGCCTTTATCCTGGGTTTGTTGCCATTGATGATTTCTACAGGTGTAGGCGCTGCAGGTAACAAATCTATCGGTACAGGTGCCGTAGGCGGTATGTTGATCGGTACCATTTTCGGGATTTTCGTTATTCCGGCCTTGTTTATCGTTTTTCAGACCCTGCAAGAGAAAGTAAGCAACAAATCGCCATTTGACGAAGGCTACGATGCGGAACAGGCTTCGCTGGAGTTTCCAGAGGTTGATGCCCGCGAACATTAATAGAATTATTGAATGAGCGAATTATTGAATGATTGAATGGGAAGATAGAGCCGACGGGGTTAAAATTCAGTCATTCAAAATTCAATCACTCAAAATTAAACATACAAACAGATGAACTCTAGACATAAATATTCGTTATTAATCCTTGGCTTTGTTGTATTGAGCCTCAGTGCCTGTGTAACCAAAAAATACACGCGTCCGGAGGTTATCAGTGATAATTTGTACCGTAGCCAAACGGGTACAGATAGCACTACCATTGCCAATCTGCCATGGAAAACCTTGTTTGCCGATACCGAGCTACAAACCTTGATTGAACAAGGGCTAAAAGAAAACCTCGATTTAAAAACGGCCATCGAGCGTATTAAAGTGGCCGAAGCCACCTTGTTGCAAAACAGGATGGCCTTGTTGCCAAGCCTGCAAGGCGATGTTTCGGTAACCGATGCCAAGCAATCGAAAGCCGCATTAAACTTTCCGGCAGGCGTTAACATCGATTTGGAAACCCAAACATACCGTGCGCAGCTCAGCACCAGCTGGGAAGCCGATATTTGGGGCAAATTGAGCAGCGCCAAGCGTTCGGCTTATGCCGCCTTATTGCAAAGCGATGCCGCCAAGCGCGCCGTACAAACCCAACTGATTGCCAATATTGCCAATGCCTACTACAATTTGTTGGCCTTGGATCAGCAGTTGGCCATTACCGAACAAACGGTTAAAGTGAGGGAGAAAAGCGTAAGCACCATGAAAGAGCTGAAAGAAGGAGCGATTGTAAACGGTGCCGCGGTAGTGCAAAGCGAAGCCAATTTGTATGCGGCACAAGTAACTATCCCCGATTTGAAAAGAAGCATCAGGGAAGCCGAAAATGCCTTGAGCATCTTGTTGGGAAGGGCGCCGGGAGCCATTGCCCGTACCAGTTTAGACAAACAAGTACCTTACGGCGATTTGAAAACCGGCGTTTCTGCACAGTTGTTGCAAAACCGCCCGGATGTGCAAGCTGCCGAATTGGGCCTGCGTTCGGCTTTCGAAAATACCAACGTAGCCAGGACTTATTTTTATCCAGCTTTAACTTTAACGGCGTCGGGTGGCTTATCGAGCTTGCAGCTGAAGGATTTCTTCAGCCACTCGATTTTCTATAACCTAGTAGGTGGCTTAACCCAACCTATTTTTGCCAAAGGCCAGAACAAGGCGCGTTTAAAAACGGCTCAGGCACAACAGCAGATTGCTTTTTATGGTTTTCAACAGAGTTTGCTAACCGCCGGACAAGAAGTGTCGAATGCTTTGTATGCTTACCAAACGGCAACCGAAAAAGAAGGTACGCGCGCCAAGCAAATCGCTTCTTTAACTAAGGCGGTTGATTTTACACAAGAATTGTTGCGCTATAGCTCGGCAACCAATTATACCGACGTACTGACCTCTGAGCAAAGCCTTTTGGCAGCGCAATTGAGTAGCGTAAGCGATAAGTTGCAAAAACTGCAAGCCGTAGTCAATTTGTACAAAGCCTTGGGTGGCGGCTGGAAGCAGTAATCTTTGAGCCTAGGCCCTCAGCTAAACTCAGGTTCAATATAGAATAAAACCAAAGAAAGCCCGCATGGTGGGCTTTCTTCGGTTTAAAAGACATCTTTACACCGGATCTGATCTATCGGTTCTACCAAATGATCCGGCTACCAACGTTCAACTATTCCTATATTTGCACCATCATGGATATTTTCCCTACGCAGTACTCAACCCTTGCTGCTCGAGCCTTAAAAGATTTTTTGGAACAGCAATATGGTTTTTCGCAAATGAAATGTCGTTTGCTGGTGCACAATGTGAGCGATACTTACCTGCTCGAAAACGATACGGAGCAATATATTTTCAAGATCTATCGCGATGCACACCGAAAACTTGACGAGATCAAGGCAGAAGTAGAACTGCTCAATATCCTCAAAGAAAATGGCGTAAGCGTTTCTTATCCAATCAAAGCCTTGGATGGCGAACAGATCCAATCTTTTAATGCGGCTGAAGGTACACGCTATGGTATTTTGCTGAGCTATGCCTTAGGCCAACCGGTTTATGAGCTTAATTCACAGCAATTGGAAACGCTGGGTACTGAAATGGCCAAATTCCATAATCTAGCCGGCGCTATTGAACTGAAACACCCAAGAAAAGCCTATACGATAGAGACTACGATCAAACAACCGATAACAGTAGTAAAACCGGCTTTCGAGGGAATGGAGGAAGTTTATGCCCAATTGGTTCAAATGGCTGATCAGGTAAGCGCCCAAATGGAAAAGCTAGATTTAAGCAATTTCAGTTACGGCTACTGCCATTTTGATTTCCTGCCTAAAAACTTTCACTTCCAAAAAAATGGTGAGCTCACTTTCTTCGATTTCGATTTTGCTGGTCAAGGATATTTGATTAACGACATCACCTCTTTTTATATCCATTATTTTTTGGAATGTTTCCATAACAAAATCAGTAGGGAAGAGGCAGAAAAATCTTTTGCCTTATTTGTGGAGGCCTATCGAAAAGTGAGGCTTCTAAGTGATGAAGAGCTTGCTACGATGCCTTATTTTGGTTTTGGCTTTTGGGTATTTTACCTCGGCTTCCAATACGAAAACTTCGACGACTGGTCGAGCATTTTCTTCGGGCCTAATTACTTAAAGCAAAGGGTAGCACTGATTGAGAAGTGGCTGGAATGGTTTCGCAACTAGTTCAATGGGTTATTAGTTCATTGATTTGCAGGGCTAAACGTAAATAGTCTAAAAAAAGCAACATGAACAGCAAGCAAAGCTGAAACAAGTCTGGACTATTTCTATATCAGTTGTCTGAAAATTAGCTTAATGCCCTTAATTTATGGATACCCAAAACGGCTATTGATCACTGGTTAAAAGCAGAACGATAAATCTTCCCGTCTTTCATCACAAACACCACTTCCTTTATTTTTTTAATATCTATACTAGGATCGCCTTGTACGGCAATGATGTCGGCCATGAGGCCCTTGCGCAGGCTTCCAATCTTTTCGTCGTAGCCAAAAGCCTTGGCATTGACCGAGGTTGCCGATCGCAACACATCGATAGGTTTCATGCCGTAGGCTACCATCAGTTCCATTTCGCGGGCATTGGTGCCATGGGCAAAAACACCCACATCGCCACCCATTAAAATGGTAACGCCATTGCGTAAGGCCAGTTCGAAGCTTTTCTTTTTGTTTTTAATGCGTTCGGGCTCTGGATCAATGCCTTTTTTCCAGCCATCATATTGTAAAGTGGCATCGCTGGTGGCCAAAGTGGGGCATAAGGCAACTCCTTTTTCCTTCATGAGCTTAAAAATCTCTTCATCGCCGTTGTCGCCGTGTTCTATGGTAGAGACACCGCCCAGAATTGCCCTGCGCATGCCTTCTTTGGTCGAGGCATGCGCAACGGTTGGCCGTCCGCTGCTTTTAGCAATGGCACTTGCGGTGGCTATTTCTTCGATGCTAAAAGTAGGGGCTGGCTTGCCGTCCAAGCCCCAGCGATAATCGGCATAGAGCTTGATCAAATCGGCACCTTTGCTAATTTGGAGGTAAACCTCTTTGGCCATTTCGGCAGTGCCGGCTACTTCGGCCGCGCCTTGTGGCAGCTCCAAATCCGCATTCTTATAGTTGGGTCCGTAGCTTCCCTTAGCCACAATGGCCTTGGTGGCAATGATCATTCTCGGTCCGCTGATTACCCCTTTTTCGATGGCTTGTTTGAGGCCCGCATCATCAAATCCAGCGCCTTCGGTACCCAAATCGCGAACGGTGGTAAAACCGGCCATTAAGGTTGCTTCGGCGTGTTTAACGGCTCTGGCGGTTCTTTCGGCACGGCTTTCCTTCAGTACCTGCTCGTTCCAGCTTACTTCGTTGTAAGGATGCAAAAACAAATGCGAGTGTCCTTCAATCAAGCCCGGCATTAAAGTTGTGCCTGGCAATTCTATAATTTTGGTATGGGCTGGCAGCTTAAAAGTCATGGCGCCTACCGCTTCAATTTGCTGGCCTTTTACCAGTACCACCCAGTTGCTGTGCAAGTTCTCGCCGTCAAAAACCTGCGCAGGCTTTAAAAGAATAAGCGAATCTTGTTGGGCAAATGCCGATAGCCCCAAACAAAGCAACATCATGGAGAAAACAGCTTTCATAAGCTCAAGATAAGAAAAAAGCGGATGTTTGTATCGTAATTCGCTGGTGTGGCTCAAGATGTAATTATAAATTTACTTATAGCGAATGCTTTTCCGTTATTTTAAAGGAGTGGCTGCATGGGTATTGCCAACAAACAAAAAAGCATCAAAATGTTGGCTGATATTGGTTTTATCGTTAGTGCTTGGATCGCTCTTTGGGCCATAGCCTATAAAACGCAAAGGCTTCGTTTCGTTTTTGCTGTTGTATTGCGCCGGGAAAATGTAAAAGGCTGGTTTATTCAAGGCTAAAAACTGGGTTTCCCACGATTCGGCTATTGTTTTTTCTAATGGATAGGCTTTCATAAGATTGGTGTAGGTATCGCGCGATTGTTCGGTGGCCGCAAAAGTGCCGGTGGCCGTTCCGGTGCCCACTACAAAATACTGGTTGGGAAACAGCTCGGCAATTTCGCCGCCCATACCGCCAACGGCATTATCGTAGACGCCGCTTTTGGCCACATGGGCATTGTGTGCCCAAATAATCATTTTATCGCGGTTGCCCTTTAATATTTCGGCTACGTTGGCAGCCATGTTTACATCGCGGCTGGGTTCTGCTTTTTTGATGGCGTTGTAATAGAAAGGAGAGAATGCCTGTTTGATATTCAATAAGATCAAATGGCTGGCTGATTTCAGCTTTTCAGGGAGCTTCGATTGCTGTATTTTCTGATCAAGGCTATCGGCCAATAAATAGCCTTTAGAGCTGCAATTGCTCATGGCGGCGAAATCAATTTTACTGTTTTTGTCGTTCGTGGCTTCCCATGTGGCATCCTGTAAAGAGGCCGGGATCTTTAAGCGGTTCACCTCAACCAAAAATTCGGGTTGCTTGGCCAATATTTTTTGCAAGGCCTCTATATCAACATTGTTGTAAACATAGTCTATGCCGTCAATTACCACTTTCTTTTGATGAGTTTGGTTGTAGCTTCGCACCCAAGTTAACAGTTCTTTGGTTTCTTCGTTCTGCCAGATGCGCAGCAGGCGCTTTTTCATCAGCGCATTCAGGTCGGCTTGGCTGTTTAGTTCTTGGTTCAGCATCAGGCCATCGCTCAGGTCGTTTTCAAAGGCAATGCGGGTAAAGCCTTTCTTTTCGATCAGTTCGCGGGTAATCCAATAGCGTAGTTTGTAAAATTCGGCGGTGCCATGCGTACCTTCGCCCAAGGCTACAATTCTTTTTTCGGCCATTTTTTCGACCAATGGTTGGGCACTTTTTACAAATGCCTGTCTGCTGGCCAGGTTAAGCTCGTTGGCCGATTGTGCCCTGGCATTAAAAGTTAAAAAGATAGCAAGGATAAAAAGTTGAAGTGTTGTTTTCATGTTCTTGTTTTTTGATGATGCAAATCAACACACAAAAAATAGGCTCGCTGTCGATTATTCGACCGAGACCGAGGTGCAGGCTGCCAAACTGTGGCTGATTTTTTTGGTCGTGCAAAAACTGGCCTTCGTCGAAAACAAACACGGCATAGTCAATAAATATTACGATTTTAGTCCCATCATGAAGAAACCAGCGCTTACTTTTCCCCTTTTTTTCGAACTGATCATCTGGCTGCTTTATGTTTGCATTTATAAGTATTCGGCTTATATGGAGAGCTCGAGTTTGCCTCACGTACCGAATAATGATTTTCCCTACCTGCAGATTTGTCTTTACGGCATCTGTTCAACATTGCTACTCATTCCGTATTACCGTTGGCTAATCCCTAATTTATTGCAGCGTAAAAAGTATCTGGGATTGTTTTTGGTTACGGTAGCCTATTTTTTGCTGCTTATGCCTTTGAATAATGCAGCAGTTTCATGGCTGTTTAAAATGGCTACGCAGGGCCTCCCGGTGAATAATTTTTTTAAATTTGCTTATCAGTATTGGGATTGGAACATGATGTTTACCGACTTGATCGCCTTTTTTTGTATCGGGCTTTCTAGGTTTTCGTATCAGAATGAAATCAAACGTCACCAGTCGGAAACCGATAACCTGCACCTGCAGCTCAATATGCTTAAAACCCAGCTGCAGCCTCATTTTTTGTTCAACACCTTAAACAGTTTGTATGGTTTGAGCTTGGTAGGGTCAAAAGAAGCGCCCCGTTTTATTTTGCTGCTTTCGCAAATGATGCAATACATTTTGTACGATTGTGATAAAGAAGAAGTGAGTTTACAGGAGGAAATCGATTTTTTAAAAGGCTATTTTGAGTTGGAACAGCAAAAGTTTCCGAAAGCCAGTATTGTTTTTCAGGCACCTGAGGTAGATGCAAGGGTGAAGATCCCGCCTTTGCTGTTTTTGCCCCTGGTCGAAAATAGTTTTAAGCACGGCCGGCATAAACTGGAAGACCATGCTTCGGTATTGGCCTATGTAGCGGTTACGCCGTCACAAATTAGCTTTACCATACAGAATGACCAACTGCAAAACACGCCTCAGCTCGGTGCAAAACCTGTTGGTGGCATCGGATTGGTCAATATCAAAAAAAGATTGGAACTTTACTATCCAAAGCAGCACCAGCTGATCTTAACAGAAGAAAACGGCCAATATGTGGCCTCCGTAATTTTGAACCGCAAATGAACTGCATTGTCATAGACGACGAGCCCATGGCTCATCAGGTATTAGAACACTACATCGGCCAAACGCCAGGCCTGGAGCATTTGGCTTCGTTCAGAAATGCTGTTGAAGCATTCGAGTATTTGGGCAAGTATAAGGTAGACCTGTTGTTTTTGGATATTGAAATGCCCCTGGTTAATGGATTGCATTTTTTGAAGGCTTTAACGCGAAGGCCAAAGACCATTTTTACTACGGCCTATAAGCAATATGCCTTTGAGAGTTATGAACTCGAGGCCGTTGATTATTTGTTAAAACCATTTTCGTACGAGCGTTTTAGGAAAGCGGTAAACAAGGCGGGCCTGTTGGATGGACCTGCCGAAGATGCTCAAATAAGCCATTTGTTGATTAAAGATGGCCAAAGCCTACTTAACCTCAGGCAACAGGATATTATATACATAGAGGGCAGCAAAGACTACGTGAAGATTTTTACCGAAGCGCAATTTTATCTGGTATACCAAACTTTGAAAGGCTTGCTCGAACAGTTGCAACCCAAACAGTTTTTTCAAGCGCATCGTTCGTACATTGTCAACAAAAACCATGTACGGCGCATTGTGGATAATAAACTGATGCTTAGCAATCAGGATTTTGTGCCGATTGGTCCCTTGTATAAAAAAGAGCTGCTGGAAGCCATGAACGGCTAGCCTTATTCTTCCATATCGAGCAATTGCTTGATCATGGACCTGAAGTTTTTGCCAATAGGCACTTCGCGTTTGTTTTTGAGGTATATGGTGTTTCCCTCCATATAGTGTACAAATTTCTTGTTCAGGATGTACGATTTATGGATGCGGACAAAGGCTGATGCCGGCAGCTGTTCTTCAAAGCTGCTCATGGTTCTGGGCGTTAGCAGGAAATCAGTGTCGCGCCAAACCTTTACATAATTGCCCAGGCTTTCCAGGTACTGTATTTCGTCTAAAGGCATCAAAACCGTCTTCTTATCCACCTTGATGGCAATTTGTGCGCTTTCGGGTGCTATGGCAGTTTGCTGTGGCACACTTGCCTTGTAAGCTTGTTTTTTGAGGTTATGGATTTCGAGTGCCCGATTGGCCGCTTTGAGCAGGCGATCGAAACGGAACGGTTTGCGCAGGTAATCGCAAACATCAAGATCGAAGCTTTCCAGTGCATATTCTTCGTAAGCCGAAGTAATGATGATGATGGGTTTGTGTGTTAGCGTTCTGATAAAATCCAGGCCATTGAGTTTAGGCATGCGGATGTCGAGAAAAATAAGGTCGATTTCATTTTTACTCAAAAAATCCAGCGCTTCCGTTGCCCGATAAAACTGGCCTGCTACCGTTATAAAAGGAATGTCGTCCAGATAGGTGAGGATAATGTTGTGGGCCAGCGGCTCATCGTCTATAATTAGGCAACGTAAACTCATGATAACTGGAGGAATAGCTGTGCTTTAAAAATAGAATTATCTTTGCTGATGGTCAAGCGATGTTGGTTTGGGTAAAGCAACTCTAAACGTTTAACCAAGTTTTGAAGGCCAATGCCGCCTGCTTTTTCAGGTTCGTCATTTTCGAATGAATTTTCGCAGCAGCAATAAAGCTCCTTTTGTTGGCAGTGTAGCTTTAATCGTAAAAATGCGGTTTCTTCGGCGGGTTCAATGCCGTGTTTAAAAGCATTTTCTAGTAAGATGATGAGCATCAGGGGCGCGATGGTTTGTTTGTCGTCGCTAATTTCCACTTCAAATTTAAGATCTAAAGGCTTTTTGAGCCTGATTTGTTGCAATTGGAGGTAGTCTTCGATGTATTTCAGCTCGTCGGCCAAGCTTACCTGCTTTTCCTGGCCTTTGTAAATGGTATAGCGCATCAGCTCGGCCAGTTGTAAAATACTTTCGGGCGTTTTGTCCGATTTTTGCAGGCTTAATGCATAAAGGTTGTTGAGCGTATTGAAAAAGAAATGGGGATTGAGCTGCTGCTTCAGCAAATCGAGTTCGGCTTGCGATTTTTCTTTTTCCAATGCAATAATCTGGTTGTTCTGCTTACCCCATTGCAACGAAAGTACAATAGGCAGGCTCAAAATCATAATTCCTATTACGCTAAAGGCATTTTCGAGGTCGAAGGGATTGGGAGAGAAAATATCGCGCCCAAATATCTTGTTAATGGGCAAAAACAACAAAAGCTGTGCAATAATGGGGTAGAGGATAACAACGGTTGTCAATAAGCTTAAGATGTAACTGGTGAGTCCCTGTTGTTTCAGTACTTTGGCCACAAGGTAGCGGTTGTTGATGAAAAAGAACAGGTAACCCGATAGGTACATGATTAAAAACTGGACAAAAAAACTGATAAAAGCACTGAAATGGCGTATAACCTTAAAAAAACTGAACTCTAATCCTATCAATAGGTTGTTTTGGTGGTCGTAACGCGGGTTGCCCATACTCGATACCGCCATTATGGAAATGGTAAGCGCAAAAAGTACGATGCTGATCAACACTGCATTTTCGAGTCCTATTTTTTTGATCCATTTCACATGTCTGATGCTGTTTTGATAGTAGCTGTTGATGCGCAGCAATAATGCTAAAGCCAAGGCTGCACCCGCAGTAAGTGCATACAGGTTAATGTATTGCCACTGAAATAGGCAGGCAAAAAGGGTAGCTATTGCAGGCAGGCAAACCATGAAGCAAAGCAACCAATAGCGCAGATATTTTTTTCGTGCAGTGTTGGCCTGTAATTGTGGGTTGAACCACGAAAATAACAGGCAAGGTGCCAGAACCGGAAAAGTAAGCGATAGGTAGTTGAAATAATTGTCCCAGGTGGTTGCACCCTTATCCCATAAGAAAAGAATGGCAATCCAAAACCAAAGCCCAATAAAAATAAAGAACTCTTGGTGTTTGAAAATCACATTTAAGCGGGCTGCCGATTTATCCATTGCTTTAAAAATAACGAAAGAACAACAAATTGCCCATATCCTCAAATCTAAATGACGAAGGGGGGCTTTTTGGTGATGAAAGGAAAACCGGTTTATCGTCTACGGTCAATAGCGGTATTGGTCTTTGCGCTTTAACCTCGTTTCGAGCCTTTCATCATCGTTACCAGCGCCTTCGTCACTAAAATTTAAGGGAATGGAAACGGCTGGTTTTCTTTGTTCCATCATAATTCGAATGACCATGGAAAGACTTCATCTACAAAATCTTAGCAAGCAGTATGGCAATGGCGTAAAGGCCTTGGACCATGTTACGCTTAGTATTGGCAATGGCATGTTCGGTTTGCTTGGCCCTAACGGCGCGGGCAAATCGTCGCTGATGCGCACCCTGGCTACGTTGCAGCTCCCCGATAGCGGACAGGTTTACTTTGATGGACAGGATATTTACCAAGATTCGCAATACATGCGCAACCAATTGGGTTATCTGCCCCAAGATTTTGGCGTTTATCCCAAAATATCGGCGGTCGATTTGCTCAACCACATGGCGGTGCTTAAAGGCATGCTCAATCAAAGCGAACGGAAAGAACAGGTGCTATCGCTGTTGCAGCAAACCAATCTGTACGAAGTGCGTAAACGTGCGGTGAGTACTTATTCTGGTGGCATGAGGCAGCGTTTTGGTATTGCCCAGGCCTTGCTCGGTAATCCGCAACTGATTATTGTTGACGAACCCACTGCCGGTTTAGACCCACTCGAACGCAACCGTTTCCACGATCTGCTGAGCGAAATAGGCGAACAGAAAGTGGTATTGCTCTCTACCCATATTGTAGAAGACGTACACGATCTTTGTCCCGAAATGGCGGTGTTGGCAGGCGGAAAAGTCATTTTAAAAGGCAAGCCATCAATTTTAACCGAAGGCCTAAATGGCAGGATATGGCGCAAAACCATTTCGAAAGAGGCTTTGGCTGATTATGCAAACGTGTTTAATGTCATTTCTACCCGAAGATTAGCTGGTCAGATCCAATTGCACGTATTGGCCGATGAGCGTCCGGCAACAGGTTTCGAGCCTTTTTATCCAGGGTTGGAAGAAGTATATTTCTCGGCGCTGTTTGGCGCACAACAGCTACAAGAGGAGGGCGGAAGATGATGGGTCAACTCTTAAGGTTCGAGCTGAAATACCATTTCGGCCAGCTTTCGTTCAAAATTACGGCCCTGTTATTCTTTGCGTTGGGCATGGTCATTGTTAATGGAGGTTTTGGCAGCAGTGAAGTATATAAAAATTCGCCCTTTACCATTACCTATATCACCAGTTTCTTGTCGTTGCTTACCGTATTTGCCAGTACGCTGTGTTGTGCCAATGTTGTGCTGAGAGATCAGGTTTACCAAATGGACAGTGTGGTATTTACCACTTCGATTAAAAAAAGGCCTTACTTTTTTGTGCGCTTTGCAGGGTTGGTGGTGGCTGTGTTTTTTATACTGGTTGTGGCTATATTGGGCATGTTGTTAGGTGGTTATTGGTTTGCTGCCGATCAGTTGGGGCCATTTAAATGGGTCAATTGCCTGCAGCCCTTGCTGGTTTTCGGCTTGCCAAATATTTTGTTTTCGTCGGCCATCATTTTTTGTACCGCAGTGCTCAGCAAAAACACAAGGGCCATTTATGCCGCAGGTGTACTGCTGTATATTTTGTACATGGCTGCTTCTATTTTGGGCAATTCGCCCATGTTGGCCAACTCGGCTTATAAAACCACCGATTCGCTGGCTGTCCCTATCTTAACAGATCCTTTTGGCCTTGCCGCTTTCTTTGCTACCGTAAAAACCTGGACCGATTTGCAACGCAACACCCAGCAATTTCCGGTTGAAGGACTGTTTTTGATGAACCGGCTGCTATGGTTAGGCTTCACGGCGGTATTGATTTTGCTGAGCTATCGCCTCTTCAACTTCAGGTTAGGGCAAACCCCTAAAAGCAAACAAGCGAAGGTGTCGAAAAGAAAAATCGCACTTGTGCCTTTCAGGAATTTTAAAACGCAGGCCCAAGGATTTGGCTATAGTTGGTTGGTGTTTAAATCGCAGTTTAGGCTCGAAACCGTTTCGCTGTTCAAGCACATTTCGTTTATGGTGATGCTCTTGCTTTGGATATTTATTTATACCATCGAGCTCAAGGACACTATATTTAACGGTCAGTACGGCACTTCCGCCTATCCAACTACGGGCCTAATTGTAGAGCAATTGCGGTCCATGCGTTTTTCGCTTATTTTGGTCATCTTTTTTGCGGCCGAGTTGTTGGGTAGCGAACGATCGGTTAATATACATTCGCTCATCTACAGCACGCCGATTGGGAACTGGCCAATGTGGGCGGCCAAAACGCTGGCACTGATGGTTTTGGTGCTGGCGCTTACCACAACCAATATAGGCATTGGCATTGCCCTGCAGTTGAGCCATGGCTATTTTAACATCGAACCGCTTACCTACATTTCTTTATACTATTACAATTCGTTGCCTTTGTGCCTGTTTGTTGTGCTTATTGTATTTGCACAGAATTTAAGTGCCAACAAATACTTGGGCATGGTATTGGGCCTCTTTGTTGCCGCGTTTTTCGTCATGGCGCAGCGCGTGGGACTGGAGCACTACCTTTTCCGCTTTGCGGCCGTACCCGATCTCGAATATTCTTATTTTAATGGTTTTGGCCATTATGCAAAGGCTTTTAATTGGTACATGGTTTATTGGTCTGGCTTTTGCGTGTTGCTGGCCGGTTTAACTGTTGCCCTATGGCAAGACCGTTTGAACAGCACTTTGACGCAACGTTTTAAAAGGATTGGCCACTTGATAAGGAGCCATAAATGGCTGTTTGGCCTAGCTATTGTTGTGTTTTTTACCAGTGGAGGCTATATTTACGAGCAAACCAATCTTGTAGGAGGCTACCAAAACAAAAAGGCCCAACTCGACTGGCGCATCCGCTACGAGAAAAAGTACAAAGCATTGGCCAATTGGCCGCAACCTACTGTTAAATCGGTTAAAACTCATGTCGATTTACTCACCAAAGAGGCCAAATACCACGTTAAGGGAAGTTATTTGCTGCAAAACGAAAGCAAGCTAGCCATTGCTAAAATTTGGGTAGGCATTAACCGGGAGGTGAATTATTTTGATGTGCGAGTACGTGCCAAGGGGAAATCGAAAATTGATCGGGAATTTAAGCAGCAGTTTATTGAATTGGAAAAACCGTTAAAACCAGGCGATACGCTGTACATGGATTTTAGTCTTGAAGTGGTTACCTCCGGTTTTGTGCCCTTTAACAAAGAAAATTCGGTAGTTGAAAATGGTTCTTACATCGAGTTGGAAAAGTTTGTGCCCGACTTTGGCTATAACAGCAGCATGGAAACAAGCGACGAAAGGGCTAGAAAAAAAGCCGGATTAGCGCCAATTGTCATCGGCAATGCCACTGACAGCAATTACCATCTGATTGATTTGGAAACTACGATATCAACAGCTCCAGATCAGCAAGTGGTTACCGTAGGCCAATTGCAAAAAGAATGGATAAAGGATGGCCGCCGTTATTTTCATTATAAAACCACACAACCTATCGATTTTATGTTCGCTTTGAGTTCGGCGCGCTATCAAGTAAAAACCGAACTCTACAAAGGCATGGCGCTTAAGCTCTACTACCTCAAAGGACATGAATACAATTTAAGCGATATGCTACAGGGTATGAAAGATGCCTTAAGCTATGGGGCAGAGTACTATAGTCCGTATCAGTTTAAGCAATTGAGTCTGGCCGAAATTCCGCAGTACAACGGGGCGGCAACCGCTTATGCCGGGGTGCTTTTTAGCGCCGAAAAGCTCAATTTCCTGACCAATTATAACAAAAGTCTGATCAACCATGCCTATGCCATTGCTGCCCACGAAACCGCGCACCAGTGGTGGGCCAACCAGCTGAGGCCCTTGTCGCAGCCCGGAGCCGATATGTTTACCGAATCGATGGCGAAATATACCGAAGCTGTACTGATGGAACATCGATATGGCAAAATGTACCTACGCAAATACCTGAGTTTCGACAACAACCTTTATTTTGTTTACAGCGCCACCGACCATGAAGAACGGCCATTGGGCAAATCGTATAACCAACCATATATCTATTATCAAAAAGGCGGGTTGGTGATGTATGCCTTGAAAGAAATGCTGGGCGAACGTGAAATGAACCTGGTGCTGAGCCGGTTGCTTGCCAAACATTCGAGCCCTAACAAAAGGGCGGGAACTGAAGACCTGGTTGCCGAATTATACAAAGCAGCTACTCATGAACAAAGGCAGTTTATAGACGAGAGTATCAACAAAATGATGGTTTACCGGATGAGCCTTAAAGTGCTGCAAGGCAAAGCGTTGGCAAACGGGCAGTACGAATTGAAGTTGCAGGTAAATATTGAGCCCAGCGAAAAGGCCGGAAGGACAGCGTTGCAGCCCCATATGACGGTAGATTTGGCCACTTTTGATCAGCTTAAGGAAGACTGGACCGACCAAACCAAACCGTTTTATTTGAAAAAGCATCATTTTACCAAACGGCAAACCATTTTGAGCATCATGGTGCCTCAAAAGCCCAAAGCTGTCGCCCTAGATCCTTATGCCTATTATTTAGACGACAACCAGCAGGACAATCTGCAAACAATTAAATAAAGAAGAAACTTTCAGCAAGCAACCAAGCTACCCAATGGGCAGCTTGGTTGGTAAGGGGTAGTTACGAAAGTTAATTGTTGACCAATTTCATGGCGCCTTCGGCATAACGGGCACCAACATTCGGATATTTTTTCAGGATTTCTTCTATCGCATTTAATTCTGCTCCTGACAGTTGTACTTCAACGGCGCCAGCATTTTCCTGTAGGTATTTTCTTTTCTTGGTGCCCGGAATAGGGATAATGTCATCACCCTGTGCCAATACCCAAGCCAAAGCCAATTGGGCAGGTGTACAGTCTTTATCCTGAGCCAACAGTGCAAAATCGGCCACTAACCTGGCATTGTTTTCGGCATGTTCGCCTTGGTTGCGGGGCAGGGTTTTTCTAAAATCGTCGGCTGTTAGGGCATTGAGGTCGAGCGTATTCGAAACCAATCCCCTTGCCAATGGCGAGTAAGGAACCAAAGTAATGCCCAGTTCTCTGGTGGTTGCCAGAATTTCGCCTTCAACATTCCTGGTTAGCAAGGAATATTCGCTTTGCAGGGCCGAAATAGGGTGCACGGCGTGTGCTTTACGGAGCGATGCCGGCGAGGCTTCGCTCAGGCCCAGGTATTTTACCTTGCCTTCTTTTACCAGCTCGGCCATGGCGCCAACGGTTTCCTCTATCGGAACATTCACATCAACACGGTGTGCGTAATACAAATCGATGGTGTCTGTTTTCAGTCTTTTCAGACTGGCTTCAACGGCTTGTTTCATCCATTTTGGCGAACCATCGAAATAGGTGCCTACGGCATTTGAAGTGCCTGTATCTTCCTTAAACCTGAAGCCAAATTTGGTGGCAATGAAAACCTTGTCGCGGTTGGGTACCAAAACCTTCGAAATCAGTTCTTCGTTAAGGCCATTGCCATAAACGTCGGCGGTATCCCAAAAATTTATGCCCAGATCCAAGGCTTTATGCAAGGTGGCAATGCTTTCGGTATCGTCGGCAGGGCCATAAGCAAAGCTCATGCCCATACAACCCAGGCCTATAGCCGATAGTTGTTCAGTTGTTTTTCCAAGATTTCTATATTTCATAACGATATGGTTTGAGTAGTCGTAAATAACGATTTGTTTATAATGTTTTAAGCTATTGCCGCCTTAGTGTTGACCACTGGTTTAACCAAAAACTGAAGCAGCAGCAAAGCAATAAGCCCGATAAACAGATAGCCGTAGCCAAGTCCTAATTGAGATTGGGGATGCAAAACGCCCACCACGGTGTAGCTGCATACCGAGGTGATGATAAAATTGGCGCCACCGCTCAAGCCGCTCGCTACTCCAGCCATTTGCGGAAACCTGCCCAAACAGTAGGCGAAATAATTGTTGAAGATGAAGCCAACGCAGACATGGATCAAAAAGGCAAAAAATATCAACGTGAAAATGTTGTTAAACCATTGCGCGCTAACGAGCATGCCCGCAATAAAAATCAACTGCAGCATATTGGCGATTCGTATTTTGGGGATAAACGGCTTTTGGATCAGTGCTTTGCCCAGCAAGCCACCGCACATCCAGGCCAGGCCCATCATCAGGGCCGCATAACCGGCTACCACAGGCGAATAGCCAAACTGATGCTCGATAATAAAGGAACCCGACAGCCCGAAAACCATGGTGGTGCCATAACAAAGCCCGATAATGAAGATGCCGTATAAGAACAGCGGTGTGCTCAGCATGGTTTTGTAGTCCTTGATGATAGATGGCAAACGAAAAGGTCGATATTCGGGAACGGTTTCGCCCGAGAAGATCGCTTCCAATACCAATACCACGATGCCGTAAACAGCCAACACATAAAAATTGGCCTGCCAGTTGAAATATTGCTGCAAGTAACCGCCTATAAACGGAGCAATAACCGGTGCCGACGACCATACGATAGATAGGGAACTCAGGTATTTTTTTCGTTCATCACCTTCATAAACATCAACAAAATAGGCTCTTTTGGCTACTACGATAAAGCCCGTGGTAATGCCCTGCACAATGCGCATGGCGTAGATTACTTCGATTTGTTTGGTTAATACGATAACGAAATTGCTACCGATGAAAATAGCCAGTGCAATGAGTGTTGGTCTGTAGCGGCCATAGCTGTCAACCAGGCTGCCGGTAATAAATTGAGCCAGTCCGTAACTGATCAGGAACAAAGCCAAGGTAAGCTGAATGGCATTTTCTGTCTGGTGCAGCTCTATGGCCATGTGCGGCATAGAAGGCAGGTACATATCGGTAATTAGGCCCGAAAGCGGGATCAATAGAAAAGCGATAAAAGTGGCTATCTTTTTGTTTTTGGGCTGCAGTTTTTGGGATAAGATTGGCATGATGAAATTTTATGATACAAAACTACTCGCAATGCTGGGCTGTATGATTATAGTTATCAAACCAAAACTTATAAAAATCAAACAGCAGTTTTAAGCCATTTGCAACCTTACGGTATTGGGGGTAATGCCTGTATTCTTTTTAAAGAAATTGGTAAAATAAGCAGGTTCCTGAAAACCCAAACTATAGCCTATTTCAGCAATGTTCCAATCGGTGTGCTGCAAAAGCGCTTTGGCTTCCTGGGTAATGCGACTGGCAATATGCTCGGTGGTGGTTTTGCCCGAAATTTCCTTTACCGAGCGGTTCAGGTGGTTGACGTGTACAGACAAGCTGTTGGCAAAATCTTGCGCAGTTTTAATTTGCAGGGCATTGGTCGGCGTATCAATAGGGAACTGACGTTCAAGTAGTTCGAGAAACAAGCCGCAGATACGGGTGGATGCATTGATCTGTTTTTTGAATTCCTCGGTAGGCGAGAGCTTCATGGCCTGGTGGATAAGCAAATGCAGGTAGTTTTTGATCACGTTGTACTTGTGCGGATAATTCGACTGGATTTCGGCCTGCATTTTCATGAAAATATCAGAGACTTCCTTTAGCGCCGCTTCATCTAAAAAGTAAACCGGATTGGCGCCTAGGCTAAACAAAGGCGATTCCTGCAAAGAACCCTTGCGTTCGCCGGGCTCAATAAAAGCATCGGTAAAAAGGCAGAACCAGCCTTCTTGTTTTTCCGATTCGGCTTCCCAAGAATATGGCACAATAGGATTGGAGAACAGCAATGCAGGTTTGTTGATGTAGATCCATTTATCGGCGTAGTGCAAAGTGCCTGTGCCTATAATGAGCGATACCTTGTAGTAATCGCGACGGCTGTAAGGCGAAATGGTAGCGCAATTATCTCTCGAAAAGATGTTGACATGGCCAATGCGCGTGTTCAGCTCCGATAGGTTTAAACAAGAATCTTTGAGGATGCGTTTGTAAAAGTCGTTGATGGTTTCGTGCTGGCTCATGGAACAAAGTTATAAAAATCAAACCTAAAGAAACGAGGGGCTAAAGTCATCGGAATGTTTTTTTAGGAGATTGAGGTGGGGCGATATTTCTGCACGATTTTTACAATTTTGATTCTTTGGATTTCGCTTATTTTGCCGGCAGAATTAATAAAACACACCATGAAGACCAGAACTATTCTCCTTGTAGCCTTACTTTTCATCACCAAAATGGCCCATGCACAAAACGAATGTGCCTGTGGCGATGCCCTGGACAAATTGATTAAGAAAATCGAAAGCGAATACCCGGGCTTCGAAGAAAAAACCAAAGACAAGATTTTGTACGAAAGTTTTAAGCAAGAGTTAAGGAAACAGGCCAATAGCGCTGAAAAGGCAAAATGTTTTGACATCTTAAAAAAATATACCTCTTTTTTCAGGGATGGCCATATCTGGATTAACCCAGCCACTTCTGTAGGTCCAAAAAGCTTGGCCAGCACCGATCCGGTTAATTTTGTGAATATCGATGTGGCAAAATTTCGGGATGGATTGAAAAAGTCACCTAAGCCGTTGGAAGGAATTTGGAAAAATAAATTTGAATGGACAGGAGGAGTGGGCTACGAAATCGGAATAACCAAAAACAGCGATGGTGTGCAAGTGGGCTTTGTCATCACCTCAAGCTCTGCTTTCTGGAAGCCCAACGAAATAAAATTCAGGCTATATCCTGATGGCAAGTTTGAATTTTATGGCTTCGATAAAACCCTGAAGACCGGGCGATACGAAATCTACAACAACAGTATCATTTATTTTAAGGAGGCAAGGGCGGCCTTTATCAAAGAAACGCCACAGTCGAACCTTACAGCCACGCAGATTAAAAGAAAAGTAGGAGAGTTTTACGGATTTACCATGAAAAAACTGACCGACAAAACCATGCTCATTACGCTGCCGTCTTTTGATTATCCTTTTGTTGATATTATCGAAGACCTTGTGGAAAGCAACCGTTCGCAGTTGGCACAGGCCGAAAACTTAATTGTCGATGTTAGGGGAAATTCGGGCGGGACAGACAATGCCTATCAAATGCTGTTGCCTTACATCATGAGCAATTCGATCAGGACGATGGGGGTGGAATACCTGGCAACCCAAACTTTAGTTAACGGCCTCGAAAGCTATATCAAAACAGTGAGCGACAAGAAAGAAAAACAGGGAGAGATAAACACAGTGAAGCGATGGATTAGCCTGTTTAAACAAAATATGGGAAAATTTGTGAATGTTGAAGGCAGTTCGTTTGCCATCCAAAAGGTCATGCCTGCCGAGAAAGGCCCCAGTCATGTGCTGGTACTTACCGATCATAGGGTAGGGAGTTCTGCCGAGAATTTCGTGATGAAGGCCAAACAAAGCAAGAAAGTAAAAGTAGCCGGCACGGTAACCTCTGGCGGATTGGATTATGCGGCGGCCCGCAGGTTCGATTTCGGCTGCCCCGAATACCTTTTGCAATTGCCTACTTTTCGTTCGTTAAGATTGCCTGATTACCCGATTGACAACATTGGCATGCAACCCGACATTTACCTGGACAAGAGCATAAAAGATTGGATTCAGTTTGCTTTGGAGTATTTGGAGCAATAGGCTGATGCGAATGGATTGACAACAGAATTTAATACAAAAACCAGTCGTGACCTGACTGGCTTTTTGTGGTTTTTGCTGGAGCCTAAGGCTATAATTCCAGAACATTAAGAACCTGGAATTATTTTTTGGCTATAATCTTGATGTCGAATGCAATGGAATCTGAAATTGCCCCATTGGCCAAATGTCCATAGAACTTTCCTGATCTATAACGGATATCCCATAATGTCCGGTCAATCGTCAGCTTGCCATTCGCTTTAACCAGTCCATTCTTAACTTCCACTTTGGCCGGAAAAGTAACAGGGTGAGTGATGTTCTTAATAGTCAGATTCCCTGTAATTTGCTTATCCTCGGTATTGGTGGAGGCAACCTTGGTAATGGCAATGGTAGAAAAGGGAAATTGCTTAACATCAAAAAAATCAGGGTCTTTTAAGTGTTTAATCAGGTTGTTATTGCTTCTATGGGCTTCATCTTCAATGGTATTCATGTTTACTTCGGCTGTGCCTCCCTTCAGTTGGCCGTTTTCGATCATCAATTCTCCTTTTGATAGATACACGTATCCTTTATGAGGGTTGACACCAGCTAACGAAGACCCTTGCCAGGTTACGGTACTTTCCTTTGTGTCTATTGCCATATATCTTTCATCCCCTGCATGTAAGGATAAAGCGCTTGTTGCTGCCTTGTTTTTATCGGCCTCCTTTACAGGTCCACGGCAACCGAAAATCAGGGATGCAATAATTAAAACGAAAGAATTAGTTGATAGTTTGTTGTTCATGCTACAGAAATTAATTGGGTTAATAATAATTGATTTTAAAAGCAGTAATGCACCCTTCTCCAGGGTTGCCTTGATGTTTAATTTGATCTGGTAAAATTACCGAGGTGCCTTGTGGCAAGGCGAACTTAGATTGTAAATAAAAATGTAAACTTTGTAAAATAATGCTGTTTTAAGCCGTATTGTATCCTGAAACGACTGATGACTCTTGCCGACATATTTTTTTGGAAACTCTCCAGCTAGCAGGATCCATAGCATCTGTTCCGTTTCTATAGACCGATGACCTCAAAGCGCTTGTTTTTGTATTTTGCGTATACCGCTTTCCAGTGTGAATGGCTTCTCTGCATGGCTAGCACCAGCTTACCCAAAAATCGGTCATTACGTATTTGCCCCTGAGGGGAGAAAAGGAAAAGCAACTGCTGCGCCTTTCAGAAGTGTGAATCCTTCTACCTGTTTGGCGGGGATAACTGCCCTTCGCTCTGCGACTTCCGCTTGAAGCTGTTTACTAAATGGCTGAGATTTTGAATAACTAAAAAGATTTGGTTGTTTAAAATAATGGGAGTTTGTTCGATTAGTTAAACAATGATCCAACCTGAATTTATAACAGCAGACCAAATATTTCTTTTTTGATTTTTTCTGTGGTTTGCTTTTGTTCTTTGGGCTTTGTAAGGAACATATATGCTTCCACAAACTTCCCAAGGTTTTCAGCTGTCTCTTATACACATCTGACGCTGCCGACGAACCACGACATGGGTAGGTCTCGGTGGGGGGGGGGGGATGTAAAAGGGGGGGGGGGGGGGGGGGGGGGGGGGGGGGGGGGGGGGGGGGGGGGGGGGGGGGGGGGGGGGGGGGGGG